>JAFGGQ010000072.1 GCA_016930435.1 bacterium
AAATCTGGAGCGCCGCTACCAGCGATATCCACTCACCCGGCCAGTATCTGGTCTATGAGAACTTCTCCGGACTGACCGACCCTATCTGTAACATCCATTTCTGGGGACTGACCGCCTGGCATGACGGACTGGACTGGAACCCCTGTACCGAAAATCCCATTCCCTTCTCCATTAAATTTTACACCGATGCCGCCGGTTACCCCGGAACTGAAGTCTGCTCCTACTCCATGACCCTTACCGGCGTGGACACCGACAGCCTTTACGATACATACCCCCTATATTACTATTCCGCTACCCTTACACCATGTTGCAACCTCTCCAACGGGTGGGTCTCAATACAGGGAGGAGGAATTTCATCATGCTGGTTCCTGTGGATGAGTGGCTACGGAACTGATTACCATTGCTACCAGGAAAGCCTATACATTCTTAATGACCGCTACTACGATCAGAGCTTCTGTCTCACTCCGACAGAGGGAACGGGTAATGTTTACAATTCTCAAACTGGTCTGACCTATCCCACGATACAGGCGGCTGTTGATGCCCTTGGGGGGATGGTAACCGGGGGATCCCAGTATATAGAGATCCGCAGCAGCGACACCTATAACGAAGCGGTAATGATAACCGGCATAACAACTTCCGCTGTTAATACCCTGACCATCAGATCCCAGGATGGCCTGATGCCCATCGTCAATGGGGGCGCTTACGGGTCCTGTTTCACCATCGACAACACCTCCTACCTTACCATACAGAAATTGACCATTACCGGAGCCTCAGTCCTCGACGATGATTATGGGATCTGGCTGAAATCCGAACTTGGACCCTGTAATTACCTTACTATAGAGGAATGCAAGATACATAATAATGGCAGCAATGGGATACAGGGAAGCTACTATTGCGGCAATAATATCACCATTCGAAACTGTCTTATATACGGCAATGGCGGAGACGGGATCCAATTCTTCCCATCATCCGGCACCATGAGTAATTTGACCATTTTGAATAATACCCTGGCAGGAAACAATGCCGCTGCAAATAATTGGGGTGGAGTGGTACTGGTCCCCTATGACAATTTAAGCGATATTTACAATATTACCCTTAGGAATAACATAATCCAGGTTGCGGGTTTCAGCGTTTATGATGCCTGTTTGACCTTCGGAGCCGGGGGATTGGGTTATGGAGCCTTTTCGGACATGACCTTTTTACAGTGCGATTATAACAATCTCCATTGGACAATAGGGTACTATATCGGTTGGATTGATTATAACCTCAGCTCTTATAGCTCACTTGCTTTGTGGCAAACCGCAACAGGCAGAGATTTAAACAGTATCAGCACTGATCCCATGTTTGTAAATGCTGCTGGCAGCGATTTTCACCTTCAATCCACAAACGGTTCCGCTCATAATAGCGATGCTCCCTGGCCGCCAGGCACCATCCCTTTATCCTGGACTTTCGATGGCTTCGATTCACCATCTATCGATGCTGGTGACCCCTCTGATGATTATTCCAACGAACCCGATGGACATGGTGACCGCATCAACCAGGGATGCTTTGGAAATACCGTTCAGGCATCCAAATCATCAACCTGCAATCCCGGATTGTGGGTAGGCACAGTAAGTTCAGCCTGGTCAGATTCCGCTAACTGGAGCTGCAGCATAGTACCCGATAATTCAATCGATGTCACCATTCCCAATGGCTGTCCTCATTACCCAACGACTGATATAGAAGCACAATGCCGGAATTTAGTGTTGGAAACCGGAGCTCAGCTTACCATGCTTAACAGGCTGGATGTCTATGGCCCCACTATTATCTGCAACACTGCCAATCTCAGCGGAACCGGAACCTTATATATCTTCAATCACTGCGACCTCGGTGGGATTCAAAGCATTCAGTGCCCCCTGACCATAACCGCAAATACCACTACCCTTGGCCATGATCAGCTCCTGGGGGGAACTCCCCCCCATCCCCTCAATATTGAAGCGACTGCTACTCTCCAGACCAACAACTACGATGTATCATGCGGCTCACTTAGAATTAACGGAATGCTGAATGCATCACCCGCTCATTCCATAACGGTCGAGGGAGACTGGACCAACAACGGGCTATTTAACTCCACCACCGGTTCCGTTTACATGCTCGGGAATTGGGATGTAACCGGGTCTAACCTGACCAGCTTTTTCAATCTTACCATCTTTGCACCCGGAATTCGAACCCTGCAACGCAGCATCAAAATTACGGGCGACCTCTTAATAGTAACTATCGCCGAACTGAATGCAAACGGTCAAACCATCGAGATTGCTGGTGACTGGACTAATAACGGCATGTTCACCCCCGCCGGCGGAATTGTAACTTTTGACGGAATCTCAGACCAGACTATCTCCGGTTCGGCACAGACGGTATTTTACTTTCTCTATATGAATAAATCAGGCGGGAAGCTGATCCTTGACCAGGACATCGGAGTCCACCAGATCCTGGATATGGCTGCTCCTAATGAAAGCATTATGGACTTGGAAACAACCGGTGATTTTAAGATAGACTTCAGACCGTGATATTTAAAATAAAAAAAACGGACTCAGACTAATGTCAGCCTTTGTTATTTTATGATAAATTTCGACTATTATCAATGAACGAAATTCCGTTATGAATTATAATTTTCAAATTGAATTATAATTGAAATTTTGAGTTGACAATATCCTATTTTTAGAATAGTTTAGTTATAATAATTTAGGAGGGATATATGATCAAGTTATTAAGGGTTTTCTTAGTTTTAAGTAGTATTTTATTAATATTCGGTGTGCCTCTTTTATGGGCGCAATACGGTTCAAGCGCCAACTTTAATTTGGAGTGGAAGGTTATCGAGAGCGGGGGGAATGAGGGCGATGATGCTGCTTCTGCAAGTTACCGGCTTTCTTCGTGCATAGGGCAACCTACCGCATTGGAAAATGAGCCTTCGGCTTCAACAAGCTACCGGATGTTTGCGGGTTTTCGAAAGATCGATGTAGATTTTCGCTATCCTTATTCGTGGTTCACGGTTCTCCTGAGATATCATACCGACACCACCTTTGTTATTGAGTGGGCGGGAATAGACACTACCATCGAAGATGGCTGGGGCTGGGGAGTCTGGAACTATGATATTCAATACAAGGTCGGGGCAGCCGGCGGATGGATAGATTGGCTCACAGACACCGGGGATACTACCGGCATCTTTGGGCCGGCGCTGGCGGGATCCACCTATTATTTCAGACTGCGTGCTCAGGATAAGGCTCGGAATGAAGCCCCCTGGGGTGATGAAGATACAACCACCGTGGACTGGAAGGTTGAATTCAGTGTGACCGTAGCTCCAGGCGGGTTGGATCTCGATGGTACAAATTTCATTATTCTCACCTATTATGAGCAGGACCCTGCTATTCCGGTTACCGATACCTTATGGGTGGGCCATCCTGCTGTAGTCTGGTGCGTTCCCGGCACGGATGCTGCCCTTCAGGCTACCTCTTCCGCTTCGACCGGGAGCGAGCGCTGGCAGGTTGACCCGGGCGACGATACATCCTGGACAATAAATGATGCTACCCCGAGAAGCGCCGAATATTACCATCAATACCTCCCTGAAGTTGTACTTGACGGTACCGATGCAAGCCATACGGTAAGCACCGAAGCCCATGCCCAGTTCGGAGCGCCCCATACCGAAAGCGGCCTGTTCGACTCCTGGAGTGAATGGACCGACCGCTCCTCCACTATTACCTTCACCGATTCCACTACCGGTGTCCCTATCCGCTTTGCAATGGATACGGCTTCATTCGATGTTTTCGACGCATTCATAGATACCATTCACTATATGTCTCCGGGAATCCGGGTTACCGTTCAAACCGATTTCGGAGAGGATTCCGTGTGGGTTGATTCGGTCTGGTACGACACTCCATACGATGCCAACTGGTTCGGCCTGACCACCCATGAAATAGGCGTTCACGATACGATTTGGAGGGGTGATTCCATTCGATACGTATTCTCCCACTGGAGCGACGGAGAAGCGATCGTTCATAATGTTACTATCGGATTATCGGATACGAATTTTATTGCTCATTTTACCAAAGAGTACCGCTTTATCCTGACCAATCCCGGCGGCCATGACACCCCGAATCCCATTCCCGGAACATACTGGTTTGCGGAAGGCAGCTTGGTTAGTGGATATATCAATTTCAGCGACGATACTTTCCATTGCCTGGGGTATTATGGCACTGGCTCTATCGGGGACGGTTGGGATACAACTTTCAGTTTTAACATCGATCTTCCTTCCTCTGTTGAATGGCGATGGGTGCACGGTGCCCTGGATACTCTGGTAGTATTCTCCCTTTATGGCACCCCCGATCCGGCGGGAATGACCTTTTATACGCATCGATCCGAAATTACGGCCACCGTTGATGAATCCGTGTTCGTGGGTGGCGCATGGCACCGATGCACCGGATGGACGGCAGTGGGTTCACCACCGGCGGCGGGTGATTCTAATTCAATTACCTTCACTATTGATGAATATTCAGTGATCGTCTGGCAATGGGACGGGGCAATACAGTGGCCTTTTGTTGTGCAGTCCGACCTCAGCGATCCTACCCCCTCCATTGGCATTCACTGGTATGATGACAGCACTTTCGTTGCCGGGTTCGTCCCCGATACGGTTACCGGCTGGCACTGCATCGGTTATGAGGGATGGGGTTCTCTGGGCGATGGGTTCGGCAACTTCTTCAGCTTCACCATTACCGAGCCATCCGGTATTTTGTGGCTCTGGGCTCCCGTTGATTCCATCGTTTCACTCGAAGTAACCTCCATATACGGAGATCCCGTGCCCCCTGTCGGAACCACATATCACACATCAGGCACCGCAATCAGCGCCTGGGTGGATAATATCGTACCCGGAATACCAGGCACCCGCTATATTTGTACTGGCTGGCTGGGAACTGGCTCCGTACCCACAACGGGCAGCACCAATAGTTTTAATTTTGTGATCACAATGAATTCATCTATTGATTGGCAATGGAATACCCAGTATTTCATCGACCTGACCTACAGCGGCACCCCTGGCACTCCCGCACAATTCGGAGAAGGCTGGTACGAAGAGGGTTCATTGGCTATTATCCGCTCTGAATATGTTGTCTTCCATAGCGGGACTACCTGGGTATTTGTAGCATGGCACGGCGGAGAAGCCACTATTGGAGATTCCCTTTCGGACAGCACCGATGTAATTGTTGATACCTCCTACACCATTGAAGCCGAATATGACCTTGGAGTCTTACTGACTATTGTTAAAGACCCTTATCAGGATTGGGGAGGTATCGGCATCGATGGGGATACCATCTGGGATATACCGGAAAGAGAGATGTGGACGGTAATGGGCAGTTTCCATGATATCGACGTAACCTCACCCGATAGCACGGACACAATGCGTTATGTATTCAACAACTGGAATACTGGCGCTCCTACTACATTTATAACCGTCGGTCCATTAAATAATGATACTACATTTATTGCTTATTATAACCGTGAATTCAAGGTAACCATAAGGAAAGACCCGGATGCCGATACCCTGGGCTGGATGGACATTGACCGGGGAGTAATGACCTTCACCGGACCCGCATCGGTTGAACAATCATTCTGGTGGCAGGAGGGTCAATACCATGATATAGAAGTAAGCACTCCTGACCAGGATGCTTGTGTTCGCTATGAATTCGACCGGTGGAATACCGGTGAAACCTACAACTCGATAAGCTTCGGTCCGGTAAGCTCCTACACGGTCCTAATAGCTTACTATTATACCCTGTATAATATCACCGTGTTGAAGGCACCCCGGGAGAACTATGGGGAAGTCTATATTGAAGACAGCACATACTTGAACACGGATTCGGTTTCCTTCTGGGCTTTCCAGGGTTCCACTTATTCTATCGGGGTATCAAGGGCTGATTTCGATACCTTCGGGACTGACACCCTTTATACCTTTGAATACTGGGATGATTACAGTTCTTTCGATACCCTCAGAGACATTGGGCCCATCGATCGCTGCACGACTTATGTAGCTAACTATGATTTTATCGAGGCCATTCTGGCCGTGTGCTTGAGCACGAATATCTGGGATCTGGATACGATCAGGGGAGGGGATACCCGTGCAATGACCGAACTGGATGTGATCCTCGTCCAAAACTGCGGAACCATCGGATTTGATCTGGGAATGTGCTACATCACCACCATCGATACCCTAACCGGGGATACCATAACTCTAACACCCAGTTATGCTACCGGAGAACGGGACCAATTCAGCCTGCATGCACGGTTTGACGATAATGCTACTCCACCAGCATGGTATCATCCAGCCTATGACCTGATAAAAGTGTCCATGGGTTGGGCTGATTCGGACATATACGGGCCCCGGGGGTTTAACCTCCAGCCACCGCCAGATCCATCGAGTACCGATAACCTGTGGTTTGAATTTATCTCTCCTACATCCTCCAGCTTCTATGAGCAACCTCTCAGAATGGAAATTCTGTTGTTAGCAAAGATTCATTTAGACTAAACAGACCGGTATGCCGGGATAGAGTATTTCTATCCTAGCCGTATTCTAAAAAAAAATACATTTTTCTTGCTTTTTAGAGGAGGAAATGTACCTTTCCTATCAAAAATGAACTCCTAATCAGAAAGTAAAGGGTTAAAAATGCAAGTTCCATTTGTAGATTTGAAATCTCAATATCAGAGTATAAAAAGTGAAGTATGGGAAAAGCTCGAGCAAGTGATGTCCAATACCGCGTTTGTCGGAGGCCCATTTCTTAAAGAATTCGAGAGGGAATTTGCCGGTTATATTGGTACTGAATATGCATACGGGGTCAGCTCCGGGACATCAGCACTGCATCTTTCCCTGTTAGCAACCGGGATAACTGAAGGTGCAGAGGTTATTACCGTAGCGAACACCTTTATTGCTACCGTAGAGCCTATCTGTTTCGTGGGCGCAAAGCCTGTTTTTGTAGATATGGATCCCCGTACCTACAACATCGATGTTTCAAAGATAGAGGCTGCTATCACCGGTAAAACCAGGGCTATTATTCCGGTTCATCTATACGGTCAAGCCGCTGATATGGATGCGATTATGGCAATAGCCAAAAAGCATAATCTGATAGTGATCGAGGATTGCTGCCAGGCTCACGGCGCTGAGTACAAGGGGAAAAAGGTAGGCACTTTCGGAAACGTATCCGCTTACAGTTTTTACCCAGGCAAGAATCTTGGTGCTTATGGTGATGGGGGTATGGTAGTTACCAATGATCCTAATATCGGGGATAAAATCGCCCTCTTCAAGGACCACGGCAGTGTCGAGAAATTTAAACATACGGTAATCGGTTATAACTACCGGCTGGATGCAATGCAAGCAGCGATACTAAATATAAAATTGAAATATATTGATCAATGGAATGGTAAAAGAGTCAGGAATGCAGAACTTTACGATCATTATCTACGGAATCTGGAGATTACTATTCCTCACCGTTCAGAGTATAATAAGCATGTTTATCATCTATATGTTATACAGTCTGAAAACCGTGATGAGCTGCGCACCTTCCTCAACGAACGTGGGGTCGCCAGCGGCCTGCATTATCCCATCCCCTGCCATCTACAGAAGGGCTTGGAATACCTGAATTATAGAGAGGGGGATTTTCCGGAGACCGAAAAACTGGCAGACCACCTGGTTTCATTACCAATGTTTCCGGAGCTTACCGAGGATCAAATAAAGTACGTTGCTGATTGCATTGCCGAATTTCAGAAGCTGGGTTAGCGAATCATTATTTTTAAAATAGAGTTTTAAAATGACCGAGCCTCCTTACAGTTACCTTCCCAAGGTATATGATGAGGTAGTGGATCTTACTTTTTACAGTGATATGATCCATTATCTGCAGAAAGTTTTCGATAAATTTGAAATCAAGGGCTCCCATATTCTTGACCTGGCCTGCGGGACAGGTAAATTCGCCCTGGAATTTGCCCGGAAAGGGTATAAGGTTACAGCTATTGATATCTCACCCTGCGCCCTTGAGGTCGCCAGGGATAATGCCATCGAACAAAAGCTGGAACAGAATATCGAGTTTATCAACCGGAGCATGCTGGACCTTGAATCAAGGGATAGATTTGATGTAGTACTCTGCTTATACAATAGTCTAAATTATATTCGGGATGAAAAGCAATTGAAGAAGACCTTCAGGAATATCTGGAAAGCCCTTATATGGGGTGGATACTTGCTCTTCGACATCAACACTATCACCGGATTAGATTATATCGTCGGGAAAACATCATTCTGCAAAGCGATCAGCAGTGGTTTTGTTATCGCTGATGGCTTCTGGGATGAAGAATTGAAACAAGCTGATTTGGAGATTAACTTTCTGGTCCACCAGGATGATGACCTTTACCGCCTGGTTCAGGAAGTCCATCAAGAAAAGGGATTCTACATTAACCGTTTAAAAAGAATATTAAGCACATCTAAATTCCAGGATATACAGGATTTTGAGTGTTTTACTTTCAACCCCGCTTTCAAAGCGCCAAGGGCTTTCTTTATAGCCCGTAAACCTACTCCTGACCAACTGCCTCTTAAGCTGGTTTAGAATCGTCGCTCACGTATCTCCAGTTATCGCCAATGCTTTTAGATTGGGGATTTAATGGTATCCGTTCTTGTTTCTTGAAACTTGACAAAAGATAATAATAAACTATATTCAAAAAGAGAGTTTAATTTATATTAAAATCGGAAAACAAATAGAACAAAGGAGGTCTCGGTGACCCTCTCTCCTCTGGAAATAAGAAAACAAATTTTTAAGAACAGTATGTTCGGTTATAATAAGAACGAGGTTGATCTGTTCAAGGAAAGCGTTGAAGAAACGGTGAATGAGTTACTTATCGAAAATGAGAAGCTGAATTCCAAAATCAAGGAACTTCAATCCCGGATCACCAATCTTGAGAACCAGGCTTCGGGCATTCAGGAGGCAATCGAACTTGCTAATAAAGAGGGTGAGCGGATAAAGGAAGCGGCTACTCAGCAGGCTGAATCTATGATCCGAAAGGCGCAGCAAATGATCGAAAATACGGAGAGTGAACTGGATCATAAGCTCAATTACAAAAAAGAGGAGCTTTACGGATTACAAACCTTTAAGGATAATTTCAAGCAAAAGCTGTTGTACCTTTTTGAGGAACAGAGAAAGCTGATAGAGCGATTCGAGCAGGAACACCATTCACGGAAGGTAAAGGAACTTCTTTCCGGAATGAAAGAAGAGGAGATCGTGGAGAATCCTTTGCCTATATTCACCGTATTGAAAAATTCCAAGCATCTTCGGAATCGTCTTATCTTTTAGGACAGGCTTAAAGGATGAGATATTCAGCAATCAAAAAATGTTCCGAGCACCTGTTAGCTCAAATACCTTTTGACCGGAATAGTTTATCTTTGGGCTCAGTAGGCGGCTGGGAAACCCATTTACCATTAACAAAACTGGAGAAAGTCCACTCAGTCCTTTTCGATGAAATCCCCGGAATATCACTTAAAGCTGACTATCCGATTAAAGGAGGGTTTGATTTTTATTCTATAGATGATAATATTATCGTTCATCATCCCCGGTCTTTTTTCTATTATCAGGGTTACTCCATGGAGGATTTGGCTCTCCCTATACGCTTACTAAAATTTATGGGGCTCAAGCGCTTGATCATCTCAGAGGAATGCGGTTTAATTTCCCCACATTCGCGGCCCGGTGAAATTTTGCTGGTCAAAGACCATATAAATCTGTTAGGGGATAATCCATTGATCGGGCCCAATGAGAATTCAATCGGGTCGCGTTTCCCAAACATGGCCGGCATATATTCTGAATCGCTTTGCGCAATTGCCCTTTCCATTGCCCATGAAAATAATGTTAGCATTCGGGAAGTAGTTATCAGTCCGGTTGTTGGGCCACATTTAGTCACCCCCGCACAGCAGCTTTTCTTAAAAAATATCCGGGCAGAAGGCTGGTGCTTTTCTCTCGTCCCGGAGGCTATTGCCGCAGCACATGCCGAATTCTCAATTGTTGCTACCGGGGTAAATTGTCAACCGGGTAGCAACTCCTCAGCATCTGCCCAATCCCGCCTGGAAAATCCAATCGATTATAACAACTTTTATATCGAACTGATTAAAGCTTTATCATCAGGAGTTACCGATGAAAACTAAAGTATTCTTTAATGATTTCAACTCAATAGAGAGCGAGCTATATAGGCTATACTCACAGTTCTCACAGGCAAGGTATTCATCCCTATTATCCCGCTTAAATATCTGGCACCCTCCTATCGATGTCTATGAAATGGAGAAGGTGATGGTCATTAAGATGGAAATTGCCGGGCTTAAGGATGAAGACCTTAGCATTCAGGCGAATGGTAAATACCTTACTATTCAGGGTATCAGGGAAGAACATATTCCACCTGCATGCCCAACTTACCATAATATGGAATTGAACTTCGGACCCTTTGAAAGGAATATCCTTTTGCCCGACAGGTTTTGTGAAAACGAAATCAAAGCCACCTATAAGAACGGATTCTTATTGATCACCATTAGTATCACTGAATCCAAGTCAGAAGCACTAACCATTGATATTGATTAAATAACGGAGACAATGATGTTTAATAAAAATGAAATTGATACGATTACGGTTCCCATTTTACCCCTTAAACGGGTAGTTCCATTTCCAGGGGTACTGTTACCTATAACTGCTTATAATGAAAACAGCATTAAAATGATCGATGAGGCATTAGCCAGGGACAAGACACTGGGATTATTTACCATCAAGGATTTAGGCAAGGAGGAAACCTTCGATAACCTCTATCCTGTCGGGACAATCGGAGGGATACTTAAACTCCTGCGTTTTCCTGATAATTCAGTTCGCCTTATCTGCCAGGGCAAAGAACGAATACGAATAATCGAGCAGGTTCAGAACGAGGGGCATTTAATAGCGAGGGTTGAGATACTGCAGGAGGTCTCGGAAAAGAACCAGAAGCAGGAAGCTTTGGTAAGGACTTTGATGGAGCAGTTCAAAAAGGTTTCCGCAATGGCCTCTTATTTACCTGAAGATATTCAGATTGCTGCTCTTAACACCAATGAACCTGGTCAGTTAGCGGACATAATCGGGTTCAATCTTAACCTTCCGATCCATGAAAAATACTATTTATTAAAGGAGCTTGATGTTAACCGCCGATTGGAACAACTCAATATGCTTCTGAACAAGGAATTAAACATATTGGAGCTTACCGACAAGATTCAAAAGAGGGCTGTATCCCGTTTGCAGAAAACGCAGCGTGAGTATCTTCTTCGCGAGCAGATGAAGGTAATCCAGGAGGAGCTGGGTGATCAGGATGAGCAGAGCAAGGAGGCAAGTTTAATCCGGGAAAAGATAGAGAATGCGGGTATGAGTGATGAAGCCCGTGAGGCCGCTGAGAAGGAAGTTGACCGTCTCTCCAAGATGAATCCGGCGGCTGCTGAATACACTGTATCCCGAACCTATTTGGACTGGTTAACATCTCTGCCCTGGAGTATTTCTACCGAGGATAATCTGGACCTTAAAAGGGCTCAGCTCATATTGGATGAAGATCATTATGATTTGGAGAAGATCAAGGAGCGGATCATCGAATACCTTGCGGTTCAGAAGTTAAAAAAGGATACCAAGGGACCCATTTTATGCTTTGTCGGTCCCCCGGGCGTTGGCAAGACTTCGCTGGGAAAGTCCATTGCCCGGACGATGGACCGCAAATTTCACCGTATCTCTCTTGGCGGTATGAAGGACGAGGCCGAGATCAGGGGGCATCGGAGGACTTACGTTGGTGCACTGCCCGGTCGGATCATCCAGGGTCTGAAAAAGGTAAATTCCCGAAATCCTGTATTCATGCTTGATGAGATCGACAAGATAGGCCAGGATTTCCGTGGCGATCCCGCCTCCGCACTGCTGGAAGTGTTGGACCCCGAACAAAATCATACCTTTGCCGATCACTATTTGGATGTGAATTTTGACCTCTCCAGGGTAATGTTCATCGCTACTGCCAACTATGTCGATCCCATTCCCAGGGTACTTCTGGACCGAATGGAGGTCATTCAACTACCCGGTTATACCGATCTGGAGAAACTCCAGATAGCGTCAAATTTTCTGATTCCCCGTGTGCTTGAAGCCCATGGATTAGAACCTTTCAATTGTACCTTTACCGATGAAGCCATCAAGACCATAATTAATTCCTATACCCGGGAATCAGGAGTCCGGACACTTGAACGGCAACTGGCCACCTGCTGCCGTAAGATCGCCCGTAAGATTGCCGAAAGCGATCAACTTAGCGGAGAATACACTATAACTCCGAAGGACCTTTCCGCCTACCTCGGTCCACCCCGGATATTCCGGGAAAATGCTACCGAGGAATTACAACCTGGGGTTGCATTAGGGCTGGCATGGACCGAAACCGGAGGGGATGTTCTTTTCATTGAAGCCACCAAAATGCCTGGCACCAAGCAATTGGTACTCACAGGGCACCTGGGCGAGGTAATGAAGGAATCCGCTGAAACAGCGTTATCATATATCCGTTCCAAGGCCAGTGATTTCCATATTGAAGATGATTTTAACAAGACCGATATACATATACACGTACCAGCCGGTGCCATCCCCAAGGACGGACCATCTGCCGGGATCACTATCGCTACCGCTTTGGTATCACTGCTTACAAACAAACCCCTGAAGAAGGGCCTGGCAATGACCGGTGAGATTACGCTGCGGGGAGAGGTAATGCCAATCGGGGGACTAAAGGCTAAGGCGCTTGCTGCCCATCGCGCCGGAATCCACACCGTCATCATCCCCCGTGAAAATGAAAAGGACCTCGAAGAGATTCCCGAGGAGATACTGAGTACGGTAAAGTTCATATTCGTTCAGAAGATCGATGAAATTCTGAAAATCGCACTAAACCATAGCAAGAAAGGTTAGTATATCATGCGCATTTACTTGGTATTATTAAGCTGTTTCCTGATTGCATTCCTCAGCGGCTATAGTATTGCCGGGCAATACCAATTGATCAGGGTACCCTGGCAGGAGCAGCTGCAGCAGAGCTTGACAGCCGAAGGATGGGATATCACCTTGCGCAGGCCCGGAGCATATTTCCATGCCTTGTGCACAAATGACCAGTTGTCAATGTTACAGGCTCAGGGAGTGTTTTATACTATTATTCAGGAGGATTTGGTGGGCTTCTATCAAAGCAGGCTAAATGCACCCCGGGATATTGGGGGTTATCATACCTTCTCCGAAACCATGGAGTTTATGGATTCCCTGCACCTGCTCTATCCCCATATAGTCGCCGAACGCGAGAGCATCGGGATCACCTGGGAGGGGAATATTATCTGGGCCCAGAAAATATCCGATAATCCATCTCTGGACGAAGATGAACCCGAGGTGCTATATGATGCCTTGATCCATGCCCGGGAAGCCATCTCCCACGAACAACTGATATATTTCATGCGTTATCTCTGCCAGTATTACGGCTCGGACGATCTGATCACTTATTTAGTCAATAACCGGGAATTATGGTTCATACCTGTCTTTAATCCTGATGGTTTTTTATATAATGAGAACCACTGGCCTGCCGGCGGCGGGATATGGCGCAAGAACCGGCGCAATAACGGTGACGGTACATTCGGAGTGGATCTGAACCGTAACTTTGGGTATATGTGGGGTTACGATGATATCGGGTCCAGCCCCAGTACAAGCGATCAAACTTACCGTGGACCCAGCCCCTTCTCCGAACCCGAAACACAATATTACCGGGACTTCGTGAATGACCATCAATTCATCCTAAGCTTCCATTACCATAGCTATCAGGGCCTGTATCTCTTCCCCTGGGGGTATGACTATCTGCTGGCAGACGATTATGAGCTGTTCATGGAATATGGAATCGAATTTACCCGGTTCAACTCCTACATCCCCGCACCTGCAACAGATCTCTATCCCGCCAACGGAACGACCATTGACTGGATGTACGGCGACACCTCCGGCCATCATAAGACATTTGCCTATATCATCGAGGTAGGCGGCGAAGACGACGGATTCTGGCCACCCGAAGACAGGATAGTGGAGCTCTGTGAAGCAACCCTGTGGGGGAATATTAAAATGGCTGAATTCGCCGGGATCTTCTTTAAAATGATAGGACATCAATTCATCGATTACTCCGGGAATAATAACGGATTCCCCGACCAGGCCGAGCAGATCATCCTCTCCATTACTGCACGGAATGCAGGTTTCCAACCCGGTCACGGATTTTACATCACACTCGATTCAGCATCCTTTGGAATTAGCATATTAAGCGATTCATCGTGGATCGGGTCTATTCCTAAACACTCCAATTTCACTGATTACAGCGCCAGCATTGTCTTCGAGATCAGCGAGGAGGTAGCCAGCGGATCGGAAATTAACCTTTACCTTACTTTACACGATACCAGCGGTTACTACAAAAAGGAGATTATTGTTTTTAATGCAGGCACGCCGATAATACTGTTCTTTAATGATTTTAACGTCTCAGATTCCGGCTTGACCAGTATCGAAGGGCCCGACTGGGAATGGGGAATTCCATACCGGGGACCGGAGAATGCTTATTCACCTGATAAATGCTGGGGAACCAAACTCAGTGACAACTATTCCAATTCCTCACATTCCATTCTCCAAACCGAATGGCTCCATATCCCCGCTGATTATTCCTATGTAAATCTGAGCTTTTGGCATTGGTATTATTTCGAAGCCAGTGGTACCATATTCTACGATGGGGGAAATCTTCAGTTCAGAACGGCTGGAAGCCCGGCCTTCGAACTGCTTCATCCTGAAAATGGTTACGATGGACTTATATTCGAACACAATTCATACCTGGCTGATGATTCCGGATTTGGAAGTATTTCCGGTGAATGGATCCGGGAGTCCTTCGATCTCACCCCCTACATCGGAGATAGCCTTCTGGTAAGATTCATCCTGGGAACAGACCCTTATGTATCAAAACCAGGCTGGTATATCGATGACCTGAAGATCATTGGTTATACCACTCCGGAGGTCAACAATGAGGAAAATAAGCTGTTCTTGCCCTCACATATTGAGATGAACAGTTACCCCAATCCTTTTAATAGCTACCTTACAATAACCATCAACGGTGAACCCGGTATATGTTATCAAATTACCTGCCTGGATATCAGCGGCCGTCAAAAAACCTTGATCAAAGAGGGTTTTCTGAAAAAGCAAGTTGAAACGATATTATGGACACCGGAATCCCTCTCTACGGGGCTCTATTTTATCAGTTTAAAAAGCCCTACCGCAACTACGGTCCAAAAAGTCCTTTACCTCAGATAATCCCGTAAAATGCAGTTGATAATGTTGAATATAAGTTATATATTTGATGAACATGTATTTATGAGTATCCACGAATTGTACAAATAAATGCAAATTTAATTCCGAAGTTTATATTCTAATATTCTGTTCTTCGATATTTCAGGCATTGTAGTGAATTTCAACTGCATTAAACGGGATAGTCCCGACCAGAAATCAACTTTCGTCAAGTAACGATAGCTTTCTTATGTATATTGGATAAAACGGTGTATTTGTAAAGCTCGCCAAATTAGGGTTTTGAAAAGGTCATTCCTTATGGTCTTTATCAATGCTGTCTTCTGTATAGATCTTATTTAATCGCCTATTTAAAGTGGTAAATCTAATTATCCCAACTGCCATCAATACAACACTGGTAAGAAGTGAAAGGTATCCTAACCATCTAATGTTGGCAAAACCCTTTAATTGCATAAAAGCGATCCCACCCAAAACCAGATATAGCGAAGCCCTGATATATGACAAAAGAGTTCGCTCATTGGCTAACTGAGTTCGTTCGAGAGCCAAATAATCCCTTAGGATAATGCATTCTTTATTCTTGAATATCGGGGTATTATTAAAAATATACTTTATCATTTCTAAATGGGCATCTTGTTGTTATTTTTTTTATCTCCTATATTGAATTACTTAGCAATCAGAGATTTTACCTGTAATAATTTCAACGTGCAGATCCGGTGGGCTCTAACCTGTCTTCAGCGTTAACTATAAAAATACAATAGCGAGAGTAAGATACGAACTTGTAGATAAAAAAGCAAGCATTTATAAAAAAACAATGAAAATTTTAATAGTGAAAAGACAAAGCAGAATTCAGGTCTAAGCGTTTTACTATAGTTAATTAATGTTATTATATTTACTTAAATACTATACTATTAATTGTGCCATAAACTCTTGTGCGGATATGTTTTCACAACTAAATATCATATTTTTGACCTGATTCTGTTTATCGCTTCCCAGCAGTTTTTCCGACAATGCCTTAAATTTATTATCAAGGTCTTCAATCGTCATAGGTTCTCTGGAGTCACCTTTCGGAAATTCCAAATATACTTTATATTCTTTATTGTTTTTTGTGCGGATAATAACTTGCGAAGGTTGTTTTTCGGGGAACATTTTCTCAAATTCAACACTTGGTTCCCCCTTTATCCTAAATATAATGTCTTTTAATAAAGGATCGAACAATTTTTCCTTATCAAAACTCTGGGTGGTTATTTTTCTGTCAATAATTGCCCTTGCGACGCAATAAGGAAGGCTGTGGTCTGCAGTTTCGCGGGAATTTATTTCATATTTATTTTTATCAAACAAGATATCAACAGCTTTTGCGATAGCGGTAATTTTCACTTCTTCAACATCTTCGGGTTTAATATCATTTTCGATTACAGCCTTTAAAGTTGCCGTGATATGTGTATGCGTTAAGGCTTCTGAGGGGAAGGCTTTCATTCCGCATTCCAATATTTGAAAATTTTCACCCAATCCACCGGTCAGTTCATTTATATCCCATTCGGGTCCGAATACGTCCATCAATCCTTCTTTTCCTTCAAAAACCGCTTCGGTTCCGGTATATCCTTTTTGGGCCATTAAAGCAGCCAATACTCCGGATTGAACGGCCATTGGATCAACAGTATTCTTCATCATCGTTAATTTACCTGCTGTGGGGCAGCCAATTGTATAATTATGAGAGGCGCTAATCCCAATGGCATTTACCATTTCATCTTCGGAAAGCCCCAGTAATTTACCAGCAACGAGGGGGGATACAAATTGGGTTAATGTAGCGTGATGCCATTTTCTTTCGCGAACACCGGGAACCGCAAATTTACACAACCTCATCTCAAATTCATAGGCTAAAACAATTGCTGTAATAACATCTTTCATACTGGCATGTGCCAGTTCTCCGACTGCTAATGCCGCAGGAATTAAATCGGAGGGGTGAGACGGGTCTTCTTTCCAGTAAATATCATTGAAATCCAGGGATCTTATCATCAGTGAATTAACAAGGCTAACGTTCACGGCTGGCAACCTGTCGCCATAACCGATAATGGTAGCTTCAGGCGCCCCTTTAACTTTCTTATATATATTATAAAGAATATTCACATCTTTAGTGTGATAACCGCCATAAGCACAACCAATAGAATCATATAAAAACCTTTTAACCTCATCAACAACATCATCGGGCAAGTCTTCATATTTAAGGTTTACTGCAAATTCCGTGATCCTTCTTGAAATTGTTTTTTCCATAATTCCTTTTAACTCCCTTCAAAAAAACCAATTAGGTTGATAATCAGTCATTTATCTGACGTAAAAATGCAGTCATGATTTGGTCAAACCTGCTGACTTTGGCATCGACATTTAAAAGTAGTAATTCCAATATTTTATTTAAAGTAATGTGCTTCAGGCTTCACACCTTGACCTAATATTTGAAGGACCCTGAGCGTGAACCAGTTTTTTGGAAATTATTCAGCTCTTCGATGGGAATATATCTTATAATATTGCATCAGCATACCAGGCATTAACCGTGATGTTTTGCTGTATATTCCAGACGGCTCAAGCAGGGCGATCTGATAATCAAATTATCAGATTACTCTACGAACTCTTTTTTGACTTCCGTGGTTAATTCCAAAAGCACTCTACGGTTAACCGTACGTCCTACCGGTGTAGAGTTATCACCGATCTGCACTTTATCAATTTTGCCATCGGAATAGATGGATATCACATAAGGCCGGGTTTCCCAGAAGCCTTTGGCGCTTAGTTTAACATTATGCTGATCCAGCCAGCGGTCAAGATCCTGCTGTGTATTCAGATCCAGTAAGTAGATCAAATATCTTCGGAGATTGAACAATTCCCTTTCGGCTCTTTCCTGGGACAATCTTCGGTTAGCGTATTCCGCGCCGATACTGTCGGTATGGCCTGAGACCAGTGCATACAGGGTTTGGGGCATTTTTTCAGCCCTCATGATGAGGTGCTTTGCTACATATTCCACCCTGCTTTCCAGGAACTTTGATTGAGGTTTCTGCTCATTGAAGATAAATTCGACGATGATCAGCCGTTCCACGCGTGTAGCCTTCTTGGTTACTTCGATCTTCATGGTATCAGAAGTCGTTACAAACCGTTCACCGAGCTTGTCGGTGATATCCAGTTTGCAGAAGTATTTTTCTTCGAAATCGAGCAGTTGGCCGCTTTCATCCCGCCAGTCCCAGCCCAGGCCTTCGGGGATATTCCCCTTGCCGGCAGCCAGTACCCTGACCAATTGCCCAGCTTCATCTATGATACTGACCGCAAAGCTGTCCACACCCGCATCCACAAAAGCGGATATCTGAACCAGATTTTGATCGCTTTCTTCATCGAGCACATAATCTTCCAGAACCAGATCCCCCTCCCTGGGCCGGAAAATGATCCCTTCGGCGTTGGGATAGATCCTTACCAATTGAGGAACTGCCCAGGATTCAAAGGAAACGGTAAAATATACCCGGTCAGCAAAGGCCGGTTTCAAACGGCTTTTTATCCATTTAGCTACATTTGAGACACGGTCATAAGCGGCATCCCGGTCCGAACCATCCTCGTTTGCATAGAAACCCTCACAGATGATGATAAGCTCGTTATTATTCTCCAGCACACTCTCGATCCTCGATAGGCTGCTTAACAAGCTGGATTCTTCCTGGGAACCGATCTCATTTTCGATAAGTACTTCGGTCAAAAATTCACCACTTCCGACAACGCTGATAAAGAGTTCTGCCCGGCGGTTCTCCTCCATCTGAAGGCGGCGGTCCTTGGTATTAAGCTGACTCTCCGGCTGGCCGCTTCGGGACTCCCCGTAATCGTAGCCAAAGCGCTCAATATCAACGTATTTAGGATCCACTCCATACTGTATCAGGGTATTCCGGACCTTCTCCGCCCTTTCAAGAGCCAGAGCATCATTATCTTCCATATTATCTGATCCCTCGGAATAATAACCACGGATAAAGAGCTTTGCATTAGGATTACTCTGCATCCTCTGGGCAATAGTCCTCAATGCGCGGTCAAAACGCTCATCGATCTCCGAAGAGTTCTGTTTGAAGAAGACCACCGGAATAATCGGCTCCTCTTCCTGGATGAGTTTTAACTCTGATACTGAAAGGACCCTGTCCTTGGGTTGTATCTGTCCAATGGGCATGGCAAAGGTCTGAAGCTGACCCATACCCATATTGTTGTCCTCATCAACTTCCCGGATAGAACCGTGAATATCGGGCAAACTGGTTCCATCGTCATCAATGGCCATATAAACTACCCATGTGCCCCGGTGGGGAGGCGTCCAGTTAAGTGTAACCTCCTTCTCCTCACCAATTTTTAAACTGACCCTTTGAATTGGTCCGCACAATTGCCAGGTGCCGGTGCTGTCCTGATAATAAGCAGTCACCTTAACGCCACTGACGGATTTCTCGCCCATGTTCTTGACCATAGTTTTAAGCTCAACGGAATTACCCTCATAAAGGTTTACCGGATAAACGTCCACCTTGCCCTTGACCAATTCCAGATCATCCAGCAGAATAGGAGGAGGAGCAAAAAACAGGCTAAAACCAAATTTATGGGTAGTAGCGATCTTGCCAATATCGTTTATTGGATAAACCATCCCGTAATCAAAACCCCACTTGATCTTATCCCCATGCTTCATGTAACCCAAACCAACGGTAATGTCCTGCCGCTCGTTGATCCCCTGAACAAAACCGCCCCTCAGCATGAATGATTTAAAAAAGCTTTGCTCCAGGCCAATATGAGTGGAGATCTGCTGCTTGTCATCAACCTTATTATTGGTATAGCTGACTTCCAGATTAGGGGTCAGGGAGCCCAGGTGAAGGCTTACCCCTCCCCGTATATTCATTGGCACTTTCCCCTCATCAACGCTTTCTCCGGAAAGGGCGATGTTCGGTTCGTTCAGATTTCTGGCTACCAGCCCTATATCAAAAAAACGTGAGGGTCTTATAAAGAGCCCCACATCAAAAGAAGGCGCTATTTTGCTTAAATTCTCCAGGAGCGGATCACCGGGATCCACATCCTCGAAATTTGATTCATTCAATGCAGACCGTATCGCCCTTCCGTTGAAGCCCAGTGAAACCATTTTACCACCGGTTTTCCCCCATATTTTTTTTGCATAGGAGAGACCCATAGTTCCATTGGAATAGACGTCCGAGAAGAATTGCGCCCAGAATATCCCTACTGAACCCAATCGCCCTCGGCGGCCCAGATGGTGAACATAGCCCAAATAACCCTCGTTCAGCATGTCGTTTTCGACCCCCCAATGCAAGCGGGAATACGTCCCCGAAAGGCTTCTCCAGTCCAGTTGTTCCATCCCGGCGGGATTCCAGAGCGGGGCATTTCCGTCGTCCGCAATGGCCACAAATGTGCCGCCCATACCGATAGGCCGCGCTGGAATATTAATCAAATCACGATCTTGAGCCTGTAAAAAGGAAAACAATAATGATATTAATAATACCGTACATAAAACAACCTTATTACGATTCTGCATCCTTCCTCCTTAGGGATAGAATATCAAAATTTATATATACTTATTTTCCGCTTAAATTAATTGTTTTTTTCTCCCTATTAAATAATATCGATAGACTTTTAATATATTAGCCTTTGAATAATCGTCAAGAAAAATAAAGCCATTATACAGTCCTATCTGACTACTGTTACCGTGCCATTGCAGATCACATTATCGTCGGATTTAATAATGTAAATATATACACCCTGCTTGACGGGCTGACCCCCGTTATCGTTACCATCCCAGACCCATTTATCGGAGACCCGGTCAGCTTCCTTCAATTCCCTGACCAGATTTCCATCCAGGCTGAACAGTAATATTTCGGAATCAGGGGCTTTGAATACCATATTTGGGAATGTAAATGTAACGTAATCATTTTTAAGATCGTTATTGGGAGTAATGGGATTTGGGCTCCGGCTGCATACATTAGAGCCGGTATAGAACTGCCACGATGTATCCAGCACGTTTCGTGGGCAGAATGAGGCATCGCACATATCTTCAGCAATAACCTGCACGGTGATGCCCACGCCATCGGCGAACTGCAGATTAGCATCTGCCGTACTTATAGTTACCAACTCACCATTCCAATTCACCCCGGTGGAATCCAAACGCAAAAACCGGTCGCCAATGATTATCTGAACCGATGAGAGGTCCAGTCCGCTGAGGGAATCAGCCAGGCGAAAGCGGATTTCGAAGTCGGAAAGCCCGATTTCTGATTCTGGTTCCGGAACTTGTTCCCAGATCACCGGAGGGGTTAGGTCAATATAAAAACTCCAGAACTGGGATGCCGGGGCAGCAGTATAAATCAAATCATAGATCTTTGTTAACTCAAATTCTACCAGACCTTCGCTCAAGGTACTTGAGGGATTAAAATTCAAGTAGGAATCGCTGTAATCCAACTCCCCGGATGAAGCCACATTATAGGTTACACCCTGTACGGTCAGGGTCAGGCTATCCCCGATCACCCCGTTGAGGTTATCTATAAAAATGGAGATATTTTGATCCGGGCAACTGCTGTAAACATCCTGGTAAGGTACCGCAAGCGTAACCTTAACTACCGATTGCATAGGTGAAAACCCTTCTGTCCGGTCGGACTGATTAGAGTATTCGAAGTCGTTATCATAAGCCCGGACAATATAGACGAATTCTGTACCTTCAGGCTGGACACCGATGGTAGTAACCGTTCGGAATCGATCGCCAACGGTATTTTCCAGCTGGACTATACCCTCATAGTCACTCACGCTTACATCGCCATCGTTATCCCAGATAAGGTAAACCCCCTGTCCTGAAATATCGGTCAGGTCATCATAAACCCCCGAGGGATCGGTAATGTCACATTCGATGTAAAATGGGTCTTCATCGGGCCAGTGAGTAACGAAATAATTGGAAAAGACCGGGGGCAGGGTGTCGTCATCCCCCATCACAAAATAGAATGAGGATGGTTCGGCTATGCTGTTCGGTTCGCAATAATCCGGGGTATCTTCAGCCCGGACTACCTTGACCGTAACGGTGTCATCCAGTGTAAACGCCACTCCCATCGATTCCGGATAGAAGGTCAGCAATTCACCATCCCAGTTCACCGCCGGCGAGAATATATTGAAAGTCCCTGTATAATCGGCGGTAAGCAATCCTTTAATATCAATCAAGACACTCATCTCGTTCAAACCGGTGAGATCATCGGTTATCCTGAAGCTAACCGGAGTAAGCGTATCCCAAAGCAAAGCGCCCTCCGGGGGTGTATTGTCGAAGATATAGGGACCTTCCAGATCGATATAGAATTGCCAGTCAACCGAAGCGATATCATTGCCGAAGAAATCTTCGGCATGCACCAGAATAACCTCCACGGTATCGCCGTTACCGAAGTCAATGCCTGGAGTGAAGTATAGATAAGGCGGTATCCATTCCAGTTGTGGGTCGCTAACCGTATATGTCAATCCATTCACATTGAGCATGATGGTCTCTTCCCGGACACCGCTATCGTCATAGATCCGTATTATAGCTTGCTGGGCCGGGCAGGTGGAATAACTGAATGAATCGGGTTCGATGATGGTGACCTCGGGTTGGACTTCTTCGGGAAGGCCTAATCCATAATACGTAGCCACTTCCCAGCTTTCACCCGGTGCGAGCAGTATTTCATACCACCAAAGGAGTACAGAGCTGTCGCCATAGGGTGTACCGGAAACCGTATAGTCCCAGGTAACATTATAGAACGATCCCCAGGCTCCAACGGCGAACCGGTCCGGAGGCACCGCATCATAACCGATCAGGTAACCCTGGGCGCAAACCACGCTGGGTGCTGGCGGAGGGGGATCGGTGCAGGCAGTCCAGTATGCAGGCATCCCGTCGGGTCCATAATAATCCTGCTCCACAGCAGAATACCCGTAAGCAGTAGATAAAGGCGCCGCATCATTCCAGTCGATCATGGTGTCCATCTGAAGACAAACCCCAACGGTGTGAGCCACATCATCATTATTGGTTATCGTATAATGGATGAATATCGTACCGGTAGTATCGCTGGAATTATAAATATAAACGGGCATCAGCTTTTGGATAACCTCAACCTCCCCGATTTCCCAACCCCCTTCAATATAAGTGGAGTCGCCGCTGTGAGGTACTATATCGAAATCGTCGGTTACCGGCATGCTGTCCGGGGGGTCTGTCCAGGCGCCGTGCCCCCCGCTTGGATCCATCGTGTAAGGCGTATCATCGACCTTGATGACTACCCAGGAAGACCAGGGAGATGAAGGATAGGCATAGGTTAGAGTAATGTCATCCGGCCAGGTGCCAATGTTGAATTGACCATCCTCATCATCCAGTTGGACCGCAATATAATCATTGTGAACCACCAACATATCCTTGGTCTCACGATCCGGAGCAAGGCTCTCCTTCCAGTCCGAATAACGGTCCGCAGATAAAGATGATAAAATGCCAAGTACAAGGGCCAAACCCAGTATAACCAAATGACGTATCTTACACATTATGATTCCTCCCAAGTTTAATTAACACAATTGTTATTTTAATATAATTATCTTGCTATAGCTTTCAGAACAACCGTATCGAATCTTCAGAAAGTAGATACCGCTTTCCAGAATTCGACCCCTGTCGCTTTTGCCGTCCCATTTCATATAATAGATTCCGGGCAATCGCGGTTCATCCAACAGGGTATTGGTCTTTTTTCCATTAATATCATAGATTGACATATTTGTCAATTGTTTTTGATCTTTTTGGCCTGGAATAACCAACCTTATGGTTGTACTGGAATTAAAGGGATTAGGGAAGTTATCGGCCATCAGAAATCTACCGGGCAATATTTGATTGCTTCCGGTCAGGGGCTCTATAAACGAGGCGGGAGGATCGAACAGGGCAATATCGTTAATATACCAGCCGGGTCCTTCATTTTCAGGGGATGCGCCGAAATCGAGGTAAATAGTAACTGTTTCACCGATAAATCTTTTCAGGTCTATGGTAATGGGATGCCATTCAGCGCCGTAGCTATCTCCGCCGAATCCGGGTTGCCATGGTATAAAGAGGTTAAAACTGGTTTGCTGACCGTCGTACCCCCTCACCGGGAATATGACGAATGGGTCCCCCCCATCAACCGAGATTTTTATATTTCCTCCGTCATGGAATGTATCACCTTCGGATGTTTCGGTTGAATACCACTGCCAGATCTGGAGTAATGGGTGATTCAATCCGCTGAGGTTCAGGTCTGGCAGAACCAATCGTGACCGTGAATTTGGGCGATAGTTTCCCTCTAAATTAGTTGCCCAGCAATTTTCTCCGAACGGTACTGATTCCGGTCCACTGGTTTGTATTCCCCATTCCCAGTCGTTTCGACCGCCTGTGGATGTTATGCCGGATTCCGATTCACCGACTGCAAAACGTTCTATCGGGTGGCTTACATAGGGCCCGGGGATCTCACCCTGGCGGGGAAATCGGACTATGTTATCGCTTACTTCGAAATAGAAGTAATAGTCATGTGTTCCTTCCGGCAGGGTTACCCGGTAGTAATATTCAGCCCCTCCCCTAAAATCAGTGTCGTCAGTGTTCATTGAATAATTAATGTCGTCAATGACCACATAAGCGATGATCGGTTCCAGGCCATCATTGCTTCGATAATTCACTTTGAACTCGAATTCAGTGCCAGGACTTCCTGCGAGGGGATTAACTGACGCTCCGCCTGCTTCCGCTATTCGGGGAGGGCCAATGTATATATCATCGATGTACCAGCCTTCGTTCTGCCCGGTTATGCTGCTTTTGAAGACAAACATAAACTGAGTGGATGTTTCCCGTGGATAGAGACTGAGGTCATAGCTTTGATAGACCCAGCCATGGCTGAATCCGGAGAAGGTTCCGAATGTTCGCCATCCGCCACCGGCAAGGCGCAGTTTTACCTGGCAGGTATCCCGGACCGGTTCCACGGCATGGTAATGCCAGAAGCTGAAAACAGCGCTGTCCGGAGTAGTAACCAGCGGGGAATAAAGGTAGGCATTCAAGGTTTCCGGATACTGATAGAGCATCTCTTCACCGCAATACCAGGAGTGTGTGGGGGAGGCGTGTCGAAATTCGGTCAGATGCCAATTAACCGCTTCCCACCCCACTATGCTCCCTTCCATGTCATCGTCAAATCCGCCCTGTTTGATCTCGATGGTAAAAGTGTCGCTGAAGCAGAATATGCTATCGGGGTCAAATAGGTGGATAATGAACCGGGCCATATAT
Source organism: bacterium (assembly GCA_016930435.1). GTDB lineage: Bacteria > UBP14 > UBA6098 > JAFGQG01 > JAFGQG01 > JAFGGQ01. The sequence continues at coordinate 25,630 of JAFGGQ010000072.1, forward strand.
GTGCGGGGACAATGCTCTAAAATAGAAATCTGGTAATTACTTAGTGAGGTGTTTATATTGGCGGGTAAGATATCCCCGTAATCCGAGTTATTAGCGGTGATGACTATATACTCGGGGTCCATGGTTTTTAGGATGCTTTGCATATTCCGGGCGGTTTCACCCCCCTGATTTTGTATATCCAAGGTTAACTCCAGGGTTTCTCCCCCCTCGGGGTAACCGTCCCCGTCCCCCAGCGGAGGGGAATCATCTATGCGGAAACCAAATACTTCAAGCCTGGGAGCCCGTACAGTTAGAGGTACCCTGACCATCCAGAGGCTATCTTCGGCATCAGTTACCCGAAGCGAGCAGTTTACAGAGTACCGGTCCGGGATCCGGGGTGAAAAATAGAGGATGTACCTTTCGGCTGAGGGCATAGAATCCTCCGGCGCAATGTTCCCATAGCTTCCAATGGAATCGATAAGTGTAACCAATTCATCACTGACCTGAAGCACTCCCGTTACCCCTTCAGCACCCAGCATACCTACATTGAACAGGGTGATATTCAGTTCAATCGTTTCCCCCGCATCGATAACCCCGTCACCGTCTCCAAAGCTTATTCCGGAGATGTCATCATCGGCTTCAAATCCGGCGAAGATCATCCATGGCAATTCGCTGCCGACCAGCAATCGGCCATAATAAGGAAATTTATTATAATGGGTAACGGTTAAGATAAGAGAATCTCCTGGTGTAGAGGCGGGTATTTCCAGTTCAGCTACTCCAGCAGGCCCTGTATATCCGGCAACGTGAATATCTCTATCATTTGTAATACATACCAAAGCATTTTCAATAGCCGCATTGATCTCCACTATCGAGCAGATACAGGGTATTCGTTCCGGATGGATCACTTCTATCGGTTCGGGAATTCCCAGCCAAATTGCCAGGGATGGATCCCCCATAAGATTGTACATATCAAAGTAATACTCGCCGCTTCCCGGGTACGAGCTGTTCACGGCCAGCAATCCCTGTTGGATCATCCCGGCCAGAAGAAAGTAATTGTCCTCGAAGATAGCGTCGAACATGGCCCTTTCCATGACATCATCTTCATCCCAGTAGCTGGAATTAGAGGCTCCCAATGAGGCGATGGCCCCTTTTTGTTCCTGCCGGATCCAGCTTTCCATAAAGCATTCATCCTCGGAATAAGTTCCGGTAAGGCATGCATTGCTGATCACGAAGGGGTATTCTTCGGAATTTGACAATCCGGCGATATCGCCGGCGTCATAATCGGGCCCTGCCCAGCCATGTTCGTATCCATGTCCTGAGTAGTTCAGGATAGTCCTGCCAGCATTGAGCGCCGTGGTGATATCCGCTCCGCTTCCTCCGGAATGTGCCCAGATGGAATCGCAGGTCATCCCTATTGGACCCAGCCAGTTCTGTATTACATAGCGGTGTGTGCCCTCGGCTACAAACCAGTGCATCCAGTCATCGGAAGCCGCGAAGCAGGCAGCATTGGCCCAACTGCTGCTGGTCCAGTTAAACCGCTCATAATTAACAATGCGCCTGCAAAATTCGGCTACCTGACCCGAATTCACCAGGGATAAGCGCCCGACCATAATATCGGGCAAGTAATCTCTATCATCAGTAAGTGAATAGGGTAAATCCGATTCGCTGCGGCTGGAAGGACCGCGGAAGGCAGGAACCGCATCAACATCGCCCACCAACAATACAAATGCGGGTGCGACATCTCCGCTTTCGTACTGGTCAATAATGTAATCCCGGATATTATCCTCAGTTCCACCCAGTTCAGATACCGCCTTTAGTTCGACCTTAAAACCCTTACGGATTTTCCATGCTACAAGTTCCCATAGGCTATCCACATATTCATCTCCGGCAACTATCAGATACCCGATCTCCAAAGGAGGAACCCAGGAGTAAGTATAAGCCTCAGGGTTAACCACATTATTATTGACAAGTTGAGAATAATATGGTAACATATATCGGGATTGGGATCCCGTACTATTAAACTTTTTTGTTCGGTTTAATTGAAGCTCGATAGTCATCCCGCGTATAACGGAGATGGTTTGTGATCCGGGATTATAATTCAGAGGACGGACCTCGATAAGCGCAAGAGGCTGGTTCCGGAGCGTGCCTGAGGAGATAATACTTACCGGATGCCGGTAATAATTCTGGTTTCCCTGGTAGAAATCCGGGTTTTGAACCAGCGGCGGCGAATAGCCGGGTATCTTTTTCAGAGGGCCCAAATAAGGAACTACCGGGTTTTCAATGCCAAGATCTGACAGGTGATATTCGGTCTCCATCATATCTGAAATCCTGATGGAAATATCAGCATCAAAGGGCAATTTTACCCATTTTCTCAATACCGGAAGCCGGGGATCCCCAACAACAGTATTAAAGGATGACTGCTGTATGCTGATGTCGGTAAAATCGGAGCCCTCGACTCTGACTTCCTGCCAGGAAATATCCGTTCCCCGGTACTTAAATGATATTTTAGAAAAGTCGGATTCAACGTGTTGCAGAGTAGCTTGCCCACCCAATTCCAGATAAACTTCATTTGCCCATAAAAACGATATGCCTATAAGCAGTACCCCCGCAGTAATCACTTTCTTAACTATATTCATTCAT
>JAFGGQ010000073.1 GCA_016930435.1 bacterium
ATCCGATTAAATTTTAGTCCCTTTAGGGACGAAATGTTTATAGCATAAAAACATAAAAATATCAATAGTCCCTTTAGGGACGAAATAGAATTAAAATCTTATACTTATCTCCAAATTACCGGTAATCTTTGTCCCACACGTTCACCGGTGGGATCTCTCCACGCCAGTGGAGTAAAGGGGGGAAAACACCATAAATAATAACCAAAAATTTGTGTGGCCTTAACCGCAGAGTAACCAACAAGGTTGGTTTGCGTTTAGGTAAACCCAACAATCCCGGATATTTGTTTTGGCGTTCATTAAATATTTCTTACACCAATACTTCGCCAGGAAGAATCCTCTGGGTTGGTTAACCCGTATCTGTTTTGGGTTTTAAGAAAATTGACGAACCAATTGGCGGATAATCATCGATCAATACTATGAATATAAACTATTGAAGCAATAGGCATTTCTTAATAAAAATATTTTCACCCGTTGACAGCCGGAGAAAGTAAACTCCGCTTGATATTTTTTGTCCTTTATCATTGGTTCCGTCCCAGAGCAGATGATGTATCCCAGCTGGCTGCCGGCCATTATAGAGCTCTTTCACTCTATTGCCCATTATATCATAAGCCTCAAGTTTTACCTCGGATTCAGACCCTTTGCCTCCGCTAATGGCATACTTAATAGTAGTCTGTGCATTAAAGGGATTAGGATAGTTCTGATAGAGATCATAGCTAAGGGGGAGCCAGCCCTCTGCATGCTCCCAGATATAGGAGGTCACATTTGAGACTATGGTTATGTCATCGATATACCAACCCTCTTCGGTGACGTAGCCGTCGCTGCCGAAGCGGAACCGTATAGCAACCTCGGTATCATAGCCATCAAGTTCGAAAGTAGCTTCTTCCCAAGGTCCGGAGCCTGAAAAGCAGGGTGTATTTGCGGCGAAAGGGCTTACCGGATTATTATAAATTAGGTAAGGATATCCGCCTTCCGGGACAATGCGAGACCAGGTCCTTCCGTCATTAGTAGATATCTCCACTACGCCCCCGTCCCAGGCATAATCGGAATAATCTTCATGTATTTCAGCGCTTATTTTGTGGTAGAAGGTGAGAGTGGCTTCGCTGCCCAGGGTGAGTGTCGGGGTTTGCAACGCAGCATCCAATAGGTCTATATAGCTTGTGTAACCAGCTCCGCCGCATTTCCAACTGTGCCCTCCTTCCGGAGTGTGGTTTCGGACCTCGGAGATATGCCATTGATTGCCATAAGAGGAAGTTACAGCATAGCTGGTAAAGCGCTGTACCGGATATTCCACCGGTTCAAAGTAATCTTCTACAATATGAAAAACATAGTAACCGCCGTCAGGGGAAATGCCCACATTTGCCGAAACTGAATTGTCAATTACTATAATGCGGTAGGATATCGAGTCTCCAAGTTCCATTTCCCCGATGATTTCCCCGCTGTATAAGTTAGAGTCTCCGGTTTCGGTCAATGGTATGGGGGTTTGTTCCAGGCCGTTGATCAGGTATTCACAATATGCATTTTCTACTCCCATATTGTCGTACAGGTAGGCATGGATAACTGGTGGCCAGCAGATAAAGCTCTGGTCGGGAAGGGGCTGATGGCTTACCATAGGGGCGATAGTATCCAGGCCAACGTGGAATTCATAAACCTCGGAGGGCCAGCCTTCAGGTGAATATTCAGCTATCCCGAATACATCGACCGCGCGCAGGTAATAGCGTATAGATGTTCCACTGGGTTGCGGGGGGATCTCAGCCCGGTAAACATTTCCATAGAGGTTGTAGAGGTTATAGGAGAGCCAATCTGCCCGGTTAATAGAATATGAAATCTGCAGTGAATCGGGATTCAGGGATATGGTACTGGTGATCTCCGCGAATACGGTGTAAATGGAGCTGGTATCCTCGGTATCGGACAGCGGGGTATGGGAAATATGAATGGAGATGCCCGGTCCGATCTCATGGTTGTAAAAGCAGTTATATATAGTATAGGAATGTGGGGTTCCATTCCCGAGATTGCCATCGTCGTCGTCAACTGCAAGGACTTCGTAAAGATAGTCCTCGAAGGTTTCGGGGTAACCGAAACGGGCATTGTGAGCCAGGCTATCCGCAAGCGCTGCGCCCAGTTCATCCCGGATCTCCCAGAGTACCGCACCCAGGACAGCGCCATCATAATGGACTTCCCCAACCATGTCACTAACTCCCAGTGAATTATTTAGAGTGCGGAATGTCCTGCCCGGGTCGCCTCTATATATCCCTTCAGCGACATCAGGATCACCGGTAACACTGCAGGCAAAGTAATCGGAGAAGCATTCATCCATAGCTCCTGGTTCGCCTTCGTAAGGAAGGGAACCTACGGGGTAGATATGATGGGTTACACCATGAGTATATTCGTGATAGATTATCTCTGCGAACAGGGCAAAATTATAGCAATATGAGCCCCCTTCTCCGAAATTAATATCCCGGCCGTCATAGTAAGCGTTTTCATAATTATTTCCCACCCTGATATAGCAGTTTATACGGTAATCCATGCCGTTATAATGGAGGGTGTTTTTCACATAGTCATGAATAAATGTGGTATGATAATATGCATTTAATTCATCATCATCAGCATAGGAAGTGGTCCAGGTAAAGTCATAGATGGTATCAGGATAGGATACTTCACCGAGAAAATAACGGTCAGGTTCGTCCTCGTTCTCCACATCGCAATATCTGCCATTCAGCTCGGTATAGAAATCCCATCCGGTTCCGGATAGACCGGAGAAAGAATAGTATCCTTCTCCGTCGGCATAACCACTGCTGGTCCCTATAAAGGTTCTGATATGGGGCATAATAGCTTCTTCCAGTGGATCGCTGGCATACTGTCGATGAATCCAGCCGGTCATTGTTCCGCTGACCGAGGTGAATCTTAGATTATTGAGTTTTCTTAAAATACTTCCCGAATTGGCGTCGATAATGTATTCCCATTTGCCGAGGGGCTCATCCACGGAAATTTCCAGCCAATAGGCTCGGTAGAAGGTATAGTAGCCCGGATTGGCCTGTGGGAAAATTATCTGATCATGTTCGATGATCTCGCGGGGCGTTCCCTGGTAGCCGAGTTCCTGCGCTGCAATACTTAAGGCTTCCTCGGATGATAACAGGGCTGATGGCAGGGCTTCGGGCAAGGATTTTAAAGTGCTTGTAATCAGGAATAGGTTACCATCGTCGGATACCCGAAGTTCCAGCCTTGAACCGTAAACCTGGGTTCCATTATAATATTGCCAGTAGGTTGCATACCAGGTTTTACCGATCGGTTCCAGGCGGTACAATCGGAGTTCGTCGGGGTTACACTGGATAAGATCCTTGAAGTTATTCAGAAATTCCGAAAGGGCGCTTTGAAGGCTTGATTCATTTAGTGTCCTGATGTTCAAGGGTATGATATTACCAGTGATTCGGTGGGGCGAATTTGAGATAGGATTTAAGTAAATCTGCCAGTTGCCGGGGTATTGGGAAAAAAAACTGCCCCATTGATGATTTAGCCCGATCAATTCCTGATGACTGGCAAGATAGCATTTCTCCGGGTTTACATAAGTGTTATTAAGATCCGGTTGGCTCACCTCAACA
>JAFGGQ010000074.1 GCA_016930435.1 bacterium
AATAAATATAAGGGGCGGCAAATTAGGATAGATAGTTATGGATTCCGATGGTATAAAATTCTTTTTGTTCTTTTTTCTGGCGGGGATAGCAACCCTTGCGGTGTTTAGGCTGGCTCTGAACTGGACGCACAGCAGGGGCATTCACCTTATGGTCCTGATATTTGCCTTGTGCCTTTTTTGCTTAAGCTTATTTATGGTTTTTTTCTTCAGGGACCCCCACCGGATGATCCCGGTTGAGCCGGAACAGATCATCTCTCCCGCGGATGGACGTATAGTTGAGATTGTTCCGGTTCAGGATGATTTTGTTGGAGAGGCTATTCGGGTGGCTATTTTTATGTCAGTATTCGATGTCCATATTAACCGGGCTCCTATTGCCGGAAAGGTGATTTCGGTGACCTCACACAACGGTTCTTTCTTGCCTGCATACCGGAAGGATTCTTCACTTCGTAACGCCAGGGTAATCTCCCGGCTGATGGGCAATAGGGGCGACCCGGTTGAAATCCGTCAGATCGCTGGAATATTGGCCAGGCGGATCGTCTCCCGGATACATCCAGGGGACCGTTTGGCGGCGGGAGATCGGATAGGTTTGATCCGCTTCGGCTCGAGGGTGGAAATCCTATTCCCCGCGCATTACCGAATCATGGTCAAACAAGGTCAGAAGGTTAAAGCCGGTGAAACGATAGTGGCGGAGGTTGAAATTGAATAGAAAGGCCAAATTATTTATACCGGGATTTTTTACACTGGCAAATATGGCCTGCGGCTTCTTTAGCATCCTTTACAGTTTCAGGAACCAGGGTGATAATGCCGCCTGGATGATTATCCTGGCCTCATTCCTCGACCTGCTGGATGGCCGTATAGCAAGGGTTACACACTCAACCTCCGATTTCGGAATGCAGCTGGATTCATTCTCCGACCTGGTGTCCTTTGGTGTCGCACCGGCGGTTCTCCTTTATTCCCTGGACATCTTCGCATTCGGACGGTGGGGCGGACTGGTAGGCCTGGTCTTTATGGCATCCGGGGCCTTCCGGTTGGCACGGTTTAACCTCACCGCAAACCTGGAACGAAAGACCCAGTTTATCGGATTACCCATACCCTGGGCAGCTATATGCATCGCCTCCTATGTCATCCTCTCCCTGAAAGTGACCCAGGAGATCATGTTCCCCCAAGTCCTGGTAGGAATGGTTATCCTGCTTTCATGGCTGATGGTGAGCACCGTTAAATATGATGCCGTACCTCATCTCTCTCTCAAAGAAGGAAGGGGACAGCTTGAACTCGTTATGATTATTCTGACGGTTGTTTTAGTTTTATATAATCCTCAAATTTTCTTGTTTCCTTTTATACTAATGTATATATTTTTTGGCATTGCACGGGAAATAAGGTTAATTTTTATTAAAAAAGGTTTTGAAGGGAGCACCAATGAAAGATTATAAAGCCACCATATATATTAAGCGAAAAGAAGGTGTGCTGGATCCGGAGGGTTATACGATCAAGGAAGCAGTAACTAATATCGGACACTATTATATCAAGGATATAAAGGTGGGGAAATTTTACAATATTGTGATCAGCGCGGATAGCCTTGCCGATGCAGAACAAAAATTGACCTGGGTATCCGAACAGATACTCTCCAATCCCATCATCGAACAATTTAAAGTTGAAGTAGTAGAGGATTAGGATTATGAAAATAGGGGTGGTTACCTTTCCTGGCTCTAATTGCGACTATGACACTTTATGGGTGGGCAGGGAGGTGCTTAAACAGGATACTACTTTTTTATGGCATAACAATCATGATCTAAAGGATTGTGATCTGGTAGTGATCCCAGGTGGATTCTCTTATGGGGATTACCTTCGAACCGGAGGGATAGCCCGGTTTTCTCCAATCATGAAAGAGGTAGTCCAATTTGCCGGGCAGGGAGGCATGGTGCTTGGTATATGCAATGGATTTCAGATCCTGATGGAAGCAGGCCTGCTGCCCGGAGCCATGCTCCAGAATAAATCCATTCGCTTTATTTCCAGGTTCGTTTACGTCAAGACGATCAATAACCAGATTCCGTTCACAGGGCTTTTAGAACCTGGGGACGTTCTAAAAATTCCTATTGCACATTACGAGGGCAATTACTTTGCCCCCCCGGAAATACTGAGTGAATTGGAAAAGGGAAACCGGATCGTTTTTCGCTATTGTGACCAAAAAGGCAATGTTACCCCTGAATCCAATCCCAATGGCTCACTGCTTAATATAGCCGGTATCTGCAATGAACAGGGCAACGTGCTTGGAATGATGCCCCATCCCGAAAGAGCATCTGAAGAAATACTGGGTTCCCGGGACGGTTTGAATATATTCCGTTCTGCAATGCAATATTTCCAGAGGTATAATTCCTGATGAATAAACTGGGTATTCTCATATTAGCTATTTTTGTAGGATTGTTGATCGGCGGTCTGGTAGGCGAACTGCTGGCATATATCCTGCCTACCAGCGTAGTACGCACATTCTTCATGAAATCGGTTGACTTCGGATTGGATCCCGTTGTGCTTAATTTAATCGTGATAAAGTTGACCTTTGGAATAAGTTTAAAGTTCAATTTTATCAGTTTAGTATTGGTAATACTGACTGTGTACTACTTTAAATGGTGGTTTATTTGAAATAAAATTAACCTTTTGTAAACCCAATTTCCAATATGCTAAATATATATTATACAACTATTTGCGTTTGATAATGGTTTATTTTTTTTGAAAAATTTGCGATAGAATACAAAAAAACCTTGACAATTTCTCTATAACAATATATAATTTTAGCAACAAGTTGTTAATTAGAGTGTTTTTTTAAAGGTATTTGATAAGCTTTTGAGCAACAATGAAATAAGGGTATTTAAAAACATTAGAATCGAGTTCAAATGAAGTGTTCATGCGGTTTTGATAAATTGGGGTTGGGTAGTATTGGATTGATAACCGAAACTAGCTATTTTTTAAGGAAAAAGGATAACATAAAAACTGATACCAAACAAGGAGGACAAGATGAGTAAAAGACGTCTGTTTTACATCCTCTCCTTTATGCTAGTGGGCTTGCTTACTTCGTTATGGGGAGCCTCTAGCTGGACTGTAGATACTCAGACAGACTGGAATACCGGTTACTTCTGGGGCATCCAGAGTTACCGTAGTCCCGGTGATGCTTTTCCAGGAGTAAATGAGGGTCAAATGAACCAGGTAGGCTACTGGCATTTTGACAATCTCGTTGGCAATACCGCTGATGCATCAGGGAATGGACATACCGCTGTGCCTTATGGTACTATTACCAGGGGAGAACCCGGTGTTCGGGGTAGCGGTTGCTTCTATTATGATGCAATAAACGACTTCGTGAAAGTATCTGATGCCAGCGACCTGGATAACTCCAAGGAAATGACCTGGCTATTCTGGATAAACTTAGATACCCTTACCGGAGACCCACAGGCGGTTCTTTCCAAACGGGATACTATAGACGTCAATGAGGCCTATTGCTTCGCCGTCTGGAACGGTGACCGCATGTTCATCGATATCGAATCCTCCGACGACCGCTTCTGGACTAACACCGTCTTCAACCAGGACCAATGGTATCACGTAGCCATCGTTTTCGACGGAAACGAGATTGCTGCTAACCGGGTTAAGGTCTATATCAATGGTGTGCTGGATGTCATCGGCGCTGAAACCGCAGATTCCCTGGCCAATCATCCATCCCATCTGTTTTTCGGAAGAATGGGCCCTACCGACCCACGGTTGTTTAATGGTTGGATAGATGAGGTGATGATCTATAATAGCGCTTTCTCGCCAATTTTGGTTGCCAATCATTACAATATACCTTTTTATCAGACTGGTGTACATGACTTTGGAGCACCCCTGGTAGATTGGGATTCCCTCATCGTTGATATCTCATTAGCCAATCCTGGCGATACTGTATTCGCGGCAGTATTGGTTAGTGATAATAACGTTACCCTTAAAGATGCAGATACCATACCCATCTTTATGAACGGGAGAAACAGCTTCCCGCTGCCAACCCTGGATAATTCACGATTTATGATTGTTGCTTTTTTATTCAATCTTGTTGATCCACCCGATATTGGCGGGAACAACCCGATATTGCACGATTTCACTATAATGCCCGTTGCCTCAGATTTCACTATACTTGATATCTGGTCTGACCTTCCCTATACCGATGGAGCTGCATTCGATTATGAAGCCAACTGGCGCCAGGAACACAACGTTTATGTAGAGCTGGTTAACGATGGCCCTTATCCGGTTAATAACCTGTTTATGTACCTCAACAGCTTCCACACCTGCGGCTCCCGGATCGAGTTTGAAAATATAGCCAGTATCGCCGTTGGGGAAACAGTTTTAGTGGTATTTACCATCTCAGAGCCTTCCTGCACCGGCCTGGATTCAATGTATATCGATTTCGGGGCAACCTGGATGGGTTATGACCATATTAACGTGGCCTCATTAACAGGTGATAACGACCTCATGATATGGGTGGAACAGGAAGCCCACGTGATAATCGAAACCACATTCGTTGATCCGGCTACCGCGCCTTATGCACCATTCGTTACCCGCACACAGGACTTCGATATAATCGTGGTGGTCTCGAACTCCGGAGAAGAGAATGTCAGCTCCCTGGGCATAGAACTGACCTCCTCCAGCATCTGGGGTATCGCATCTAATATTCTCCTTCCGGTTCAGTATGTCTATGATCTGGATGGCGGAGAAACGGATACCCTGGTCTATAGTATCATTGCCGACGATGCTATCGGAGGAATGCTGGGTAATGATGAGATGTTCGAAGCCTGGGTTTATTATTCACGGGGGCAGAATACTCAGCTTCCCGTTGATTCCATATACTACTGGGATAACTTTGAACTGATTGACATTCAGAATCCACCTTCTCTGACCATACTGGATATTTATGCTCAGGGCGGATTATCCCCTTACAATACCTGGCTGAATAGCTGGAACACCGTTAATGTGGACGTGGTTATCTCCAACGCTTTTGGTGATTATGCTATCGCTGATTTCTTTGATATCTATCGCTCCGTGCTGACCATCTGGTCTTCCGAAGTACTTGGCATTGGAGGCATAGAGGCTCCTTCAGCGGCATTTCTTACCCTACCCGCCGGGGCAACCGACACACTGACCTTTACCCTCTGGGCAATCGGACCTACCGAGCAGACTGTAGTCGATGTATGCGATACTACACACTACCATGACGGTAACTGGGCTTCTCAGGTCGAACCGGTTGCTTCTCCGGTCTGGGCTTGCTTCGATAATATATTTAATATCGACGTGATAGAGCCTATCTCAGAGATCATCTGGCCTATCGCCGGAATGCCATGGCACTGCGATTCCATCGTGATCCAAGCCCATGATAACTACTCCGGCGTGGATTCGGTCATGATCTACCTGATGAGAACCGATGGCCGTTACTGGGATGGGGTTTGCTGTTGGACATGGACTCCTACTTTCTTCTACGCTACTTACCGCCCCGCATCTAACGATTGGGTGGTTTACCTGCCCATCTGCCCGGATGGTTCTACTACCGAAAATTACAATATTTATTCGCAAGCCGTTGACGTTGCAGGCAACTGGGAACAATCCCCCTATCGTGTGCCTCACGGGGACTTCGCCTGGGTACATATCGTGGAAATGTGGTCCAGCCTGCCCTGGCAAAATTGCGATACATGCTATGACTATAGGGTAGAATGGGATTACGAGGCTGATTGGAATCAGGCGCATTATTGTTCCGTGCTAATCTGGAACTCCAACCCTTGGCCCTGCTATGATGTGGAGATCAACCTATATTCTATCTGGATGAATACTGCGATTACTACCCCATATATAATCCATTACCTCCCTGCCGATGCCGCAGTATGGGCATACTTCGATGTAATTGAAGTGCCATCCTCGGTAAAGGATTCTATCTACGCCCACATCACCGGTGGCATCGACTCCCTCTATATGGAAAGGGTGGCTGAACAGATCACCGAAGGAGGTAACGACCTTCTTATTATGGTGCAGGAACCATCCCTCCTGGAAATGCTGACCTGCTATGCGGATAGTGCAGATGCTCCGGTTAGAAACGGCTTCGATTCGGTATATGTTACCCGCGGTCAGAATTTTACCGTTCATACCAGCTTCTCTAACTTCGGGATAGACCCATTCCATGACGGTCAGGATGTTGTCTGCAACCTTCGCATGCAATTGGTATCCCGCGGTACAAGCTGTTTTTCGTCCGTAGTCCCCTTTGGCCCGCAGGACTTCTATTGTCTGGACGACAGGTATTATTTTGATTTTGAAGTAACTGCTGATTACTGTGTAGGCCACATGGGAACCCACGATGAAAGATTGGTCCTGGAACTGGTTGAAGCTACCGAAGATAATCAGTTGGCCGGGGTATGCTCCACAGTATATTATGATACACTCGAATGGCTGGGTATTCAATATCCGCCTACCCTGGATATCGTGGCGATCTACCCCAATATCCCCTGGTTGAATTCATGGAATAATATCGACGTTCATGTGATACTCCAGAATCATTGCTGCGATTATGCCACCGCTGATTCGCTGCAAACCTACCCCCATAATCTGGTGATCTATACACCCGATACTACTGTGGTTAGCGGAGTAGCCGGTATAGGTGCTCCCAGGTATGTAGCCACCGATGAGATTCCAGAATGTCAGGTGGATACCCTGATCTACCAGCTCTTTGCTGATCACCCTTCCTATGAAGGATGGGTAGGAGTTCAGAATACCAGTTACTTCCATGATAAGAACTGGCCAGCTCAGACCTATCCGGTTACCGCCCCTGTTCGCGAATTCTGGATCTCCCCAATCTTTGGTATCGATGTAACCCCTCCGACTACTGATATCTATTTTCCATTTATTCCTAAACACCAGACCTTCCCGGCGAGTTGCAGCATCTATACCTATGATGCGATTTCCGGCGTTGATACCGCCCGGGTTTACTATGCTATTAAAGACCCTTGGGGAAGATTCTGGAACAGCGTCAGCTGGAATTGGGGTTTGAACTGGCTTAATCCCGTCCTGGATATTCCCAATAATTACTGGCACTTTGACTTTCCTGCTCCTACGGTTAACGGTAAATACACCGTCTATGCATTCTGCTATGATATAGCCGGCAATATGGGAGCTCAGGATACCTTCTGGTTTATCTGGGATAACTGTTCTCCCGAAACTTATATAATCTACCCCGGCCCCGAGTTCTACAGTTACGATGGCGAGTGCCCCGAGTATCACTGGGATGGCACTATCAAGATATGGGCTCATGATACCGCTTGCGGAACCGAAGATGTCGCTGGCGTAAAGGGTGTTTGGGTTTCCATACGCGATACCCTCACCGGCCGTTACTGGACTGGTTCCGACTGGAGCGCCCATGTATGGCCATGGAGAGCAACTACCCGGATCGCCGGAACGGATACATTTATCTATACCGGTTATACCGACCATACATCCAATGTGGTTCTTTCACTCTATTCCTATGGCCGGGACAGCGTCAATAACTTCGGTGGTGAAGATACCATGGAATACCTGGTCTATGATGTTACAGATCCGGTAACCATATTCTTCCCGCCATATCTGTTCGAAGATCTGTGGGGACCGTTAACCTGGCCCGGTTTTATCGGCGCAGTTACCCATGATTCCATCACCCGAATCGATTCTACACAGATCATGATCTACGATCAACTTGGCGGCCGTTACTATGACCCACTGGGCTGGACCGAGGATGAGAACTGGATCCGGGCTCGCTGGAACTTCGCACCCGGCGAATCCCTGGCCTATGAATACCATTTCCCCTGGACATACCCCTGGATACCTACGGCATCTACATATTACCGGGTCTGGGGACGCGGTATCGACGACGTTTGCAATACCGAACCATCACCGGATACCTGGAATCAGTTCTGGTTCTACTGGGATGCCAATTTGCCTTGCGTAGAAGATCGGCTCCCAGCCTCCGGAGCCACCTACTTCCCCGGAGCAATTTGGTCCCGGGATACCGTCAAGATATATGCCTACGATTGCCTGGATGAACCATTCGACTCCCTGGACAGCGTGGTCATTGTTATATCACGCTACTCCGATGATTTTTACTGGGACGGTTTCATCTGGACCCCGATGTACACTTACCTCCATTGCGCACCCCTTATCGATGACTCTATATGGTTCTACGCTCACGACTTTGTGTTCGACGATGAGGATGACTACCAGATCCGGGTTTACGCCTGGGATGCAGTGGGCAATAGGACAACTATATGGTACGCCTTTACAATCTCCTCTGACGTCTTCGCCCTGCGCGCCCGGTCCGCTCCCAGCGTAATTACTATTGGCGAAACCTTTACGGTTACATGTTCCGTATTCAATGTTGACGGACTGGATACTACCTTCTTTGGCCCCATTGAACTTGTTCCATATCCCTCTACCGGGGTTACTATTCTGGACACAGCTCCATTCATCTTCGAGGGTATCGGATCCTTCAATGTTCAATGTGATGTCCCACTCCATGATCTTCTGATCCATTGCGCTACATACTATCCGGCCCCGGAAACACTCACTACATGGTCCACCCCGCCGGTACAGGTTGAAGGCCCATTCGATTCCACTATCGAGATACTTGCGCTTTATGATAACCCAGGTGATCAGGGTGATACACTTGTCCTCATACATGACCGAATGGCTAATGACCCGTTCCATCCCGATGCCGATACCACCTCCTGGATACTGCTCTATTACAAATACTTCCGCCTGAATGGCTTCTGGGCTGAAGTGGAATCCTTGCCACCAGCCGATGCCTGCTCATTGAAGGTAACCTGCAATGAGTCTTTCAATGCACGTTGCTTCAAGGTCATGGGCGTCGTATTCTCCCCGCTGATGGGATTGGATACCATCTGGAGCGAACCGGTTTGCGCTACTCCGGAGGATAATGTAAGGCCTATGGATATTACCGATCTGGATATCTTCCGGGTCGGAGGAAACATCCAGTTGATCTGGCCTGAGGTCCGCTGGGGCATTGGCTGGCTGCAGGAGATCAATCCGGAAGTAAACATATTCTATTATATTTATAGATATACCTATCCTTATGATAACCCCGCAGTCCCCTATGACTCAACCGACGATACAACCTGGTGGGATTTCGCCGCCGTTGGAGATTATGGCAATAACTACTTCTATCATGTGGTAGCGGTCGATCATAATTACAATATGAGCGGGATTTCCAACCGTGTTGGAGAGGTGGACTATCAGTCCGCACCCGGATTCTGCGGTCTGGGCGTTCCGTTCGATATGCCCGGGATTACCCAGTGTGACGACCTTGATGGATTCCTGCCCTATGTGGGAATTACCTCATTTGCCCGTTATACTGGCGGGAGAACCTGGACGCAATGGGCTTCCGCAGTGCCCGGATTCAATAATTTCGGGATCTTCCCACCCCACGAAAGTATGCTATTCTCTTCAAATTATACCGGAGCAGTAACACTCTGTGGCGATGTTCCTGAATCCCTCGACGTAACATTCAATCTGAACTTCATAGATGATTGGAATGCCATGTTGTTGCCATTGCATCATCCCGCCGGTAAGGCTTCCGACCTGTATGGCGGAATCCCCAACTGCACTGGCGTAGCCCAGATGCTCCCTGGCGGATTCTGGCAGCAATTGCTTATTACCGAAGAGGGAGATACCCTGTTCAACTTCAATACCCATCCCGGTTATCCTTATATGGTCTGGATGACTGCAGCCGGAGTATGGCCCGAATATGGACCAGTACGTCAAGCTGCACCATCAGGTGAAACGGGAGATCATCAATTCAATTCGCCTACCCTGCTCTATGGCCGTGTAGAGAATATCGATGGTTCCGCCCCGGAAGGGATAACCTTCAATGCCTATATTAAAGGCAGACCGGAAGAGATGCTGACCGAAGTTACACCGGGTTGTGGATATCAGAACGGTTTGTTCGGTATCCAGGCCGGTAACTTAACTACCATCTGGGAAGCGGGTGAAGTACTCCATATCGAAATCACCAATACATCTACCGGGGAGATCCTGGTTCTGGAAAGAAAACTTAACCAGTCCCCTACTATTGAACTGGGTAAATTAGCCTTCACCGTTGCCGTAGCTGCGAATCAGCTGCCTACTCAATTTGCACTCCACCAAAATTACCCCAATCCTTTCAATCCGGTTACTTACCTGCGATATGACGTCCCGCGGGAAACTCACGTTCAACTTAAGATCTACAACGTTCTGGGTTCCGAGGTTGCTACGCTGGTGGATAACAGCAAGGAAGCTGGTTACCACAAGGCAATGTGGGATGGCACGGATTCTGACGGGGAACCGGTTCCCGGTGGAATATACTTCTGCAAGATGTACAGCAAGGATTATTCCGCTACGCTGAAATTAATGTTAATGAAATAGGACAAGTGAGTGGGGGGAGCTTTTATGCTCCCCCCTTCACCCTCTTTTAAAAAAGGAGAACTTAGCGAACAACTGCAAGAGATTTGTAAACCTTAAACCAAAACTTATTATGGTTTTGAAAATTGAAATATTATATGGAGGGGATGACAATGATTAAAGTCAGGTTCCTGATAATCGTTATTTTATTACTGATCCTTGGTGGGTTGGTTTATGGGCAGGGCACTGCGCATCTTGTGTATGGGTATGTGAACAGCGCTGATGGTGGAGTGCCCGATTCTATTTGCTTTATCTTTAAAGCCTGGATTATCGGGGGGAATGACACCTTGAGCCACGAAACAGAAGGCTGTGGCTATAATGACGGAGTCTGGGGGGTTCAGGTTTCGCAATTTGAAGCCTATCCCAATACAGGTGATACCCTGGTAGTATCCTTCGAAGATACCTGCAAGGGAGAGATAGGTGTGGTATGGGGCTTGATTAATATGAGCGCGCCCGGCCATGTTCAATCCTTCGAAAGCACCGAACTGGTGGATACCAGCCTGGCGGTCGCCCCTAAAAACCATCTGCCCTCTGACTTAACAATTCTGAATGCTTACCCCAATCCTTTTAATTCCAACTGCCGTATCGAAATTCGAAAAAGCGCGCGGGAGGCAAGGGTGAATATTATTAACATACTGGGACAGGAGTGTCTCGAGCTCTATAGGGGCCCTATCGAAGGTTCACTTACTCTCCAATGGAACGGAAGGGATAACCGTAGTTTATTGTTGCCTGGCGGTAACTATATCTGCCGGGTGCAATTGGATCAGGAAACGATTTATCAACCTATTAACTTTCTAAAGTAAACTAACTCTGAAGTTTAAAAAATTCAAGGAGGTAAAATGAGAACGAGAATCCTTCTAATTTTTGGAATGATTATTTTATTGATGATGGTTTCCGATGTTTTCTCGCAGGGGACCTCGCATATCGTTTACGGTACGGTTGTTCGGGAAGAAGGATATGTTACGCCGGAAGCCTGCCTGTATCTTAATGCCTATATTGCCGCCCGTCCTACCATCATTATCGATCAGGATTCCCCCTATTTTGTTTATAATGAAGCAACCGGTTCCTGGTACCTGAATCTTGCCGAGATACTCTGGGCGCCAGGGGAAGTCCTTTATGTCGAATTTACTGATAGTTGCTGGATGGAACATGGTATCGTGGCCGGGGCGTTATCAAATACACCGGAAGACGAATTTGGTCTTTTGTACATGTCTCCTATTGAAGGCTTGCGGCCAGTATTGACCGATCCGGATATCGATCCAGATGAAGGTACGGTAATTACTGAATTCGAGTTTACTGTTACATATACCAGTACCCCCTGGAACCGTGGACCGGCAACAATTGAGGTGCAGATAGATGGAATCCCTTATGGTATGGGGGCTTTGGATCCCTTTGATGCTGACTTCACCGATGGCGCTTATTATAGTGTTATCGTAGATGCCGCCGATTTCGGAAAGGGGACCTATAACTACTTCTTCCATGCCCTGGATACCGATGGTTTACCCGCTTTTACAGATGAATTTGAGTTTACTATTTTAAATACCCCGCCTACCGCGCCGGTAGTGGATATCAACCCCGCATTGCCTTTTGTGGACGAAGACCTCGATTGCATTATCCTGACCGATGGAACGGACATCGATGCCGCGGACGCAGTCACATATCAATACCAGTGGTACCTGGATGGTGAACTGCAGGTGGGGATGACCACGCAAATGGTACCGTCAGGTTTTACCGCAGTGGGTGAACTGTGGATGGTCATCGTTACCTCGTTTGACGGCGAAGATACCGGCGGTGCCGATACGGCCTGGGTGACCATTATCGCCCCTCTGCTTACCGACGGGATGGTGGACCCTGAAAGGGGAGACCTGACCACCAATTTTACCTATTCGGTAACATATTCTAACCCCCGTGGTATAGCCCCGGGAACCATCCTCGTGCAAAATAATTACGGCTGGTTCGAAATGGGTCCGGAAGATTCCCTGGATACCGATTACGAAGGTGGCGTACTCTATACCTTCAGTACCACTTTGCCGGACTTTGGCTATTACTTCTATCGATTCTACGGAGAAGACGCCGATGGCCATACTGCCTTCGGGGATACAGGTATCCATGCCGGGCCAAGTGTGGAAAATGACCTCCCGGTGATCACATTGCTGGATGTTAATCCGGATTTTGGATACGAAAATACCGTTTTCGAGATTACCGTTGTGGCCACTGATCCCAATAGCGATCCGGTAACCTTCTTCTATCAATGGTATAACCAGGATGGAATCATTTCCGGCGCCACCGGGCCTGACCTGAACGGCGATCGTTTCGATAAAGGAGATACTCTTTATTGTATAGTTTCACCTTTTGATGGTTATGAATATGGAGTTGCCCAACAGACCGAACTGGTCCCGGTATTAAACAGCCCTCCCATTATGACCAGCGTTGATCTGATAGTAACACCCGAAGGAGATGTTACCGAACTTTCCACATTGACGGCCTATGGCTATGGGGCTATGGATATCGATGGGGATTCGGTATGGTATGTTTATCAATGGTATGATCAAACCGGTATAATCGTACCCTGGAACTCCATTCAGGCTATTACCGGTGAATATTTCGATAAATTTGATACCATTTATTGCCATGTCCGCCCCTATGACGGAGATGATTACGGGGATCCAATAGCAACCGGCTGGGTAGTAATCGTAAATACACCTCCGGTAATAAGCTCTGCATATCTTCAGGTCAATCCTGATGACGAAGCTTACGAAACATCAACCATTACCGCCATCATCCGGGAAGTCGAAGACCCTGACGGCGATGTCTATATCTTCCATTATAATTGGTTAGTAAATGGTGTCGAACTGGGACTGGATCCTTCTACCAACTCCATAGATGGTGACAATTTCGACAAGCATGATTGGGTTAGCTGCTGGATAACTCCTTATGATTATGAGGACTACGGGGTTCCTTTTCCCACTGACACCGTTTATATTATGAATAGCATTCCATATTTTACATCCCTGGACATCTTCCCGGGCCGGCCCCATACCAATGATGACCTGGAGTGCTTTGCTGGTTTTGATGATGATGATCCGGGCGATGCCCTGACAGTATCTTACTCCTGGTACCAGGATGGTCGCCTGGTCGATGCACTTACCGGGAACATTGTAACCTCTGATTATACTGCTTCCTGGGAAATTTGGACCTGTGTGGTGGAGATAAATGACGGCGAAGCATGGATTTATGATACGGTAGAAGTAATGATACTTAACACCCCTCCTGTAATCGGTCCTATAGATGATACCGTTGCCGTAGCAGAAACCCCATATACCTTCCAGGTAGAAGTAAACGATCCGGATTTTGACCGGCTATGGTTCGAACTTCTGGCCGCTCCTGAAGGGATGCTCATCGACCATGAAACCGGTCGGATCTTCTGGGGAGACCCTGCCGGGGTGGAAGCTATGTACTGGGTAGTTCTGGCAGTTTTCGATGGCTATGCTGCGGATACCATTGCCTATCCCCTCTGGCTGATCCAGTGGGATGATATGCTGTTAGCTCCATTTGGACTTAACGCGCACAGCGGTTTCCTTGCGGTTATTCCCCTGGACTGGCAGCAGCCAGATATTTTCGATATGATTACCGGGGCTGTATTCCTTAACTTTGAATATTATGAAATTTACCGCTCTGCCGATCTGGAGACCTATGACCTGCTGGCAACAACTTATTTGCCCAATTACACTGATGTGGATGTTGTCCCCGGGGTAATCTATTTCTATAAAGTCAGAACGGTTTATTCTACCGGTGTTTCGCCGTTCTGCGAAATGGACTATGCCTCCGCGGCGGATGAAGGGGCAGCAATGTGGTCCCCTTATACCGACGACCCGGTTCCCTTTATTGATGGGTTTCTGGATCCCGCCGAGTGGGCGGATGCCAATGTGATGCCCTTTATGGTCGAAGACACGCCCAACGCCTATATGTTCATCAAGCATACCGATGATGATCTTTTCATCGGTATCGTGAATTATAATGATACCTATATGGATATTGGGGATCAACTGCTGGTCTCGATGGATGATAATTTCAATGAGAGCTGGCCACTGGGCGCCCCGAGCGGGGAAGGCGAATATCTGCTAAGATTGGCGGATTTCGGCCCCATTTCTACATTTCAGGGCATCTGGGGCAGTTACCCTTATGATATCGTTCGGGACCTCCGTCATCCCTCACCCGCCGTTTTCGGGGAAATCGGAATGTATGAGGACCGCTTCGTCTCCTATGAGATGAGGATCAGTCTCACCGATATCGAAGGTTACAATGAGGCTCTCTTTGCACAGCCTGGCGATTATGTTGGATTCCGGTTTGCCTTATACGATGCCGGATTGAATTCCTGGAATCTGATCTGGCCGGATGGTTCCGATGCCGAAAACCCGGTCAGTTTCGGAGACCTGCTGCTGCAGGAAAAGATCGCTACTCCAACTATAGTGGTAAACCCTCGCGCATTTGATGTTTACCTTCCCATGGGCGAAACATCAAGCAGGATAATGGAAATAGAGAATGTAGGTGAAGGAGCACTGGTTTTCGATATCACAGAGAATTACACGCCTTTCGGCGGTGTGATAATGAGCGATATGAGTCCCGATGTGATAATCCTGAGGAATGCCGCAAGCCTTACCCCAATTGCTATGGCATACCTGGGATACGCCTATTCTGATTATACAGATTATTCCATCTTTATTTCTGCACTGGAAAGCGCTGATTGGGACCTGGCTATTGTCGATATCCGGAATGCCGATTATCCTGAACTATGGAACGCATTACAGAGATTTGTATCCGGAGGAGGCCACCTTATAATTGCCAGTCCGGACCTTGATATGGCTGCTGGTCACCCCCTCTGGTCAGACCTTGGAATGGCAATAAATGAGGACCTGGGGGACCGGCCCAGCGCGATATCCTGGGAAATAGCAGGACACCCCATCTTCAATATGCCCGAGACTATATTCCCCATTACACATATCGCCGGTGATTACGATGACTACGGGGATAATATCGATATTACTTCAGCAAGCGCACTGGCTACATTCAACCGATTCCCATACCTGGGAAATGCCGCAATCGCCATTAATGAAACCGAAAATGTAATTGTTAACTCCTTTATATTCGCTCCGGAAATCAATATGGACCGCGATGGAATGGCTGATTGCGTGGAACTCCTCATTAATGAAATAATCTTCCTCTCAAGGGCTACCGATATCCCCTGGTTGAGCGTTTTCCCAACCTTCGGGGGATTGCCCAGCATTTCCTCCACCCATATAGAGGTGAATTTCGATGCTACCGAACTGGGAATAGGGGATTATTTCGGATACCTTCTGGTCAAGAGCAACGATCCCGGTAACCGGGTGGTAGTAGTACCCTGTCACATGGAGATCGGACCGGTAGAATACGATACCCTGAGATTATGGTTCCCCGAAGAGGTTATCAGGGTCAAGCAGGGTGATATATTCGAAGTGCCACTATTCGTTAGTGATTGCTTCGAGCTGGGGATTACCGAGTTCACACTAACCGTTCAATGCAATGACCGGATACTTTCTCCCACCGATGTACGTTCGGACATGGCTGATCTGGAAATTCTGGGAGCCACTACCTATTCCGTTGATTTCAGGATAAGCAGGGATTTCCCGTTTGGGGAGGGTGGACTACTTGCCTGGGTGGAATTTACCGTCGATCCTACCGCTTTTATCGGCAGCTATTCCAATATCTGGGTGGCTGCACTCGAACTTAATGATGAAGCAGAGGTTGATGAGATAGAACTTTACAACGGGCAGGTGGCGATCATCTCCCGGGAAACCGACTGGGGTTTAACCCTCTGGATTTCCGTTGGAGAGGATGATAAGGATACCGTATGGATCGGTATTAACCCCGCTGCAACCAATATGTTTGATCCCCTCTTCGATGTCCTTTCCGATGATCTGAGCTACGATGCCTATTCGGACATATCCCTGTGGGATACCCTATTCCCCAATCTCGATGTGGATATTCGTCCCAGCGGCGATGGGCTTGTTACCTGGTATATTAATACCGGTATGGAAGAAGGAAAGGTTCAATGGGCTTTCCGTGAAGAGGATACCCTTTCCGAAATGGGGACCCTGTTCCTTAATGGTTCAATCGACATGAAAGGTATCAGCGTTTATGACTTCACCGCCGGTGAAGTGCTGGAGATCGGTTATCAGACATCCGCGATGGTACCCTTTGTTTACCATTTTGACCCGGGATATAATATGGTATCCCTGCCAATCTACATGCCTTCTCAGAATATCGCAGAGATATTCCCCGATTATATTGAGGCCTGGTGGTTCGACCCCGATGAAAATAGCTGGGTTACGGTTACCAGTATGGAATATGGGTTTGGCTATCTGATCCTGTTCTTCGAGGAACATGATTATGTATATTGGAGCTACCCCTTGACCGAATATAGTGTGGCACTGGCAGAAGGCTGGAACCTTATCGGCAGCATTTATGAAACCATCGATTTCAGCAATCCTGACGATACCCCCGATGGCTCCATACTGCCCGGTACCTATTACTATAGCGCATTGGAACGCCGTTATGTGGCTTCCGATGTTCTTAAGCCCGGTTACGGGTACTTTATTGCTGCCCGGGTTAATTGCCTACTACATGCTCAATATGATGATGGTATGGGGATGCCCCGGATAAAACCCAGTGATGCCTCCATTCCTTTATGGGAATTAAAATTGAATACGCTGATTGCCAAGAAAAATAACTGCTTGACAATCGGTGTCGGCCCGGAGACCCTGCGTGAATTGTTGCCTCCCAGCCTCCCTGATTGCGAGCACTTAAGCTATCTGCAGGATGGTCAATGGCATACTACCAAACATATTCTTCAGGAAGCCGAAGTTAATTCCTGGAACCTTGTGCTTCATTCGGAAACTAAATTAAGCTGGGATCCTACATGTATCCCCGCTAATTTAAAGCTGGTTATTCAGGGCACCGGGAAGGAATTGGACCTGGCTAAATCAAGTTCAATAGATCTCCCTGCAGGAAATTATAAATTAACCGCCTCTATGCAGAATCTTCCCACTGCTTTCCGGATAACTCAAAATTACCCCAATCCCTTTAATGCAGTTACTGCAATCGATTATGATATTCCTTGCGATACCCAGGTTAGAATAGATGTTTACAACTTGATCGGTGAAAAAGTGAATACACTAATTGATGAAAACCAAAAAGCAGGATACAAGCATATTATGTGGGAAGGCACCGACCAGAATGGCGATATGGTTCCTTCAGGGGTTTATTTCTACCGGATAGAAGCGGGGAGTTTTAAACAGATAAATCGCATGGTTCTGATGAAATAGTCGGTTTTTATATTTACCCAATACCCCCCATGGTAAGGGATTCGGGAATCTCTCCCGGGTCCCTTACTTATTTTAAAGAACTCTTTGATCCGGGTATATTGAGCATTTAGATTAATCCCGGATTGCTTATAGAGTAATATTGATATTTAAATTATCCTGAAAAAAATTATACCTAAATTTTTAAAAAAACTCCTTGACATTTTATTTATCTTTATTAAAATTGGTTTTTAGATTTGATAAGGTGAAGAAAGTTAAGCTTTGATATACACCTAACCCAAATACCCCCCCGTAGGGGAATTAGGACCCCCACCTAATTTCCCCTACACTCTTTTTAGGGGGTATGTTTTTTACAGAACCACCCCCAGGACACCGTTCGCAAGGTACTATTAAATAAGGGTTTAAGAGAGTCTATGGAATAATATAATTTAATCCAGGCAGTGGCTATCGCCCATAGCCCGGATAAAAAGGGATTCGAATTTGACCCTCCAGTCCGGTTCCCTGAGTTTGGCCATCAAATCATGAAAAGCGGTAGCATTTGATCCGTGGGGCTGGACCTTGGAAGCACCCAAATAATTAAGGATCATGGTCGCATCCCTAGGTGCGAGTTGGGTATTCGCGAAATCAATAATATGAGCCATCAGTGATTTCAGATAAGCTTCAAGATGTTTATGTTTTATTTTTTCCAGAATAGCTGGTGTGCAGCCCATCCCTTTGAGAATGTCACTGATCAGGGTGGGTCCGCCATAGATTTCAAAAAGCAGGCCATTTATATTCTGAAGGATATTTTGCAGCTCGATGTTAATCATTTTCAAAATAAAATAGGGGCGGTCTTTTAAAGACCGCCCCTTTGGTAAATTAGGATCGTATAGATTTATAATCCAAGAATATCATTGATATTATCGATTAGTTCCTTAATCTCCTCGAGGGTAAGGTCTCCCATTGTTGCGATCCGGAAAGCTTTCTCTTTTAATTTTCCGTAACCATTGGAGATTGTGAATCCGCGGTTGCCAAGTTCTTTGTTCAGATCGCTTACCGATATTCCCCGGGTGTTATTCATGCAGGAGACGGTTTGGGATTCATATCCTGGTTCGGAGAACATGCTGAAGTACTGACGGGCCCAATCGCGAACATAGTTGGCCATATCAGCGTGCCTTTGAAAACGGTTATCCAATCCCTCTTTCAATATGCGGTCCAGTTGCACGTCGAGTGCAAAGAAATGCGGCAGGCTTGGAGTAGTAGTGGTCTGGCTCTTATCGTAATACTTTTCCAGCATCACCACGAAATCGAAGTAGTAACCCTTTCCTTTAGCTTCGCGTGATTTATCGATAGCTCTCTGGCTAACGGCTGCGAGGGCCAAGCCGGGGGGAAGAGCCCATGCTTTCTGTACCCCAGCCAGGATTACATCGATCCCCAATTTGTCCACCTCGATCTTTACGCCTACCATGGAACTTACAGCATCCACAAGGAACATCACATCGGGGTACTTGCGCATGACCTCGGCAACCTCTTCCAGAGGATTCATAACCCCCGTGGAAGTCTCATTATGGACAAAGGTTATGGCATCGTATTGACCAGTGGACAATGCTTTATCGATCATCTCCGGCTTTACTGCTTTCCCCCATTCCACCTGCAGAGGGTCACAAGGGATATCACAGGATTGGGTAATTCCATACCAACGGTCGGAGAAAGCCCCGCACATACAATTCAATACTTTTTTACTGGCGCAGTTTCTTACTGATGCTTCCATCAAACCGGTTGAAGAAGAGGAAGACAAAAATATCTTGTTCTTGGTATAAAGGGTTTCCTGTACCTTGGGTATTATTCGATCGAAGAGCGCTGAAAAATCACCTGACCGGTGCCCGATCATATAATGACCCATGGCCTCTAAAACCTCATCCCTGACCTCGGTTGGTCCCGGAATAAACAGCTTTTTTCTCATTGACTTTCCTCCTGTATTCAAAAAGTTCACTAAATAATGCAGGATTAAATTACAAACTTAAAAATTTAAGTCAAGATAATTCATAATCGGTTTGTTTCCCTCTAACCCTTTGAGATACCATCAAGTATGGCCTTTAGGTTGTTTTTAGGCCCGGATTCCTTTGTTTTTAATGAAAAATATTTTCATAAATATCTTTTGGTGTCCATTAAAATATTAGATTAATCTTGAATAATTATTAAATACTATTATTTTTAATAATGATATGTTTGAATTCATGATCACAGACCGCGTTCCGGATTCCCGGGCCCGGGCAGGAGTACTGGAAACTGCTCACGGGAAGGTCTCTACCCCGGTATTTATGCCTGTCGGGACTCAGGGTACAGTCAAAACACTATCCAAAGGAGAATTGGAGGAGATCGGTATTGAGATCATTCTAAACAATTTGTACCATCTCTTTTTACGTCCCGGCATCGATCTGATAGAGCGAATGGGTGGTATCCACAAGTTTTCATCATGGGACCGGGCTATCCTGACCGACAGTGGCGGATTTCAGGTCTTCAGCCTGGCCGACCTCACAAAGGTGACCGAGGATGGTGTTACCTTTCAGTCGCACCTGGATGGTGCACATCATCTCTTTACCCCGGAGTTGGCTACAGAATCCCAGTTTCGCCTGGGCGCAGATATCATTATGGCTTTTGATGAATGTTTGCCATACCCAAGCACTTACCAGAGGGCCAAGGTTTCTACTCAAAGGACCATCAATTGGGCGGAAAGATGTAAGAGCAAGCTTGAAATTCTGGTACGAGGGGAGAATGCCTTCACCGGTGGCGATCCGGCCCTTTTCGGCATAGTCCAGGGAAGCACCTACCCGGACCTCCGCAGGTACTGCGCTGATAAGCTTATGCTGATGGGGTTTCCGGGTTATGCCCTTGGGGGTCTTTTCGTCGGCGAGCCTAAAACCGAAACCTTTCAGATCATCGAGCAGTTAGCGGGGTACCTTGACCGGAATAAGCCCTTATATTTGATGGGATTTGGCACCCCCGTGGATATGTTGGAAGCAGTTCATTGGGGAGCAGACATGTTCGACTGTGTGATGCCTACCCGGAATGCCAGGAACGGTTCGGTGTTTACCTGGGGGGGTAAACTTTCTATTAAAGCGGCGCGTTATGCCGAAGATGACCAACCGATCGATCCCCGGTGCCAGTGCTATGCCTGTCGCACTTACAGCCGAGCCTATATTCGGCACCTTTTCAGTGCGGGTGAATTGCTTGGCCCCCGAATGGCGACCCTTCATTCCATCTACTTCTTCAATGATCTAATGGCGAAAACCAGGGAAGCTATCCGGGACGGTACATTCCTTAAATTCAAAAAGGAATTTACGGCTAATTATCGGGAATATGAAGATGATTAATAAAATACCTATGTACTCCCGGTCTTTACTTGTATGACTGAATAGCCTATTATCCGGTCATTTCTTGAAATCATGTACTCTTCGAATTTCTGGTCCACTATTTTCCCGGTCCGGGAACTGGCATGCCGAAGTATCACCGAACTATTAGCTGCCAGCAGAAAGCCCATGTGAGTGACTACCAGGCCGGGCTTTTTCCCCACAAAAAGGGCTATTAAAGGAAGTTTGGCCGCAGGGATAGGGGCAGGGCCCAATTGCACGGGAATATAGGGCAAATCTACCTTCAGGGGCTTTAGATCCAATCCCTCAAATGCCCTTTCCTTTTCACTGAAAAATCTGGCCTTATCAATAGTTCGGGAGCAGACCGGGGCTTCGGGATAAAGCTCAATGGTTTTGTTCTCCAGACACCACCGGTTATTTACTAACCAGTCTGCCGTAACAAAGTGATTGCGCGAAAAAAATCCCACCTCGGCATTTTTATACCGGAGCTTATCTAAAAGACACAGGAACTCCTTTGGTGATGGTGCTAATGCTAAGGCCAGGACGGTTTCCACAAATGTCATGCAGTCGAAATAGTCAAAGGAATATCGTGGTAGCTCCGAGCCCTCCCCTAATGGACTTAACCGGTAGGGGTAATCCAGAAAGAAATTTGAAAATTCCTCTATTCGTTTAGAAAGAGGTTTCTCCGAAAGAGAGATAAACAATGCGATTAGCTTTTTCGGAAAATCAATCATGCCCCATATTTCTTTAATCGAAGGCTATTAGCCAGCAAAAGAGGCATCAGCTCTGTTGCGTGAATGTTCCCCAGTATGCCCCGTGAGCATTCTTTTTCGGTGAACCGTCTGGCATAGTCAGCAATTGCATAAGGTCCATGAATCAACAGAGGTGTTGGATGCCAGCTATGAGCGGCCAATTTGGCCGGGGTGGAATGGTCGCCGGTAATAGCCAGGACATCAGGATTCATCTCCAACAGAATGGGGAGAGCTTTATCCACCTTTTCGATCTCATGGACTTTCTCAATAAAATTTCCGTCTTCCCCCATGCTGTCTGTTTTTTTCACGTGCACGAAGAGAAAATCGTAGCTGCTGTAGTTTTTCTGGGCAGCTAAAAAAGCGCTTTCTATAGTCTCACCCCCATGGAGGGTCTTCATACCTACAAGCCTGGCTAATCCCCTATACATGGGATATGTAGCTACCGCGGCTGCGTTTAATCCGTAACGTTCCTCGAAATGATTAATAGGAGGATAATTTGAATAACCCCTCATCAGTACGGTGTTTGCGGGTTTTTCCTGGGCCAGGAGTTCGGTAACCATTTCGATGAAACGGTTGATGATATGCTCGCTCTTACGGGCTTTAGGGTTCAGTGCCTTGGCTGGAACCGGTGGCTGATTATCCTGTTGGGGATCGGCATCGCTTAGTCCTTCATTTAGATCCGGTCCCCGGAAAATAACCGCAAACCGGTGCTCCTTGCCGGACTGGATGAGCACCTTTACATCCTCGATCTGGCGGATATTGTTCTGAATAATTTCAACCAGTACCTTGTTTTTTTCGGTAGGGATACGCCCCGCCCGTCGGTCCTTAATGACACCGTTCTCCAGAGTAGCAAAGTTTCCTCGCACGGCAAGGTCTCCCTGCTGTACATCCAGGTCGACCCCAAGGGCTTCCAGTATCCCCCGCCCAATCTGATATTTCAAGGGATTATATCCGAAAAGGGAAAGATGCCCGGGTCCGCTGCCCGGAGTGATACCCTCAGATACTAAGGTCATTAAACCACAGGAAGAATCCGAAGCCAGACTATCCAGATTCGGGGTATTAGCTGCCTCTAACTCGGTTTGACCTCCTACCTGTAAACCGCCTACTCCATCCATAACCAGCAATATTATTCGCTTCTTGTTCTTTATTACCAGGGAAGTAATTAAATCTTCGATCATAATGCCTCCTGCTCAACATAAATAGTGAAAAATTAATAATTATAATAATTAAAAGAAAAAATCTCTCGAAAATACAAGTAAAAAATTGCAAGTCAACAGAATATTTTGTAAATAGAACCACGCATACAGATAAATTTTACTATTAGATTTTACTTGCTCAGAAAAATTCTCTGTATAAAAAATAGCTTGACTTATGATAGAGTAAAACTATCTTGAAACGAATTGTCAAGTGAATTTAATAATGTTCATGAAATAATTACAGGAGGGATAGCTATGTTGAGGTATTCTTTTTCAGTCGTAGTTGTTTTATTAGCGGGATTGCTTTCGGTAAGCATTGGGCAGGAGGCGCCCAGGAGCGATTTACAGGTGGAGCAGGTAGTTGCGGTTGTTAATGGTAATCCTATAACTACAAATGAGTTAAAAATAGAATTTATGAATCTGACCCCGCAGCAGAAAGAGAATCTGGATGATTCCGGGCGGGAAATGATCCTGACCCAGTTGATCGACCGGAAATTACTTTTAGACCAGGCCGAGGACATGAGCCTGGATACATTTAAGGTAATAAAGGAGGCCATTGAACAGGCTAAGAGCAATATTATGGCAGATGCCGTATTGAATATCGTATTGCAGCAGCAAAATTTGAATGTTACCGATGAGCAATTACAGCAATATTATGCAGAGAATGAGAGCCTTTTCATTATCCCAACCAGGGTCAGGATCTCCCAGATCGTAGTCAATGATGAGGCCACTGCCCAGAGCATTGCAAGCAAATTGAAGGGGGGAGAGCGGTTCGCTAATTTAGCCAGGGAATATTCTAAGGGCCAGGAGGCGGAGATTGGTGGCGACCTTGGTTACTTCTCTGAAAAACAACTGTCACCCTCTATTGCAAAACTGGCTTTTAATATGAAGGTGGGAGAGGTAACAGGGGTAATTAATTTAGGTGAGAATTACCACCTGATTATGGTCACTGATCGTATTGAACCTACCAAGCAGGCTTTTGAGGTGGTTAAAGAACAGCTTAAGCAGAGGGTTATGAACCAGCTTCGTAATCAGACCATGCAGGGCTATACCAGCCAGCTGCGTAAGAATGCTGAAATTACTATTAATAATCCTGTCCTTTACGGGATTCCAGTGGAATAGAATTCAAAGTCTTCTGAAAACACAGCCTATTTCAGGTTAATCATGAAAAACCAAAAAATGGCCATATTAGAGGGTATTGGTGTCTCTGATGGAATTATCCTTGCACGTCCCTTTATTATTAACCGGGCAGAACTTATTGTTAAGGAATCCAAACTCGGAAAAAAGGAAGCTGAAGCGGAAATAAACCGGTTTTTAGAAGCGATTGAACTAAGCAAGGAGCAGTTAAGGAAGGTCAGGGCAGCAATGGCCAAGACCACCGGGGAGAAGTCCGCCCAGATTATCGATGCTCAATTGGTCTTTCTTGAGGATACGAGTATGATCAATGAGATTACCGGGCAGATCCGCTCCGAGTTGAAGAACCCGGAATTCATTTTAGACCGGAAAATGAAGGAGACCATAAGTCGTCTGGAAAAGGTAAATAATCAGTATTTACGGGACCGGACCCATGATTTTCAGGATGTATTTAGGAGGGTTACGGCAAATTTACTCGGTTTTAAGAGGGAGATTCTTAAGAAGCCCGAGGGGGAATATATATTGGTTATTGATCACCTGGCACCCTCGGAAACAACACAGGTATTCCATGAGGGTTTTTGCGGGATCGTGACGGAAATGGGAGGGAAGACGTCGCATGTAGCCATTATGGCTAAAACTATGGAGATACCTACGGTACTCGGAGTGGTGGACGCTACCCGTCAGGTTCCCCCGGAAGGGATCCTTATTGTGGATGGTTCGAGGGGAAAAGTAGTAGTAAATCCCCCATCACCTTTGATTAAAAAATATGAGGAGTATCAGAAAAAGCTTGGTCTTCAAAGGCGCGAATTTTCCAAGCTAAAACCCCTTATCCCCAAAGCTCTTGATGGTCATCGCATAACCCTTTCAGCAAATATCGAGTTGCCCGAAGAGATCAGGGCAGTAAATAAATACAATGCAGAGGGGGTGGGTCTGTTCCGGACAGAAGTGATCTATACCACTCAGGAGGAATCCCCCACTGAGGAGGAGCAATATCAGATTTACCGCCAATTAGCCCAGGATGTAAAACCCCATTCCGCGATTATTCGAACCTTCGATATCGGAGGGGATAAATTTTCCAGCCACTTTGACCATTCCTTTGAGCCTAATCCCTTCCTTGGCTGGCGCGCGATCAGGATAGGCTTGACCCATCCTGAACTCCTGAAAATCCAGATGAGAGCGATCCTTAGGGCTTCGGTACTGAAAAATCTGAAGATGATGTTTCCCATGATCTCTACCCTGGATGAGATCTATGAAGTCAAAAAGCTACTGGATGAAACCAAGGATGAGCTTCGCGCCAAGGGGCAGCTTTTTGATGAAAAGATCCAGATCGGCATCATGATCGAGGTACCCTCCGCCGCTCTTATTGCTCGTGAGTTAGCAAAGCATGTAGATTTTTTCAGCATCGGAACAAACGACCTGACACAATATATAATGGCCGCTGACCGGGGGAATGCCCGGGTTTCATACCTCTATCAGAGTTATAATCCCGCGGTGCTTAAGCTCATTCAACAGGTCGTGGTTGCCGGTCATTTTGAAGGTATCTGGGTTGGACTCTGCGGGGAACTGGCAGGCGATCCCCGGGCTACTATTATGCTTCTGGGCATGGGCCTGGATGAATTCTCAACCAATCCAATCTCCGTACCCGCTGTCAAAAAGATCATCCGCTCGGTAAATTTCAGCGATGCACAACTGGTTGCCGAAGAGATTCGGCGTTTTACTACGGAGAAGGAGATGATCGAGTTTCTTGACCGTAAAAATAAGGAGTTGTTACCCGCCGAGATATTGGATAATCCACTATTTTCCCCCATTAAAGTGGCTGATTTGGTTTAAGCGAATAACATTCCTTATAAAAAGCCACCCTGTAAACAGAGCAGTTTTGGGACTGGATAACATCAATAATAAACAGTATCCAGCAAGCAATTATTCCAGAGAGTACATTAATGGTTTTCGGCACTGGGCGATGAATACAACTTAATTCATTTAGAAGGGGACATCGTCCTCGGTTTCCTCGGGAATATCATCATCATGTGCGATGGTTTCGGAATCAATTGCACCGCTCTTGGGCTCCAGGAATTGAAACCGCAACGCTCTTATCTGGGTAGTCCGCCTCTGATTGCCATCCTTGTCCTCCCAGCTTCGGGTTTGTATGTTGCCCTCGACGAAGATCAGACTGCCCTTTTTCAGGTATTCCGCGGCGGTTTCCGCCTGGCTGCCCCACAGCACAATGCGATGCCATTGTGTATCGCTGCGCAGATTACCATCACGATCTTTCCAGCGCCGGTCAGTGGCCAGGTTAAAGGTGGTAACCGGGGTTGACTGAGGGGTGTACTTGATCTGAGGGTCCTGCCCAAGGCGACCGATCAAAAACACTCGATTTAACATTATCTACCTCCTAAAGGTTTAAAGTTAATGGCTCTAATAATATTTACGAGTTATCAATGTTAGCTTTTATGCAATTTTGGAGTATAAAACTGTATAAAATTTTGCGATTTTTTTCGTTTAACTATACTTTATAGCCGTTTCTTATAAATGATTTGTTCTTATAACAGTTTCTTAAAAAAGTACTATTCGCTTAATGCCCTCTTAAAATGTTCACAGGTACCGTACTTGTCCACGATTACCTTTTTAAGGTTGCATAATAATCCACCGGTCTTGGGACATATAGCACGTGTGGAAATAAATTCACTGTGCTGACATAACAAACAATATTTAGGTTTTCCTTTTTCCATGTGCTAAGTTCAGAATGGTATCTATCAACTGGTCGAAATCAATCCCCTTTGCCCGGGCGGCCATAGGCACCAGGGAGAGTTCGGTCATACCAGGCAGGGTATTTACCTCCAGACAGTAACAATTCTCCCCGTCAAAGCGGAAATCTGCCCGGCCATAGCCCGAGCAGCCAATGGCCTTAAAAGCCTTTCGACCCATATACTGCAATTTTTCCCGAACTGCGTTATCGATCTCCGCAGGGCAGATATACCGGGACCCTCCCTTGGTGTATTTACAGGTATAATCATAGATCCCGTGCGAGGGTATGATCTCCACAACCGGAAGGATCTGGTCACCAAGAAAACTGATTGTAAATTCCCGTCCGGGAATGAATTTTTCGATGAGTATATCATCATCATATTTAAAAGCCTCGACGATACCCCCTTCCAGGAACCCGGAGGATTCAATTACATTGATACCAACAGTAGAGCCCTGAGAAGAGGGTTTTACTACAACAGGGTAACAGAAAGAATCCCGGATACTTTGGTCAATTACCTCAAATGAAGGGCATTCCCAACGGTGAAGCTCCATGCCCGGAGGTACGGCTATGCCCTCGGAAGTAAACAGCTTTCGGGAGATAATCTTGTTCATTCCTATGGCGGAGGTTAGTGGCCCCGAACCGGTATATGGTACCCCAAGCATATCAAGCACCGATTGTACATGACCATCCTCGCCGAGAGTCCCGTGATACGCAATAAATACAACCTCAAATTCCATTAACTCCTGGCTCTTTGTGATCAATTCCAACTCGTTCCAGACCAGTTCGGAAGGGCTATGTTTTAAACGCTTAAGTGATGATACAATAGCTTTACCCGTTTCCAGTGATATCTCTCTCTCGGATGAAGTGCCACCCATCAGAACCCCTATTTTCATAATAAGTACGGTTCTCCTTCCCCAGGCATTATTATTCTCCCAGGCTTGAATCCAATTCCATTATCTGACGGTTTTTCCAACGCCCCATTATCTCACGCTATTAAACTATAATCTCCTGCAGATGCATACATTTATCAGAACATTGAAGGTCTTCGCCACGGGCTTCTGCGCAACAGCGATTGCAGAGATGGCAATTCAAAACAGGACAAAATCACTTAGCCTTTTTACTACAGTGGCCGCATTTTTGTTTATCTGTCATCCCCGGAATTACCTGGTTATATATTGCAATTTAGAAATCGGTTAAAGTAGGTCAAGGAATTATTTTAAATATATTATTTTTTTACCATGGTAAAGGTTTTCCTGGTCAGCTAAATTTAAAAAATATATACCTGCTCCGATTTCCCTTTGAGCGGATTGAACTGCTTCCCAGCGGATCAAGCCGCGGGATTCTTTGAGTTCCCATTGATTAACCAATGCACCGCGAATATCCCGTACTTCCAG
Source organism: bacterium (assembly GCA_016930435.1). Lineage (GTDB taxonomy): Bacteria > UBP14 > UBA6098 > JAFGQG01 > JAFGQG01 > JAFGGQ01. Next base: position 28,407 of record JAFGGQ010000074.1, read on the forward strand.
AATTGCACCGGACTGGCCATTATATACAAGAGCGTATCGTATATTGATCATTTGATTGAAGGGATTGGGGTATGCGTTCAGTGTAATCTGGTTGGGCAATCCGGGTCCGGTTTCCGGAATACCTACCCAGCTTAAATCAACAGAGATACTGGTGCGCATGCTATCCCTCACCTCAACGATAAGGGTTTCCGGCCGGTATTCATCGCAACTTACGAGAAGTGTGTAGGTTCCGGGTCTCAAAAGGCGGAAAAAACTACCGTATGTAGAGTCGCTAAATCTTGGCGATATTTCGGGCGCGGTGGCTTCCAGGATTTCGATCTGAGCCACCAGAGGCTCTTCGGAAATGCTGTCGAAGACGTGGCCCCAGATCCCCGCTCCCAGTGTTCGGTCGAACAGGTACATCAAGCCATTGAGCTGATTGGTGGTAGCGGCTTCCAGGCGCCGTGCTTCCGGAATGGTACAGGTATCAATCTCCACGATATAAGCCATAGTCCCAAGCCGGCAATATAACCAATCGCTGGCGTTACCGTTGGGGTAAAGACTTACCCAGGTATCATATACCCCAATTTCTCCAACCCTGTGAATATTCCCGGCAAGCCCTTCAGCAATAAGATAGATGGTGTAATAATCGGGGGGGAAAGTCCCGCGCCAATTGTAGGGGTAAATCACCTTTTCATTGTAATACCCCGAGCCGGAGGAATGATAGAAAATAGAGGAAAGGAATTTTTCCCGGGATGCTAATTTTTGGATCGCCCTAACCTCATTTTCACTTGCTGCATAGGGGCCTCGGTATTGATATGAAATCATGGACGGTTCCCCATCCTCCCAATTGATATCGAAGTTACGGTTGAGGTCAACTCCGTCTGAATCCCCGCCATCGCCCGGCGTAAAGTCGAAAATACCATTAAGATTGTTGTCCCGCTTATTTTTACGGTAAGTAATATCAAGGCCCTCCGTCACTACGTTATGGCCCTCCGGATTTACGACCGGGATCACCCAGATCTCCAGGGAATCCACCCATCGGGTAACACGAGCATTGCTTCCGTAAAGTGAAGTTAAATAGTCCATGAGGTGCACGCAGACTTCAGTCGATACTAATTCCTCTGCGTGAATGCAGCCGGTAATCAGGACCGCTGGTTCGTCTTCCTGGCTATCCGCATTATCGGAGATCCTGACTGCCCAAATGGGGATTGAATCACGGGTACTCACGGTAAGGCTCTCGGCATAAAAGATGTCCGGATAGATTGCTCTGTAGTAATCCATCAGCTCCAGTATTTCGTTATAATCGTGATAAGCGCTATCAGGGGGTTCCTGAGAGAATCCCAAAGCGTTGAATATAAAGATAAAAAACAGGGTTAATATTTCTCTGAATTTCATCAAGTAGCCTCCTGCATTTTCGCCATAGTAATATATAATACTATATAGCAAAAATATGCAAGCAGTTTTTTGGGACTGCATTTAATGAACAGGGCTTTATGGAATGTAAAACCAGCTAAATTGTTTCCTGGTCTGGTTCAAACGGAATGGTGGATACCGGTATTGCCTTTTTAGCGTAAGTCAATATATGGTAAACAATTTTTAGGCGAGTTAGGCTATCCTGTTCATCAGAAAAATCAAAGACAAGCTGATGAGTTTCACCAGCCGTGAACCTTAGGGGGAAGACTGCACCTTTAAGGGCCTGCTGAAATTTCATTAGGGGGAATATGAAGTTTTTATTAAAGAACACAGTAGCCCTGTTTTTACGGAAAATAACTTTTGCAATGGGTAGCTGGGATGCTAACAGTCTGATCATAAGATACTGATAGATGGCCAGTACTTCCTGGGGAGGGTTCCCAAAGCGGTCCTTAATCTCTGCTCTAACCCGTTGCAGCTTCTTTTCATTATTGGCCATATACGCTTTTTGATAAAAGCCGATACGCTGGTCAGGTGAGGGGATATAGTCTTTAGGGACGAACATAGGAAAATCGACCTGTACCGGAATGGGTATAAAAACAGGTGGTTTCTGCCCCTTTAATTCGGCAATGGCCTCTTTTAAAAGTTGTGTGTAAAGGGTCATTCCCACTTCTTCAATGAAACCGTGCTGCTCTTTCCCCAGGAGATTTCCGGAGCCACGGATTTCCAGGTCGCGCAGTGCGAGCTGAAACCCGCTTCCCAGGTCGGAATGTTCCAGGAGGGCGTTAAGCCTTTTCCGGGCCTGATGAGTGATCTTCCGGTAAGGCGGGATAACGAGGTATGCGAAGGCTTGCTGGTCGGACCGTCCCACCCTGCCACGAAGCTGATAAAGATCCGCCAGCCCGAACTGGTCAGCACGGTTGATGAAGATGGTGTTCACATTTGGAATATCAGTACCTGATTCGATGATATTGGTAGTCACCAGTACATCGTATTTTCGGTTCAGAAAATCCATGAAGACATTTTCAAGCTGGTGGTCCTTCATCTGGCCGTGGGCAACCACGAAGCGCACTTCAGGTAGTAAATCCTGAAGATATCGGGCTATAGCCTGAATGGTCTGTACACGGTTGTGCAGAAAGAAGACCTGGCCGCCCCGGTCAAGTTCACGATGAATGGCATCGATGAAGATCTCAGGGTCAAATTCCACAACCTGTGTATAAACCGATAAGCGCTGCTCCGGCGGAGTATTGATGAAAGATATATCCCGGGCGCCGGATAATGAGAAATAGAGTGTTCGGGGGATAGGAGTGGCGGTCATGGTGAGAACATCGATCTGACTCCGCCAGCGTTTGATCTTCTCCTTGTGTGCTACCCCAAAGCGTTGCTCCTCATCTATTACCAGCAAACCAAGGTCCTTGAACTGGATGTCCTCGGAGAGCAGCCGATGGGTACCGATGAGGATGTCCACCCGCCCTTCCTGCACCTTTTTCAGTATCTCCTTTTGCTGCTCACGGGAACGAAAGCGACTGAGCATGTCCACCTTAACCGGAAAGTCCCGGAACCGCTCCGAAAAAGTGTTAAAATGCTGTTGGGCCAGAATAGTGGTAGGCACTAAAAGGGCTACCTGGCGGGACTCCCGAACAACCTTGAAAGCAGCACGGAGGGCTACCTCGGTCTTGCCGAAACCAACATCCCCGCAGAGCAAGCGGTCCATAGGCGTTGCCTTCTCCAGATCCCTCTTGACCTCCTGAATGGAACGCAGTTGGTCCTCTGTTTCGGTATAAACAAAGGAATCCTCGAGCTGTTGCTGCAACTCGTCATCTTCACTGTAGGAATACCCCTTCAGGGTTTCCCGTAGGGCATACAAATGTATAAGCTCGCCGGTAAGTTCCCGGAGACGCGTTTTCAGCCGGGATCTCTTGTTCTCCCATTTTTTGCTGCCCAGAGTGGCCAGTTTGATGCTTCCGGTCTTGCCCAGATATTTTTGGACTAAATGGAAATCCTCCACCGGAACATACAATTTTTCCTCGTTAGCATATTCGATAACAATGCATTCGGTTATGCCCACTTTAGAGGTAAGCTTTTCCAGCCGCAGGTATTTCCCAATCCCATAGTTGGTGTGTACTACATAGTCCCCTTCTTTGAGGTCCTGATAGAAGCTTTGTTCTTGACCTTCATGGTACCATCTGTGCCGGAAGCGTATTTTGTAACGTGCAAATATCTGGTGGTCCGTGAACACCGCCAGTTTAAGAGCGGGATAAATAAAGCCACCTCCAATACGCTCTACATCTAATTGGGCCTTCTCTATTTGAAATGAGTTCTCCTCCAGGCGCTTTAACTGACCGACATTCTCGCATAATATAAAGATTCGGTAATGGTGTTCATGAAGATGCTTGAGTTCGTTGTCCAGAATGTTCATCTTGCCGAGAATAACCGGGTGGGGTTTCAGATCAAAATCAATATTGGTGCTTTTCTCCCCGATCATTGAATGAATCTGAATAGAATGCGCCTGAGCCAATACCTGGTCAAGCTTCTCCGGGGTCAACAGGACTTGTTGAGGTTCGGGAAGGGGAAGCTCCCGCTCATGTGCCCGGTGAAAGAGTTCCCCCGCTTCCCTTATTGCGCTCTCCATTACCTCATGGATTTTAGGTGGCTCCAGGAGAATATACAGACAGGGCTTCTCCAGATACTGCAGAAGGAATGAAGGCTCCGGCTTAAAAAACGGCAAATACCAATGATGCCCGGGAAAATTTCGGTCAAGCCTCAATTTTGCTACCAGATTCTCTAATATAAACGGACTGTACTCCTGCCGAAACCGCGGAAATATTTGTTCTTCGAGTGAAATTTCCTTGCCATCGACCTGGCTGTCGAAATTCTTCAAACTCTCTTTTGTAGGGAGTATCCGAACACTATCCAATTCCTTGTAAGAACGTTGATCGGATGTACGGAAAAGCCTGATGGATTCCACACGGTTTCCCAAAAACTCTATCCTTACAGGGTCCTGATAATTAAAGGAAAAGATATCCACAATCCCCCCCCGGCGTGAGCAGGTTTGGGTGAACTCCACCAGATTTTCCCGGGAATAACCCGCCCGGAAGAGCTGTTTCATTAGATGGTCCTGGCTTATTATATCACCGGGGCTTATCTGGAAGCTGATCTCCTTTAATAGATCCGGGTTGATAGTGGGTTGCTGAATTGCCCTCGGGGAAGTTACTAAAAGTGCAGGTGGTCCGAAAAGGAGCCTTTCCAGCGTTCTTAATCGAAAGCCGGTGAGCTGGTTATCCGGCAGTTTATGTTCATAGGGCAGAATATCCCAGGGTGGAAACCAATAGACGGGGTCGATACCGGCAATGGCCTGTAGATCTTCAAAGAGATTCTCTTCATCATAGGGGGTTATCACGACAATATTATGATTTACTAAATCAAATAATTCTGCTATAATAAAAGCGGGGAACGAGCCGATATTTCCCCTTATTACCAGGTTTTGTTTTGCATCAACAGCAATTTTTAACTGCCCGAAGTGAGGGGATTGACGTATGTAATTTTTAAGGTCCATTTGGTACCCGGAGTTTTTTAAAATTGCAAAATTACTAAATATTATTCCAAAGGCAATTGTTTTTTAAACGGGGAAGTGATTTAATGGAAAGGATTAATCGGGAATATTGCTGCATTTGAGCTTCAGGGTTCTATTATAGCGGTCCACCATTTCGATGGACTGGGTGGCGGTCAGGTAATGGTCTGTAGGCGATCTTTCCCGGGAGAACAGAAGTTGGATTGAGGAACCGATTATTGTTCCGATTCCTCCGCACATCAGTAGTGCAGCCCCGCTTTTTTCCAGATTGCCCACATCTTCACGCTGGAAGATGCTGTTTAACCAATAGCTGCTGCCGATCATCATTGCGATCCCTGCTGGAATACCCAGTATAAAGCGCTGCATCCTGCGTTTTTGCTGGGCATCCCATTGCTGCTTGAGGTGCAGGGCTTCTTTTTCCCTGCCCAGGTATGCCATTAGCTGAGCATCGTCCAGGTTTTTACCTTTGCCTGTTTTGATGAACCAATTGAATTCCTCGCGGAGCAGAAGAGTATCTCGTTCTGCGGCGCCCCAGTCTTCAAAAGTGGTAAAAGGCAAAGCTTTGTTGTTATTCTTGAAGCTTAGGATAAGCTGTACTTTCTGGCTATCGTAGCAGGCTGATGAAAACCCCTGGCCGTAACAATATACTCCAATAGAAATAAACGCAAATATCAGTAAACAGAATTTCAGCTTCATATTTCAGCTTTCCGGATGGATTACAATTAGCATAAAAAATGCCACTTTATTTCAGCAGGATCATCTTATTGATCTTTTGCTCTTCCTGCCAATTTAACTTAACGTAATAAATTCCGGTGGCTACATTCTCCCGGTGGTCGTTTTTCCCATCCCAACGGAGGGTATAATAGCCCCTTTCCAGATGATCATTCAGCAGTGTCCGTACCCTTTCACCGAGGATATTGTATATACCCATGGAGACTTCACTTTTTTCGGGAATGCTGAATTTGATGGTAGTAGAGCTGTTAAATGGATTGGGAAAATTCTGGTCCATGCTGAAACAGATGGGTAACGGAGCTCCACCCTCCAGCCATAAGCGGTAGATTCCCTGTGTCAGAATAAGAGAATTAGTCTGGAGGAGATCGATAACATTATCTCCCGCAATTATGTAAGGTATGTATCCTTCGGGAAACTGGCCGAGATCAAATGAAACCAGGAATTCCCCGCTTCCGTTGAGAAGCAATTCCCACTCCGGAAGGTTTGATGGTTTGATATCATTGAGGTATTCCCTGATTTGACCGGAGTTAATCAGGTAGCTTTGCCATTCCCGTCCGGGATTTGGTGGCGGGGCGATGCGGTCGAAATAGGGATCATATCCGGTGGATGCTTTTGAGTGGAAGCCGAAGAGAAGTTGGGTTCCCGTTTCATCCTGCTGAATGTTGATTATACCCTGCCATTCCGGATAACGGGGTTGCGGAGTTTCGGGAATATCCCTGGCGATCAGCAGGTCCGAATCTACGGTCAGGCGGCAGGGTGAGTTCACATAAACCCAGTTCCCTGTGCCGGGTTCTAAGGTATAAGTAGATATGTAGCTTTCGGAAGGGTTATCATAATAATACATTGAGCCGGGCATTAGAGCATCCGGGGGAACGGTGATTAAGGCACTCCAGGGGACCGGGTATCCGCTTAGGCCCCCGATCATGTTCCATCCGGTCTCCAGGTCGATAGAGTATTTATTGACCGGTATTCCCCGATAGGAATAGGCTTGCGATTGAGGCACATTGATAAAATAGGCTTTTCCGGGTTCGATCTGGTCCACCATATCGTACATACGGGACGATGGATTATAAATAAATGCCGAGCCCCGCATATCGCTAAAGTATTCAGTGGCTTCATTATCCTTTTGAAATCCTTTCAGGGAGACCATATTCCAGCCGGGTTTCAGTGGATGAAGGTAATAGATATATGATGCGGGAGGTTCGTAATCCAGGTTAACGGTATCCCCTTCGCCGAATGCATATTCGCTTTCCAGGTGCATGTTCAGTTCGCCCAGGTAAAAATCGCCGTCAGGCAGCGCATCGGGGGCCCAGGTAATGCGGCCGGGGCCCCCGGTGGTAACTATCTTGATGGTTTGGGGTTTATCAAATAGTCCCACAAGGTTGTCGGTTAAACCAGCTATGCCTGGATGCTCCGGGTCTTCTATGAGGAAATAGGCTTCGCAGCCTATGCCGGTGGGGATATAAGGAATATCCAGTCCATCGTCGTAACCCCAGGAAGCGGTGGAATCTCCGCCCAAACCCAAATTTCGCTCGCCCTCGGTAAGTTCGACAACAATTTCGATATGCCAGGAACGCATCAGCCAGATAGTAGCCCGGTAGTCTATCTTGACCTTTTGAACATACCAGGCCGTGTCGGTTTGCTCTTCAGGTGATTGATTATGACAGTGGATGTCCGCACTCCACCATAAGGAATCATAATTGGTTGCTCCAAGATAATAGAACAATGTGAATCCAAAAAAGGGCGGGGGATCTTCTTCATTATGCATGATGTTAAATGTTTCAAGGGCGCTACCTCCAGCCCGGTATTTCAAATAGTACCAAATAGTGTCAAAAGGAGCGGAATCGTCATTAATATAATCGTGTATTTCAGGTGAATACCAGGTTTCCCAATGAACAAAATGGAAAACGGAGCCACCTGTGATTTCGGTGGAGTGAAGGGTACTAACATCCTGCAAAGAATCGAGGTTATCCTCAAATATTTGAATCTTGTTAATGCCGGTGCCATAATCTGCAAAGAATAGATCGCTTCCATCCAAAACCACATTCTCCGGTAAAGCTACATCCCCAAAGGCAACCAGACTGTCGGGGGCTCCGGGATCGGCTACATCCATAATGTAAATCCCGCGGGTAGTAGCTAAAAAAGCATATCCGGAAGAAACTCCCACTCCGAAAGCGTTAGACCACCGGGGTACATGGCTTTCTAACGTTAAATTTTCCGGATCGGATATATTTACAATTGAAAATCCCAAAGAATATTGCGCGATATATGCAAATGGTGCTTCAACGGCTACATCCCAGCAATGCAGCATATATAGGGTATCTAAAAGGTTTAGTCCGGAATCGAGGGATAGGATGCCTGCAGCGTCAGAAACAGCGTAAACCTTCCCACCGTCAATATCAAGGCTGCTTATGGAGGGACAAGGATAATAGGTATCTCCAGAGCCATTCGCAGTGCTTATTCTCCTGATACCCGAAGAGCTCCCTCCGATTGCCAGAAAGACATAATCACCCCAGACGTCGAGGTCATAGATGGTTCCGATTCCTGTCCGGTGCCATGATAATGAAGGACTTTCCGGATTGGAAATATCATAGGCATAGACCCCATCCTCTCCAGCAGCAATATAAATCTTGTTGCCCAGATTCTCAATTCCAACCGTAACATGGGCACCCATTGGAATAGTGTCAATAGCATAGATTGTATCCGGGTCACTAATGTCAAATATAACAAGACCGATATCATCGCTGACACCGTAAGCATAATCGCCAATTACTGCAATATCTATGAGGTTCCCCCCTTCGTCATTATTGATGAAGCTCGTGATTCCAGTGAAAACACCGCCCCCGTTTAAAGTCTGCAGATTAGCGGAATCAACGATGCAGACCTTGTTCCCGCTCACGGATACTCCGGTAGCGCTTATTCCCGAGCCATCCAGAGGTCCCTTGGATACGGGATGAATTTTGGTAGGGTCCGATATTTCATAATAAGCTAACCCCATTCTCCCGTCAGCAACGATCACGTATTTATTCTGAACGTCGAGGTCATATCCCTTATCACGCACAGGGCAGGAATTTTCAAGGGTAGGTGAAGCGGGTGAAGAGATATCTACTACATAGACATAAGTATCCCCTGCGACAAAAACATACATTCCGTAAAGGGTAATCGCATTGCCGTTAGAGACTCCGGCTATGGTAGCTCCCCATGATGGCGAGGCGGGATTGGATATATCTAAAACCCTCAATCCTACGGCTCTATCAACAACATAAGCGTAGTTTCCGTAGGTTACCAGGTCCCTGGCATCAGTCGCGGCAACGCTGCCGGTAATCGAAAGGGATGCCGGACTGGAAATATTTACCACTACAACTTGCGATCCGGCCGCTACATAAGCATAATTTCCCTGGACAGCTAATCCGTAACAATTACTGCCGATGGTAATAGAGGAAACTTCTGAAGGGGAAGCTGGATCAGTTACGTTTATTGCCCTAAAGTTATTTGCGCCTGCTTCGGTAGTAACGAAGGCATGGACTCCGCTAACTGAAACATCTCTGCAATCATAAGCACCTACCCCTCCTCCGGTGGCATCAGATACATGGTGGGTCTGTAATCCCGCGCCTTTGGTAGCCATATAAGCCCATTGTCCAGAATAATGGACCTTAACCGGATTGCCGCTAATAGTCCAATAATCGAGTTGGGGAAGCGGTCTCCTGCCCACGTAAGAGTAGGTAATGTCTGTGCTGGTGTCCGGGATATTGATAAATGTCGGTGTTTCGCCTCCGGTATGCCATGCCGCAGTGGTTTTGGATATATCAAGGTAATCGAAATCCTCAAAATCCTCGATAAATTCGGTTGCTTCAAGCGGGATTGTTCCTAATCCTGCAAGGACTAATCCCAGGAAAATGATGAATAAACTATAGCATAGGCGCATATTGACCTCCTGATTGATAATTTGTTCTAAAATATTTTAATAATTCAATCTCCCAGGTAAATCCAGGCGTTTCTATCCACGAACAGCCAAAAGGCTTTACCCGGAGTAATACTCTCCAAAAATTCATAACGCCGCAAACGAGGGCTATACCAGAATACATGCGGGAATAATGCTTCCGGAGGATCGGAAGCGATTGAGGAAGCGCTGATAGGAAAAGAAATGGTGCCGAAAAGATGCCACCCCGCTTCAAGATAGAATTCGAATGCATGAACGGGATTACCGATAATTAAAAGGGTAGTATCGGTGTGAGCATAGGCGAAATATCCCTTGGCAAGTCTGAGTGAATCTGCGGTATTAAAAGTGTGCGTCCTTGAGTTGTAGCTGTAAATATCTCCCTGGAAAAAGGGGAGGCAATAGGCTTTTCTCATGTTGGGAGCAAGCACGGGCATGGAAAACAAATTCCAGCCCTCTTTAAGCTCCAGATTGTAACGTTCCCCGGAACCGGTTACTTCAAGAAACAGGGAGTCCCGCAGTCCGAAATAATCGGCGACAATGGTTGTGCGTCCATGAGCGACGGCGAAAACCAGACCGGGTTCTTCAATCCGGCAGCATGTATCGGAGGACAACCACTGCGGTTGAACTATAAATGAATCCCCATCCTCTTCATAAAGAAAGGCGTTAAAATAGACCCGTTCTCCCAGAGTAATAGTATTTCGATATGGGAGAATCCGGATGCCGATATTAACGGAATCCCGGACAATGAGCTGGAATTTTTTTGTACCCCGGGGCATCAGGAAGCGAAGAGAATCCTGTTCCCGGATATTATAATAATTTTCATCCGTTTCATCGTAAAGATAGAGGCCATAACGGAAGGGTATATTACTCAGGTTTTTCCACCAGAGAAAGAGGTCCCGTGCTGAGGTCGCACGGTTCCAGATTTCCAAATGCCAAATTTCCTGGTTAAAGCCCGGTGGCCGGAAATCATACGAAAACAAATTGCTGTGAGGTGGGGGCCAATAATCGGGTTCAGCAGGATCGTCGTGTGGAAAGTAGAGAATAATATAGGTTGGCTCAGGGGGCAGCATCTCTGCGGCATCACTGGGATCATACCCGCGGGAAGCGGTTTCTTTAACGCCGGCCATGTTGTACCAATCTGCATAGCCGGTACCATGCCCATCGTAATCGGGAGTTTCAATTCCCAGTTGAATATGCCATTCTTCGGGACTGGATACGCCTATCAGACATAAAAACAAAATAAGGCAACCTGTCCATTTTAAAAAGGTATTTTTCTTCATAACCCTTAAACCAGCCTAAAAGGACTTTGGTTAGGGATTTGCTTGTTATTCCTGCTGTATTTAAACAGCTCACTTTTTCCTAAATAAAAAGAAAGCAAAAAAAAACCAGAAGTCAAGATTTATTAAATTATAATCTATTGCTTAAAAGTGTAAACAAATGTAGCCACTACTGCTCCCACTTTAGCCAGGCTCTCCGGTGAGCATTTATCCCGGGTATCCTTCATGGTATGCCAGTAGGGGTAATCAAAATCGATAATGTCGATAGTTTTGATCCCCGCCTCATTCAACGGAAGGTGATCATCGATCACAGCATGCCTTTCGCTATCAACAAATTCTTTGATACTCAGGCTATCGGCAATATGCCAGATGCGGTCCGCTATATCCCGCGCGTGAGCCATGGAGTATTTTTCGCGGTATATCTGAAGGTCCCTGTCCCCAATCATATCCAGGAGTATCCCGGCCACGGGCAATTCATCACGGAGGTTTTGGGCATAATATTTAGCTCCTAAAAGATAGTTGTCCAGGTCGCCGGGCTGACCGTAATCCTCGCCGTCAGTAAGAAATATCTCGATGCCTACTTCAGGGGGGTTTTCCTTGAACATCCGTGCCAATTGCATCAGGACCGCTACCCCGGAAGCGCCATCATTTGCGCCCATTATGGGCTTTTCCCGGTCATCCTCATTTTCCGCATACTCCGCCCAGGGCCGGGTATCCCAGTGTGCCGCCAATAATATCCTGGTCTTATTCTGTGGATTGAACCGGGCTATGATATTCGTCATGTGGATGAATTGACCCCGGTAGCCCAGATGGGTGAAAGTTTGCTTTTCGACTTTGTCGGCGTACTTTTCAAAATGCTCTACAAGATAGTTGAGACATTGTTCATGAGCTTCGGAGCCCGGTGGCCGGGGACCAAAATCACACTGCGCCTCCAGATATTGATAAGCGGAATCCCCGTCAAAATTGACCTTGTATTTTCCGCTGTTGCAGGACAGCACAAGAAATAAAGCCATTAGAAAAGCTAAAGCAATCCTGTATTTCATGATATACCTCCAGGTAAATCAAATCCAATATCCTGAGCCAGTTCGTATGCATCGGGTATCAAGAAACCTACCTGATCGGGTTGGTGGGCATCGGAACCGATCGATGCCAGCTTAATGCCGGCGCGATAGGCCATTTCAAGGATCTCATTGGATGGATAAAACTCCTGATGGCCCTTTCTACGAGCTGATGTGTTTATTTCCAGTCCCACGCCCTTTTGGGCCATAAGTTCCAGAACCGGGTTGATGAACTCCCGGTGAGCCGTAAGGATTTGGGGTCCATAGTAGGCAAGCCCGTACTTTTTATAGCAGTCCAGGTGCCCAATAGCTCCAAAACGCCCAAAATCCACGCAATAATAGAGGGCGCTGTAATAGTCCTGAACAAGCTCTTTAAGGCCATGACTGCGGAAATAACCAAATACCTCCTGCGATGATGTAATGGAAACATTGCCCAAACAGTGAACAGAACCGATAATAAAATCGAGGTCATAACCATTGATAAAATCAAGAAGGATGTCTTCAAAGTGTCGGCCATAGCTAAGTTCCGCACCGCAGGCAACGTCGATTTTGGATGAATACTTGCGCGCAATTCGCCTGACCTCTTCTGTATAACGCGAGAAGTTTTCGCGGTTGAACCGTGAGTACTTGCCCCCTAAATTGATATATAGATCCCAAACCTTTCTCTGGGGGTTCAGATCCACATGGGTCGTGAAACATATTTTCCCCAAGCCTTTTGAGATAGCTTCCCTGGTGAATTCCTCGACGTTCCCCCGGGCATCTACGGAATAACCCGGGTGAATATGATAATCAATATAAGATGAAATTTTGCCTCGCATTATATATAAATCCTCCATGAGAGCAATTATATATTCTCGATCATCTGTTCCAGTTGCTGACGCTGATAGATATTGTAATATATTCCCTGCTGATCCAGCAACTGCTCGTGAACTCCCTGTTCCGCAATCCGGCCCCCGTCCAGCACATAGATTCGGTCAGCATCCTTAACCGTGGAAATGCGGTGAGAGATAATAATGGTAGTAGTATTCTTCCGGACTTCTTTCAGGCTTTGGATTATCTTTTCCTCGGTATGAGTATCTACTGCGGAGAGGGCGTCATCCAGTATCAGCACTTGCGGGTTGATGGCCAGGGCACGGCTGATGGCTACACGCTGTTTTTGTCCACCGGAAAGGGTTACTCCCTTTTCACCAATGACGGTATCAAAACCCTCGGGAAACTCCTTTATCTCATCGTAAATATTAGTGATCCGGGCATATCTCTCCACTTCCTCCCGGGGTAATTCCTTTCCAAAGGCAATATTATCGTGAAGACTTTCAGAGAATAAAAAGGTATCCTGCGGCACACAACCGATATTGCGCCGAAGGAGTTTGAGAGGGATTTTTTTGATATCATGGCCATCGACAAGGATTTCCCCCTCATTTGCTTCAAATAGCCGGGGGAGGAGGTTTACCAGGGTAGTTTTCCCGGCGCCTGTTCTCCCGATCAATGCGATAGTATGATTGGGGGGTATATCCATATTAATACCCTTCAGCACAGGCTCTTTTGCGCCATCATAACTGAAGCTGAGATCCTTGATCTTGATGGCCCCCGCCAGTGACTCTAATTCCAGCATTTCGGGACCATCCGCGATCTCCGGAACGGCATCGAATATCTGGTTCAAGCGTCCCATAGAAGCCTTACCCCGCTGATAGAGGTTGATCACCCACCCGATGGCCATCATGGGCCAAACCAGGATCATCAGGTAGCTGTTGAAGGCTACGAAGGTCCCCATGGTCATCTCGTTGAAAATAACCTTCTGTCCGCCAATCATAAGGATTATAGCCAGGCTGAGACCAACCAGAAAGGAACTAAGGGGGAAAAAGAATCCCCAGATCTTGACCAGATCCATGTTCTTTTTTACATATTCATTGCTCAAATTCCGGAAGTTGGATAGTTCCGCATCCTCCTGCACATAAGCCTTGATCACCCTGATTCCGGAATAAACCTCCTGAGCCTTTGCGGTTAAATCTGAAAAAACCTCCTGCACTCTCTCAAAACGGTTGTGCAGCAATCGGCTGAAGCGGATTACAATTAAAGTCAGTAAGGGCAATGGAATGAGAACAAAAAGGGTTAGTTTCACGTTCAGAGTAAAGAGCATTATCAGGGAAGCAGAAGAAAGCAGGATGCTATCAGTTGCCGCTACGATGGTAATCCCTACCGACATTCGAACCGCATGCAGATCATTGGTGGCCCGGGCCATAAGGTCGCCGGTTTTAGAATTATTGAAATAGTTGAAAGAGAGGGTGAGAAGATGCTCGAAAAACTCGTTCCTGATATTACGCTCTATTCTCCAGGCATTACCCATAATGCAATAGCGCCAGGCAAATCGGGTAATAGCAATGCCCAACGCAATGAGCATGATCAAACCGGCATACTTAAGCAGCCCGGCTCGGGTGGCAAAACCGTAAACCATATCATCGATAGCATGCTTTAATATGCGGGGGGTGATCAGTTGCAACCCGTCCACCAGGAGCAGTGAAAGGAATCCCAAAAGATAGATCCATTTGTATTGCTTGAAGTACTTTTTTAACCTGGCGAATGTTTTCATTGCGACAATACTTCATCCTTCTAAAATAAATTAAGTTTACAAACTAAATTAGTTATTTTAGATTGGCAAGAAAATTATGGTTCATTTACAAATAGGTTGCTGCATGTAATTAACCGATTGCTTGCTTATTTGATACTCGGCATAGATTCTATGCCGAATTATAAAAGACTTACGAGCCAGTATTTTTTTTCAACTTGACTTCAGGCCAAAGTAGGTATAAATTTAATTTATCAATTTAGGATTTTGCAGATGTAAGGGGAAAAGGATTACCCTGATGAGTTTAAATGAGTTGTGTCAACCTTTCGTAATATAACAGGTCAAGAAGCAACCTTAAAATTCCAAATTATAAATAATATGGTTAAAATTTAGCTAAAGGAGTTGTATTGAAAGAGGATGATATCAAACGGATAATAGAGGAGACCCTGGATGTTTTAAAGAGCTCTGAAAAGCTTGTGCCCCAAGACTCACCTGAAGGTCCCGTTAAAGAAGAGATTGCTGAAAATTTAAAAGAGTCCGTAGAACCTGTAAATGACAAAGAAAAAGTTGAAAAGCCCTTAGACGGGGAAGAAGCTGTCGACAAAGACCGGGTGGAATCTCCGGCAGTTATTAATCGAGCGGATTTCCGGGCGAAAGCGGGGAACAAGGTTTTGCTAACCGAGAACCGGGTCAGGGCCTTCGGGAAGGACGGTACAATAAGTATAGAAGGGGATTATTTGATCACTCCCAGCGCGCAAGACCTTGTTGATGAGTTGGGTATCAAGATCATCAGCATCAACATTGATAATATTGACAAGTCAAGTGATAAAATGACAAATATTGTCAAGTCGGTTGCCCTTGGATCCGATCATCGGGGTTTTGAGTTGAAGAAGCAACTAAAGCAATTCTTGATTATGAAGGGATTTGAGGTTGCTGATCTGGGAACAGACTCGCCGGAGACCTGCGACTATCCGGATTTTGCATATCTGGTAGCACACGCAGTGGTTTCTGATAAAGCTCAACGCGGGATCATGATTGATAGCAGGGGACTTGCTTCGGCCATGGTCGCAAATAAGGTCAAAGGCTCCAGAGCGGCAGTTTGTAATGATATCTCCAGCGCCCTCTCCAGCCGTGCACATAACGACTCCAATATCCTGGCGCTTGGAGCTGAGGTGATTACGACTGAGCAGGCCAAAGGGATATTGGAGGTATGGTTGAAGACCCCGTTCGAGGGGGGCCGCTATCAGAAAAGACTTGACAAAATATCTAAAATAGAACAAAGTACTTAGGGGATCATCATGGAACGGGAAGTGATTAAAAGAATAGTAGCGGAGGTAGTTGATGAAATTAGTAAATCAGGTGAGGATAGCGCTGCTTTGGGGGTTAAAACCCCTGATTTTGCCCTGGCTTCCCTGATCGACCATACAATGCTTAAACCTGAAGCCTCCCGGGATGATATACTCAGGCTCTGTGATGAAGCCCTGGAATATAAATTCGCCTCGGTCTGCGTTAATCCCTGTTGGGTAGATCTGTGTGCGAATAAACTGAAGGGAAGCGGGGTAAAGGTCTGTTCGGTAATCGGGTTTCCGCTGGGAGCAACTACCACCAGGGTGAAGCGGTTGGAGGCGGAAGAGGCGATAGCTCATGGCGCTGCTGAAGTAGATATGGTTATTAATATCGGGTTCTTGAAATCGGGGGATCTCCTTGCTGTCCGTAATGACATAGCAGAGGTAGTTGAAATATGCGGACCTGATGTAATTCTCAAGGTAATCATTGAGACCGCCCTGTTAAACGAAGAGGAAAAAATCAAGGCTTGTGTCGCAGCGAAATCCGCCGGTGCAAATTTTGTAAAGACCTCAACCGGATTTGCCGCCGGGGGCGCCACAGTGGAAGATGTTGCATTGATGCGCCGCGTAGTGGGGGAAGAGATGGGAGTGAAGGCATCCGGGGGGATAAGGGACTATCATAAAGCATTGGAAATGGTGAAATCCGGAGCATCCCGGATTGGTGCTTCCTCCAGCGTCGGGATTTTAAAAAGAAGTTGATGAATACCACTGAATCTGGATCAGAGACCATCCTAAGAAATTCTGTTCAATACCCTGAACTGAAAACAGAATGCTAATAAGGAGATTTTCAGTTGAGTAAAATTGTCCTCTTAACCGTAGGCAAGGTGCAGAATCCAAATGCTTCGAGAATGATAGGAGAATATCTTAAGAGGCTATCCCGTTTTGTCACCCTCGAGCATATCCCGGTTAAAGGGGAAAAGTTGGGTAGCGTTGAGGATCAGGTTATTTTACACAGGGAAGGGGAGAGAATCCGGGGAGAATTGAAGGAGGGGGACTATCTCATTGCTTTGACTGATAACGGCAAAGCCCTGTCCACTGTTGATTTTAAGGATTTTCTTAACCGTACAATGATCGACCAGAAGCGCCTGGTGTTTATCATCGGTGGGCCACTGGGTCTGGAACATAAATTGATAAATCAGTCCCATTTCAAGTTATCCCTTTCCAGGCTGACCTTTCCACACGAGCTTGCCCTTGTGATGCTCTCGGAGCAGATATACCGGGCTTTCACTATCATGTCCGGCCATCAATATCACAAATGAAATGCTTGATAATTACTTGACAAGATTCTTGAATTATGTAGCACTTGAACGGGGTTATTCTGAAAATACCCTTGAAGCCTACCGAAGGGACATTCAAAGGTTTCTGAAATTTTTGGAGGACTACCAGATAGTGGAACCGGAAATGGTTGACAACAAACATATTTCTGGTTTTATCAGGTATCTGAGCGACCTGGATCTGAGCGCCCGGTCAATCGCCAGAAACTTCTCTTCCCTGCATTCTTTTTACCGGTTTTTGATTTTAGAGAACATTGTAAAAAGGGATCCACTTGAGGGGATGTCACTGCCCCGCCAGAAAATGGCGCTTCCCCATGTGCTAACAGTAGAGGAAGTCGAAAGGATTATCAACTGCATAGATATCAGCGATAAACTGGGCTTGAGGGATCGGGCCATCGTGGAATTCATGTACGCTACCGGCGCCCGTATATCAGAGGTCATTAATATGGTCCCCCGGAACCTGCTGAAGGATATTGAGGTGGTTCGGATCTTCGGAAAGGGGCAGAAGGAACGGCTGGTGCCCATCAGCCAGACGGCCCTTTACTGGGTGGATCGATATATGCGGGACAGTCGTTCCCTTTTGGGAAAAAGCAGGCATAGCGAGCACCTCTTTCGTACTAACCGGGGTGGTGGATTCACCCGCATGGGCCTCTGGAAAGTGATTAAAAAACGTGTACAGGGAGCCCGTATCGATAAACCGGTACACCCCCATACCTTTCGGCATTCATTCGCCACTCACCTCATCGAGGGGGGCGCTGATCTCCGGGCGGTACAGGAAATGCTGGGCCATGCCGATATATCAACCACCCAGATCTATACCAATATCAGCCGAGAATACGTTAAAAAAGTCTATAATAAATACCATCCCAGGGCTTGACTAATCAATCTTGAAATAAATATTACTGTTTATTGCTATCACCAGTTTTAGGGATATCTATGCCTTAATTACAAAAATGACGGTCTATTTTTTTATTGCTCTTCTCATATTTTTATTTAGTTTCATCTATCTGATTTTTTTTAAAAAAGCACGTTGAAAATGAAATTAAGGAGGTTTAAGATGCTGAAGACCAACAAGGATAAAGTAGTGATGATGTCAGTTCAGGGGACCGTAGCCCCTCCGGGAGGAGCCCGGAACCACATGGTCAGCAAGGATGGGATGCCCTTTCTGCTTCCGGGAACCGGCGGTATCGTTTATAATATCAAGGTTGGCGATCCTGTTTACGGCTGGTCATCCGATCATATCGAGCCCTGCGTATCTACCAGTTTGGACGAGAAAAACAAGTTTGATCCCCCTAAC
>JAFGGQ010000008.1 GCA_016930435.1 bacterium
GATTCGGCTGAATATTGCGGGCCAAATACCTTGTCCTCACCGGTATGCTGTGATTTCTTCGTTGATTATGAGTTCCCGCAGGTTACCATTCTCGTTCCCGAAGAGGACGGAATGGTGACAAGTTGTGAAGACCAGGGTGTAGTTATTCTTTTTCAGGATCTCAGCGGAGTTGATTGGTCAACGGTTGACATTATGGTCGATGGCGTTCATTATAATTGCGATAGTCCCGAAGGAACCTGCCGGGGAGATACATTCTTTTTCAATCCCCCGCCCGGCATCTATGATGATTGTGAATGGATCGATTTTGCCGTGGTCTCCGCTGCTGATGTCTTGGGAAATGCGATAACCGGAGTGACCATCGTGAGATCCTTCCTCACTGATTTTTCGGGCCCCTATGTTTTCCTGGATATTGACAGCCCGGTACCCGTGCCGGGAGGGCCTCCGGTTTCGCCTATTGGATTGACAGCTCAGGTTGCCCTGGTGGATGAATGCAGTGAAGTTGATCCCATGACCATCAGGGTCCAGGTGTGTAATCTAAACAGCGGAATCTGTGATACCTTCACAGTCGCTGATCCTGCTTTATCCTGGTTCGGAAGCGGTCCTGCTGACCCGGGATGGATCTATCTTGAATTTGTTTACGCTCCCGGATTCATAATGAATGACCAGGATACCATCGAAATTTGCGTGCTCAATGCCGGAGACAACGCCACAAGCTGCCTACCCAATGCTATGGAAGAACCCTATTGCTGGAGATTTTATATAGATGCCCTGGGACCTCAGGCAGATATGATATATCCACTGGAAGGTCAGGTTACTACCTGCAATTGTCAGAATCTAAAGATTTTATTGGAAGACCCCGCAGGAGTGAATGAGGGCACTATAGAACTGGAGGTTGACGGGACTGTTTACTCCATGCTTGACGGGGAATTGTTCTTTGTGGATGGACCATTGATCGATACCCTTTTCTTTATATGCGGTCCATCTACGCCCAGGAACACCGAAGCGTGCGACACCATTCTGGTTCGCCTGCTTTCCGCCATCGATAGCCTTGGAAATAATATCCCTGATATATATAGCTGGCAGTTCATTATGGACCATGAGGGACCTTACATTGAAGATTTTTCGCCGGTTTGCGGCTCAGCAGATACCTCAGGTTCACCTCAGATCCGCATTGCCATACGTGACGATTGCGGATATACATGCCCTACTGAAACCGAACTGGTTATCGAATTAGTCAAGATAGATCCCCCTTCCACATTCATCGATACACTTTACTGGGGAACTCCGGGATTGAACTGGGCCACCGGAAATCCAGGTACCCTCCTTGTAGATATCGGTTCGGTGCCGGGTATGCCCCGCTTTGAAGACCTGGATACTATCTTTTTCTGCCTCCTGGATATAGCCGACAGCGCTGATATTGTTGATTGTTACTTTAACCACCTGGAGGACAGCGCTTGCTGCTGGTTCAACAGAAGCTCTGCCGGCCCAACCGCAAACCTTCTGGACCCCGCCGCAGGAGCCTGCATATCATGCGAAGATATATGCATACTATTAGAAGTATATGACCGGGATGGTGTCGATGCCAGTACCATTGTTTTTGAATTTGAAGGCGAAATATTTACCATCGCAAGTTCGGAATTGTCTTATGATCCCGAGACGGAAACCCTTCGGTTCTGTCCTTCCCGTGATTTTTCAGTATGTGATGAAGTAGAGTTTTGTCTTTTAGAAGCCAACGATATGTTAGGTACGCCAATGGCCTCAAGGTTTTGCAGGGATTTCAGGGTTGACCTGAGACCACCAGCTTACTCCAATCCCAGGCCAACACCGGGGATAATCCTGGAATCCACCATCCCCATGATCAGGATCAACGTACAGGATACCTGTTGCGGAGTGCGAATGTCAAGCCTTTGCTTTACAATAACCACACCAAGCTGGACGGACACATATTGCGCCTCCGATGTTGATGATTCCAGTGTTTACTGGGTGGGAGATGTTGCTACATGGAACCCGGTATTGGCCACCCCTCCAAGGAGTTTTAACGGCGGCGATAGTGTCGAGATTTGTATGCAGGTTACTGATGCTACAAACCCGCTATGGTGCCCCTCAAACCTGACCGAATACTGCTGGCATTTCTTTATCGCCAGCGGAGCTCCTGTCGCTTATCCCATATTCCCCACACCCGGATTGATCACCGCCTGTCCCTCTGTCGAACAGATTATTATATCGGTCAGGGATACCAATGGAGTCGTTCCCGAATCCCTTATATTAGCCATTTACAGCGATTGTCTTACAGACACTTTCCACTTCCCGGATGCCACCCTGAGCTTCGATAATGATACACTCCGCTTTACCCCGCCAATACCCCTGGACGGCGCTTGTGAGTGTACGGTTACCGTAAAACTCCTGCAAACCGCCGATGTTCTTAATAACCTGGGTTCCATGTCCCCATTCTCATTTGTGATCGACCACTCGGCACCGGAAATTATGACTGCCATCCCCTGTGATGAAATCATTTCCACTATCAGTCCCGTGCTTGGATGGACCGTCCAAGACCGCTGCTCATCAGTGGATGATAACTCATTCTGGGTTACAATAGAGAAGGATATGGTTGTGGATACCTTCCGGATTTGGACTGCGGATTATATCTATTTTGACTGGAGACCCAGTGAAAATCAACTGTTTTTCTCCAGCTGGGATGACTCGCTTGGCGGAGCTGACAGCCTCTATTACTGCCTTTATGTCTCAGACCTGGTAGATACCTGTGATGCTAATGAAGCGGATACCTGCTGCTGGATCCGAATCGCTGGAGGGGGACCGGTAGTGAGCTTATTAGCCCCTGCTGAAAGTCTGCATTATGGCGAAAGCTGCTTGCCCCTCCAATTTAACTTTGTAGTTTTTGATTCCAACGGAGTGGATGCCCCCTCTATTGAGATCCTGGTAACATATTGCGGCTCTGTTGATACAAGCTTTGTATATTCCGATCCCGAGGTTGTTTTCTCCGCTGGTTCACTGCTGACTTTCACACCCAACCTTCCTTTCTGTGATTGCGATACCATTCTGATCGTTATTGACCAGGCTTATGATGTTCTGGGAAATCCGGTTCAATTGAACATGTTTTCCTTTATTATTGATCTGCAGCCGCCAGTTGTTACTCAACTGGAGCCCTATTATTCCCCAAGCTCTGTGGACAGCGTGAACAATCAGGCTCCTGAGATCCGCTGGCTTATACAGGATGCGTGTGCTGGCATAGACTCATTCTGCCCGGAAGCCCATGCGTTCAATACCAGTCGAACCAGTGAATCATTCTTCAATTGGGATGATGGCGTTTTCAGTTGGGAAGGGGATACCCTGGTACTTAGTCTTATTAGGGGAGCTTTTATCCTTTCCAGGGATGATACTCTTCACGTATGCCTTACCAATATGTGCGATAATACCGATAGCTGCTCAAATCCGATTGTTTATGATTCAGTTTCTTTCTGCTGGTGGTGGATCATAGCCCAGGGCGGGCCTATCTGTATGCTGGACAGTGCTTATTCTAATCTGCAGGAGATCTGCAACGACGATTGTATCCGTTTTATCATTCATGATGATGACGGAGTGGACACTACAACTGTGGAAGTAACCGTCAATGATATTCCCTATAGAATTGGTGATCCGGGGATTGCTTGGCGTCAACCAGATACTGTTATCGTTTGCCCTACACCACTCTGGAATACTGAGATAGTTACTATAGGGGCATCTGCTGCCGAAGATACCGTAGGCTTAGCTATGGCCTCACCCTGCGAATGGACATTCTATGTGGATCTCAACGGGCCCGTCGGAAATTATCTGGGCCCATGGGTAATGCCATATCAACCAGTTTGCAGCTTGTTTATCTGGGATTATGATCATCCCGATTCAGGCTATCCGATGAACCCTGTCGATTCTACCACTATTGTGGTCAGCGTAAATGGAATGCTCTACTACGTTGATGGGGCAAGGGATTCGGTCATCCCCTCGGATACCGATACGCTGGTTTATATCCGCAGTGAAAGTTTGCTTGTTTATAATGCGGTAGCTGCCGGCGATACATTCATTGCCGGCGACAGCATTACTATTTGTATTGACAGCGCCTACGATTTTACCGGCTGCATTCCCGCAAACTTCCTCGAAGATACTTACTGCTGGACATTTACTATTAATATCGGCGATGGCCCCCGAGCTTTTCTGGAATTCCCAGAATATGCAGGAGCAACCATCGCCTGTGATACCTTGTTTTATATTACCCTGAGAGTCTATGACCCGGATTATATCCTGGTTGATAGTACCAAGATTCGGGTTGCCAGCCCTGGTATGGACACCGTTTTTGTTTGGGGAGATCCCCAGATTGAATTCATAAGTGATATAGCAGGCACACTTTTTACGGTCTATGTTGATCCAACTTTATTTCTTCTTGCCGATGATGATTACCTTATAGTTGAAGTAGTAAAGCTGCTGGACGGCCTGGGTAATCCTTATGCGCCGCCGCTTAGCGTCAGGTTCTATATTGACTACGCATCTCCATTCCTTAATTCCTCCTATCCTACTGAAATGCAGGTTATTCCTGAACCAGACCCTGTGATATGGCTGGAATTGCTGGACGATTCCAGTTCTGTAAATTGCAGCACCACAATAATTTCAATCAATGGCGATACAATCGCCTGGGGCGACTCGAATATGTGGTGGAATGATGATACCCTCTATTATAATACCGGAGAATCCTTTGAGTTCAGGGGCGGCGACACTATTGAATTTTGCCTGATCGATATTGCCGATATACCGTATCTATGTTCACCCAATCATCTGCCAGCGGACACTTGCTGGTATTTCATTATTGGTACCGGAGGCCCTTTTGCGGAGATCATTCGGCCCGATTCCAACAGTGTGACAGCGTGCAGTCTCCAGCAAGTTATTGTAACCATAACCGATACTATACCGGGTGGAATCCGCGAATCAACAATAGTTATGGTGATAGATGGCGAGACAATCAATTACGGTGATCCACGATTTACATGGATACCCGCAGGAACCCTCTACTATGATCCGGTGGAGCCTTTCTCTAACGGTGACACCATCTGCGTTCAGTTGGTTTCTGCTATGGATAGCGCTTTCAATCCACTGGAAAATCCCCTTGATTGGTGCTTTGTGGTTGATCTCACACCACCATTGGCAGATACATATTCCCCGCTTCCGGATACCGCTATCCTGAATTGGGAACAGGAAGTATGCCTGAGAATCTATGATGAAGTCAGTACACTGAATGATACCCTCTTTTACTTTACAGTATATGGTAACCTATATACGCTTGATTCAGCAGCGCTTAGCTGGGATTCCGCCAGCTCGGTTCTCTGTTTTGATCCTTTGCTCGCAGATACTGCCTGGACCGAATTCGAGACCATCGATATAGAAGTCTGGGCTTGTGATATGGCTACTTACTGCCCCCCAAACTGCACCACTTTCAGCTGGTCATTCACCATCGGAGATGATGACACACTGCCTCCTGATTGCGCCTTCTTCCCATGCACTACCTATGCTGAAAGTACCTTCATCATTACCGTAGTATTCGATGATACGTCAGGGATTTTCGATGATGATACGGATACCACAGGTCAGGGTATCTTCCTGATCTATGATCTGGATGGCACGGTGGATTTCGCCACCGGTGACTACGCTCAGATTATGCAGATGGAATTACAAGCCGATGGAGTTACAGCAATCAGTGGACCACTTGGAGGCTTTGCCGAAACTGATACTTTTGTATATATGATCAGGGTATGCGATAACGACTTCGATTTCTCCAACAGTAGAGACCGTTCATGTACTTTCTGCGGTCCCGGCAGTTGCACTATAGTTAATAATGAACCTCCTCAATGGATGATAATTTCACCGGAAGATGAATCCTATTACTCCTGCTGTCCACCCGAAGTTCAGGAAATTATAGTCTGGATATACGACCCTAATGGGATTCGTGAAAGCAGTTGCACGCTAATGGTTAATGACAGCGTATATGTGTCAGGTGTTGATGCTGATCTGTCTTATGACCGTGTTTCCAATTACCTGATATTCAACCCAGGAGAACCCTGGATGAACGGTGATACCCTATGTTGTCTTCTCTACGGAGTTGAAGATAACTTCGGTAATGCTCTCAGGGATACGCTTAACTGGTGCTTTATTGTGGACTGCTCTTCCCCTGTAGTATTCCAGGTTACTCCCCCAGAAAGCGCCTTTGTGCTCCTGGAAGAGATTGAAGATGTACGCATCCACATGGAGGATTCACTCTGCGGTATCGAAAGGGATTCACTGATTTTCAGGGTTGTGGTAGGCGAAGAGCAGTGGGAGTTCATCGGATTGAACCCGCTATATTTCGAGAGGGATACCCTGGTTTTCCCATTGCCTATGTCCGGAGTGGTTTACGATAGGGGGGATACCCTTGAATTTACGTTGCTCCAGCTATGCGACTGCGCCGAGGGGTGCGGGGCAAATTGTATCTCCGATTCGGTCTATTGGTGGGTATTTATCAAACCCATCACCGATTGCAGTGTTAATCCAAATCCTTTCACTCCTAATGGTGATGGATATAATGATGAAACTTCATTTGATTATCCCAAGCGTTTTGACCGGGATGCGGAAATTGAAATCTATGATATAAAAGGTATCCATATCCGGACCCTTAAGCCGGATCATTTCCGTTATATCTGGGATGGCACCGACAAGAATGGCCGGGATTGCCGTCAAGGCACTTATGTATATGTAGTTAAGGCCGAAGGCAAGGAGGTTTGTAGCGGTACTGTAATTTTAGCACGATAAATATTCCCATAGAATGGGCTTCTATTGGGAGGGTGGACCAGGTAAAAGTACTCTAAATAGGGAGGTGTACTTTGCTTGGCTCTACTATATTTGTTCAACAACGAGGGAAGGGGTTCCCTCTCCGGAGAGAGAATATTAAGGCTGGAGTGTGGCTTGCAGCATTGCTTATGCTATTGTATTGTACTGCTCTGTTTCCCCAGACAGGACGTAAGGCATTGCTTAATCCATTCCGGGGAAATAAGATTTCTGTTCAAAATGAGGAGATCAGAATTACTGTCTCCGATGAGGACGGCCGCTTCACTATTGGAACGGTATCCGGGAAACCGCTGCTTTTTGGTTATCCCGCCGAAGGAGCAACATCTCACACAAATTTCAATATTGATGGGGATATCTGGTGTAATATAAGTAACCCGGGATCCCATCCCCCTGAAATGACTATGGTTACTGCTCCGGCGGAGGTTGATGGCTCGATTATTTGCCGCTGGAGGGAAGGGGATATTCGCATTACCCAAAGGTTAACTCCCACCGAAATTGGAGGATTATCGGTAATCCTGATCGAATACACCGCTGTAAATCTGGGTATCCATCCTCACCAGGTAGGTTTCCTGTTGTTTATGGATACTATGATCAACAGGAATGATTATGCTCCCATTGCAACTCAGTATGGCTATTTTGCAGTAGAACGCGAATTCTCCGCGCCTACTATACCCCTGTACTGGCAGGCATTCGAGGAAGACCCATTCCAACCACCCGAAATGCTCATCGGAGAGGGAATTCTATATGGCGGAGAAGCAGTAATGCCTGATAATCTGGTTTATGGGGATTATTGGGGTTATTCGCGGGTTGAATGGGATTATACCGTCTCCGGTACTCCATATACGGATAGCTCTGTACTTTTACGATGGGAGCTTCAGACCCTGCTCCCAGGCGCTGAAAGACGTGTTGGAACTTACTATGGAAAGGGCACATCGGCAACTACTATTGGGATTCTATCCTTATCTCTTACAGCACCGGATGCTCTGCTCTTTACCGAATGCGATGAACTCTCACCAAACCCTTTTGTGATTAACCTCTTCATCGCCAGCACAATGCTGGATATAGTCGAAGATGCTTACGCAATATTGGATATGCCACCCATTTTTGTGGCCGGTGATCCAATTTCGATAGTCGATCCTCCTATCCTCTATTCGGGCGCAACCGGGCTGGCTACATGGGAGGTCGGAATTATAGAGCCGGCACCTGTAGATACAATCATACATTACCGGATCAGGGTGATCATTCCGGAGACCGATACTTTCACCATTATAGACTCAATTTATATTCCCAGTAACGATTACAGGGCTCCCAATTATGAAATATTAAGCCCTGAGGCCGGCCAGGTTTATAGTTGCGATTCATTACTTATATCAATATTTCTCAATGATCCTGACGGGATAAATTTAGAAAGTTTCCTGTTTAATCTGGGAAGCAGATCTTTCGCCATCAGCGACCTCAGACACCATATTTATAGTCATGGCTCGTTGAACGGCTATGTTCATACCTCTGATTTTTTGGATGGACGCCTGAATTTTAACCTGGAGATCAGCGATCTTCGGGGATGCCATACCGCTTCACCGGTGCAAGACCTTTCACTTGACCGCGAGCCTCCAAGGATAGTCCGGACTACTCCCTCCGAACATGGAGTGGTAACCGGAAGCTCGTTTACAGTTCGGGTCGATTTTGATGATGAGCACGGTATCAACACCGATTCATTGCTTATCGTGATTCAGGACTCTATCATGCTGACTGCGGCTTCTTGGGGAGTATCAATGGAAGGTGAAGAGCTTTCAATACAGGGCAGCATTTTTACAGCTATTTCCACTTCACTGGACACTATTGAAG
Organism: bacterium; assembly: GCA_016930435.1. Lineage (GTDB taxonomy): Bacteria > UBP14 > UBA6098 > JAFGQG01 > JAFGQG01 > JAFGGQ01. Next base: position 8,707 of record JAFGGQ010000008.1, read on the forward strand.
TCTGCTTGCACAAGGTTATGGACAATGTTTCAAGGTGTTCCTATAACCGCAGATATCTGCCCTATTGCTGGAGTTTTATTGTGGATAATCAACCTCCTCAAGTGGAAGTGATAGACCCTGTACCCGGCTCATATCTGAGTTGCCCGGAGTTAAACTCCAGGGTAATTGTCCGACACCCCCTGGGCATACTTGCCTCCTCGATCAGCCTGGAAGTAAATGAAAGGAGATACAGTATATATTCACCGGAACTTTCATTATCAGGGGATACATTGCTTATTAATCTTCCTGATTATCATCTTGCAGAGGGAGTCCTGCAGTTCGATTTAAACCTCGAGGATGTACATGGTTCGGGCCTTCCTGAACCCTGTAACTGGCAATATACACTGGATTGGAATGCTCCTCGGATCGAACCGAGGAATCCCGGTTCACATTCCGTGATCTCCAATCCCTGGGACAGTGTCATTGTAGTTATAGAAGATACTCTTAGCGGGGTAGATTTAAGTACTTTGGAGCTTAGTATTTCTTCAGGCGTCTTTTCATTACTTTTTGAGCCTGGCGATGAAGGTATATACTTTATAGACAATGTATTATTCCTGGTGCCTGAAGAGGCAGGATTCCGATGGCCCGGAAGAGATACAATTACTATAGCAGTAAATGCTTGCGACATGGCTGGTTACTGTGACCCCAATTGCTCCCCGACTAACCAATGGAGTTTTTACACTCCCGGTCAGGGGCCTGTAGCCGAAAGTATAACCTCCTCATTATTGAGAAATATCTCATGTGATAACCTGATTTTTAAATGGTTCGTTGAGGACGAGGAGGGAATAGAATACCATTCGGTTTCTGTAAATATCGGCTCACTCTATACGATAAGTTACGGAGAGGATGGGATAGAATGGAGAGGGGATACACTTGTTGTAGGGTATCCTGCGGAATTTTTACCACAGGGTGAATTGCTGCATGCCAGAATCGCCTCATTAGATGACCTGTTCCTTAATCCTTTATACTCCGCTGAGGAGATAATATTTTCTCTGGACAATACTCCTCCTCTGATAGAATACCTTTCGCCTGGAGCAGATAGCTATGTGGAAACCATCTACCCGACCTTGATACTGGAAGTTAGTGATGAACACTCAGATATTGACCCACTCCTCACTCATTTAGAAGTAAATGGGATTGCAATAGGCGAGGATGTTGAATTCGAAAGGGAAGGGGATAACCTGATAATAGACCTGGCATATTACGCTTCCCTTTTAACACTGGAATGGGGTGATACGGTAGAATTATGCCTTCACCTGTTCGATAAAGCTGTAGAATGTGAACCGAACCGAAATGATACGTGCTGGTCTATATATATACAGGAATCCGGTTCAGAAATCTGCCTGGTTTCCCCGGATAATGGTTCATCTTATGCATGCGATATGTTGGAAATTGAGATCTATATGAGTGATCCTGAAGGCATCAACGGGGAGAGCATAATATTTAGATTCGGTGACATGCTCTACACTATTAGCGATACTGAACTGGATTATACCGGGAACTTGCTGCATTTTTGGTTGGCCAGTGTTATTGGATTATACGATACGGTCTATTTTGGAATTGAGGAGGCTATTGATAGCATGGGATTCCCATTATACTTGCCATTAGAACACTGGTCAGTGGTTTTGGATTGGAATGCTCCAAGGGTCTCTGATATCGAGCCTGCTGCGGGTTCACAGCTTGATTTCGATGCTCCACAGGTGATAATGCAGCTTGAAGATGAAAGTGGGATTTCTTCAAATAGATGCGTAATATGGGTAAATGGAACTGAATATGATATGACCTCAGGACTGCTTGAATATTCTGAACCGAATCTTTATTTCAACATAAGGGATATACAGGGAGAACTTGCTGAGACCAACCAGGTTTGCCTGTCGATCCGGGATGATCCGGACTACTGCTTTAATGAGAACTATGAATGCTGGCAATACATCTTTGTAAATAACCCTCCATCATTAAACCTGATCTATCCGCCAGAACATTCTATTATTAGTTGTGAAGAAAGCTTTATAAAAATTGCGATTATGGATGAACAAGGTATTTACCCTGAAAGCCTGAATATCAAACTAAGCGGAAATGATATTTGCTATGAGGATGGGTACTTTGAAATATTGGGAGATACTGTTCTCCTCCAATACAATCGTGATATTATCCTGGAAGGGCCATGTAATATTGAATGCTCCAATTTATATGATTCGTCCGGGCTGGCTAGTTCACAGAATTTTAGCTGGGAGATTACCTTTGATTTTTCCCCGCCTCAGCTTAGTGGAGTCTGGCCACCAGAAGAGATGGACATTACACCTGACCTGGAACTTATTAAAGTATTATTGTACGATTCATATTCTTTTATAAATTGGGATCATTTTTTACTATCTATTAACTTTAATAATGTTATATTTGATGACAGTTTGTTTTATTTTGAGGCGGACACCCTTGTTTTCAAAATAGGGGAGGTCAACCCAGCGTTCTTTGATAATCAGAGACTTGATGTTTGTATAAAAGTCAGGGATAATCCCAACTATTGTTCAGCCAATGAGACTACCTATTGCTGGAATTATTCAATTGCTCAGGATGCTCCCCGAATACAGATAATCGAACCATTGAACAATACCATCACTCATCAGCCTTACCAGCAGATCAAGGTTAAGGTGTGGGATAAGGATGGGCTGGATACCGGAACAATGCTCTTTATCGTTCAGGAGAACCGGCGAACCTTTGATAATTTTAATTATGAGTATGTTCAGGAAGAATCCTTGATGGTTTACAGCCCTTCAATACCCTGGGTTGATTTCAAGCGGTATGACGTTTCCTTTATCGCTTCCGATATTTATGGAAACCAGTCCGGACCGGTATTGTGGTCCTTTTATACCGATTATACAGGGCCCGTCGCATCTGAACCTGAACCGGGCTTAGGGGATGTCCATAGTGGAATCCTTGAACAAATAACGCTAAATCTGTCAGATTATAGGAGCGGAGTGGACATAAATAGCCTTATATTGAAAGTAGATGAGATTCTCTACAGCTATCCGCATCCGGCTTTACAATGGGACGGCTATACTCTGTATTTTCTCACCGAATATTCAGACCAGCAATGGATCGCACCTGATACTGTATGGGTCAGCCTGGAATCAATTTATGATAAAACTCCGGATTACGGAACACCAAATTTCCTTGACAATTCACCGTTTGAATGGTATTTTTTCATGCAATTAAAAGATTGTTGGATTTATCCGGAGCCATTCACTCCAAATGACGATGGATACAATGATCAAGTGAGTTTTAACTTTAAGGAGAGTTATTCCAATAACGCCCTAATTCACATTTACGATCTAAAGGGGAAAGAAATCAAGAGTATCTCTTCCTCCGACAGGATTGGCGGAGAATGGTTTTGGGATGGTAGAGATAGTAGAGGAAACGAATTATCCCCGGGCGTTTATATTTACTCTATTATAATTAATGGCAAGACGGTATATAACGGTTCGATAACTTTAGCTAGGTAATATAAATTTATTAAGGAGGCGAAATGACCCGAATAAGAGGCCTTTTAATATTGGTTATACTCCTGCTTTTTTTTAGCATAGATTATGCTCAGGAAGGCGCGGAATTGGCTTTAGAGGGGGCCCGGGTTGCAGGTATGGGTGGCGCTTTTGTAGGATTAGCTAATGATGTTCATACTATTCCATTCAATCCTGCTGGTTTGGTAGGCTATAAAAGTATGCAACTATCCGGCATATATTCACGCCGGTTCTGGGGTTTGCAGGATGGAAATGCACTGCACGAAAGCGCATTGTTGTTCTCCAGAAGACTTGGAGAGCGGTCCGCGGTTGGTATCGGAGCGTCGCAATTCTTCAACGATAAGCTCAGAGAATCTAAATTTAGTTTGGTATATACACATAAAACCTTTCTTTTCCGGAATCCGGAGGGGTCTGAAAAGGGTTTTTTATCCTTTGCCCTGGGCGGCAATCTCTTCCGCAATGACTACAACACCGGTTCTTTTTCGGATGAATTTGATTTTGACGATCCCCTTTTTCGTGATAAGGCCGGCGCTATGGATTTCGGAGTGGATTTCTCGGGCCTGCTTAACCTCCGGAAGTTTAACTGGGGATTCAAAGTGGCTAATCTTAATCAACCCAATCCCACTATTGGAAAAGTCGAAGCAGGAAAATTGCCTATTACGATACGAACGGGGCTCTCTTATAGCTTCAGGGATATTGTGGTGCCTTCTATAGGGGTTAAGATTCCATTGGTAGCTGTAACAGATGATAATCCACCAGTTCAGGATGACGTGGAGGTCTCTGCAGGAGCGGAGATCTGGGTCTGGAAAAAACACCTGGGCTTTCGAGGTGGTTATAATACAAATTACTTCTCTGCCGGCTTCGGCTATTATACGCGAAGCGCTTATAACCTTGGATTCGATTATGCCTATTTGCAGAGTTTTGAAGAGGGTATTAAAAATTCGCCTACTCATAAGGTATCGGTCTCGGTTGGATTTCCGGAACCAGAAGAACCCTATCGCGACCTTGCAGTAATAAAGGATAGCCTGAAATGCTTGCCATCCGTGGTCCCTTACGGCACGGAATCCATTATCCAGGCGACATTCACTAATCTGGGAGGTAAGAAAGAAAAGGATGTTGCTATTTCTGCCTATGCCGTGAACGAAGAGGGAACAATATTCAAATTGAAGGGTAAGAGTAATATATCTATCAATCCAAGGGAATATAAAAAGGTCGAATGGAAATGGATACCTATTGAAAAAGGATATTATACTGTTTATGCTAATATTGATGACGATGGTTCAAGGGCGCCCAAGATCAAAGGGGTTATTTTCGAGGGTAGTGAAACCAATAATCAAGCGAGTTTTAGGGTTCCCAGTTTTATGCCTCCTTCTTCTGATCCTCCTCAGGTTCTGAAAGCCGAACTTGAATTATCCAGGGTCAGCTTTGTTAAGGAAGAGGTGCCTTTGATGCCTTTTATCCATTACGATGCAGGGGAATCCGGGATTCATGAGAGATTCGATGATGTTATCAATACCATAGCAGAAAGGATTAATGAGAATCCCGATATTAATCTCCGTCTTTATGGCTTCTATGACCCGGGTACCGACGGAACTGACCGGGAAGATCTGGCTTTTGAAAGAGCGCGCATCGTGAAATCCCGTTTCGAAGAATTGGGAATTCCTTCCAATCGGTTGGAAGTGGCAAAGGATGGGTACGACCTTAGCAGGAAACGCGCTGACAAGGTTAGCAGAAAATACACTACCAAACAGGACAGTCTTTGGGTAGCAGAAGAGAATCGCCGGCTTGAATTTAGAACTTATATTGTTGGTCAGGACTCGGTTTTAGAACATTTTGAATATACTGTTGGCCAGCAGGAACCTTCACTCCATGAAGTGGAAAGGATTGCCGGGATGCTAACCGGGATAAAAACCCTGATGGATAAAAATCCTGAAATTGTACTTCTTTTTGTTGGTTTATTTAGCCTTGGCGAGGAAGCAGGGTGGGATATTGCATTTGACCGTGCATTGAGTTTACGTGAAAAAGCCGTCCAGGTGCTGGGCGAGGACTATCGGGCCCGAATGTATGTTTTAGGGGCAAGAGAACCTCATACTACACCGGGAGTCTCCGTTTTTCTAAATGCTGAAGGTCTTGTTTTCAGACCCAGAAAGGCGGCTGAGGTATCCGAAAGTTCCCAGTTGCCGGGAGAGGAAATGAACCAGATAGATATCCTGAACCTCAACGTGGAAGCTGGTGTAAAAAGCTTTCAATTGGATATCAAAGATGAGGAGGGAAATTTATTCAGTACTTTGGCTTCTGGAAATGAGATCCCCAGTGTCGTCCCCTGGAACTGGCGGGATAAAGAGGGTAATTTGCCTGATTCAAGGAAACAATACCATGCCGAGTTATTTATTGAAGACAGCGTCGGCCAGAACATTATCCTGGAGTCCAAGCGGATCACTGTCAATGTTCTGACTGAAGAACGCCGCCGGGAACTTATAATAGTTAACTTCACTTTTGGAGGCACAAAGCCGGAATCCAAATTCCTGGAGAGCAGGATTGAAAATGCCGCCCGGGAATTTATCGATAAGGTGAATGAACCTAAACGGCAATTAACTGCATTTCTGGCTGGCCATACTGATAAGACTGGCCCCGATGAAATAAACCAGGAACTTTCAGAAGCCCGGGCTGAAATTGAATTGCGGAACTTTCGTAAATACCTGATACATTTGTTAAACCTGAATTCTGAAGATGAACTTGATCAGTGGTTAGGACGAAGCAATACCACCCTCGAATCAAAGGGCTATAGCTTTAAGAGGCCTTATGCAACAAGTATATGGAAGGGTGGAAGATACGAACGCCTTTTAGTAGGAAATAATAAGTATCCCGAAGGAAGATATATAAACCGGCGAGTTACCCTTGAATTCAGATGGTCCCGGTAATGGAGCAGACTTGATATACAATGTTATTTAAGATCTTTACCAGAACTATATTTGTTTTTTGCATATTATTTTTTGCAGCAAATATAACCATTGCACAAACTGCACGTCCGTTGGGTTTTGCTAATGCTTTCGTGGGACTGGCCGACGATGGAAATGCCCTGTTCTTTAACCCCGCAGGTCTCCCTCTACTTGATTTCCGGGAGGTGTATGGGGGCGTCTCCAGATACTACTGGGGCTTTTCCGAAGCAAACATCATGGCAACTTCCCTCTCCTATATACATTCCACCCATAAATATGGTTGCCTGGCTGTTGCAGGCGAGCAGTTCAATCACTCTGTGCTAAGTCAATTCTCCTTTCTTCTGGGCTACGGTTACCCTCTTCTTAAAAACCACCAATGGGATATTTCGGCAGGCCTCTCAGGCGAATTCTATCGATTGCGATATAATGAAGGCGAATTTTTCCGCTTTGATTTCCAGGACCCCCTCTTTATCGAAAATGGATACTCTACTTTTGACTTCGGTCTGAATGCCGGACTCATAGCCAGATACGGGAATATTTCGGCCGGAGTTGCACTTAAAAATCTCAATCAACCCTCAGCAGGATTGGATAAAACCGATCCGGATGGGCGGAAACCCCTGGAAACTCAATTCGGATTTGCTTATAACTTCAGGGATTTTTTAACTCCCCTTATACAACTGAACTTCAACGAAATGGATAATCTGGATTACAGTTTCGGTGTGGAGAGCTGGTTAATTGATAAGCAGTTAGCATTAAGGGCTGGATATGACAGCAAACAGAATTTGACTATGGGAGCAGGGTTTTATCTGAAAAAGATTAACCTAATCGGGATTGATTATGCGCTGACTTATTATTTAAGCGAGGTTAAATCGACTACCCACAGGTTGTCGGCCTCTGTACGCTTTCCATTACCCGCACTGGTGATACCTCCAAAAGAGTATCCGGATCTGGAGATATTGTCAAGTGATATACAATATGACTCTAAAAATGTACTTGTGGAAGAACCCTTCAATCTGAAGTTTAACATTCGGAATATTGGTGAAGCAGCGGCTGAAAATTTTTATGTTTCCTTTTTCTATAGTAGTCCGGAAAGTCTTTACCGGGGTTCTCTGGAGACCGTCCAGAAGCTGGGTGCGGGAGATGAAGTGCAGATGGTAAAGACCTGGACTCCCAGAGCTCTGGGAGAACACCAGATGGTAGTTTCTGTGGATGATGACGGGGCTCTTTATCCCGATTTGAATGGCATGATCGAGGAGAACAACGAAGTTAACAATCAGGCAGGAATAGATATCTTCGTTTATCAGAGACCGGTAGCTGATATTAAGCTGGATAACAGCGTTCTTCCTATGATCGAAATGACCTATATAAAGGCTGAGGAACCTCTGGTCCCGGTAATATTCTTCGATCCTGATTCATCTGCGGTAAATCCCCGATTCCGGAACAGTCTAAAGGAAATTGCGCAACGATTGATCCTAAATTCCGATGTTGAAATCTACCTGTATGGCTATATCGACCAGAATACCGATTCACAGAATTGGGAGGAGACAGGTCTGCATTTGAAACGCGCAGAAGCAGTAAAGCAAATATTGCTTAGTTATAATGCTCCGGAGAACCGTGTATTCATTGCTCATGATGACTATGACCCCACTACAAAACGGGCAGGGAAAAGCGGTGTCTTTTATTCTGAACGGGATCGGATCTGGTCCAGTCAGGAAAACCGGAGGGTTGAATTATTAGTAAAAACCAGGGAAGATGATAAATTTATTGTAGAGAAGCAGTTCAGCGAAAGGGATACTACCTTTGACAGACAGCTTATCCAGGAATTGAACCGTTTCGCTGCAGATGTTTTACCGGTTTTAAAGTCTAATCCCGCATCCATAATCCTGGTCGAAGGATTTTCAGAAGAAGGAGAAAATTTCAGTAAGTATACTTTTTCCAGGGTAAAACAGGCCGAGGTTCAGCTTAAAAAGATGTTCGGAGATGAAGTAAGCACTGACAGGCTGAACAAGTTGATTCGCTCCGAGGAGGGAGTTACGGGAAAGCTCCAACTGTCATTGATCATGGATGGTATGATGTACACCCCGGTAGAGAACATCATGGCCGGCAAAGATGTGGAGATTCCCGAAGAGTACCGGCTAAATAAAGTAAATATCAGTTTTAGCGCTACAACCGAGATCGATACATATTTGATCACTATTGATGAGGTACAGGGTAAAACCATTAATACTCTGGCTATGGGGGAAGGCGCGCCTCCCTCAGTTATTAACTGGGATTGGAAGGATCAGAATGGGAACATCATTGATCCTGAAAAAAGGTACTACGCCAGATTGTATATCAGGGATAATATTGGTAACCGATATGTTTTTAAGTCCGATACAGTGGGTATAGAGGTCTCGCAGGAGTCACAAAGAATGGAATCTCTATTGATGTTCCAGTTCGTTTTTGACGAGATCCACCATGAATCGAAGTTCTTCAGTGGGAGACTGGACAAACTTACTGATATTATTATTGCCAAGGCTATGAAGCCTAATAATGAACTAAAGGTGAATATTATAGGTCATACCGACCAGGCCGGCACCGCAAGACATAACCAGGAATTATCCACCGCCCGGGCGGATAATGAATTAAAGAACATCAGATTATATTTGATCAATAAATTAGGCTTTTTTAACGAAGAGCAGCTTGATGAATGGCTAAAAGAACATCATACTGTACTGATAGCCCGGGGCGCTAGCTTTAAAGAACCACTGGCGATCGAACGCTACCGAAATGGGAAATATGAAGAGGCCCTCCTGGGTGATAATGAAATTCCCGAAGGACGCTCAATTAACAGACGCGTAGTAATCGAATTCGAGGAGCGAAACATCAAGGAATAGTCATCAATCTCCGCTTTTTTCTACATAAAGAATTTCCAACTGAATCCAAACCTGTAATATCTGCGGGGTAAAGGAAACCACTGCCTCAACTCGTAATTGAGATCATAAAGATTGTCCACGAAGAAATAAAGATCAACATCGTGGAACCTGATTGATAACTTGAGGTCGCCAACAGCAATTGGATCATAATATTCTTCATTATTGGGGATACCTATTGGATTGATCAGGGGTTTTTTGTATTTTGCATAGACCCTTTCCTCAAGACGGGTAGTGAATTTGAAGTTACCCTCCCAGAAGCTGATCGTACCCTGTAAATAGCCTCCCAAATTGTGTTGCGGCCGGTACTGCAAATATTCGCCCTGATCGTCCTTTGCAGATAGATAACTATAGTTAATACTACTTTTAATATCATCATTCAAAGAGATTATTATACGGCTTTCCAGACCGAGTATCGAGGCTTTTGCAACATTTGCCGGTTTGAATGTGAAGTCGGTTTCATCAAAACGCCATTCGATCAGATTATCTATAGAATTACTAAAAAAGCTGAGGGAGAGATCAATGGGCCTTTTGCTGTATTGAAAACCCAAATCAAAATTATTCGATGTTTCCGGTTCCAGGCCTGGATTACCCTGGCAATACCATTCATCAAGTTGATAGTAGAGGTCATTTACTGTGGGATTTTTAAAGCCCATTGTATAGTTGGCATGGAATATATAGTTTTTCCAGTGATAACTCAAACCCATAAATGGCGATAAGTGAAGCTCATTCAAATGATCATAGTCAAGTCTCAACCTGATTATTGAGCTTAGATTGTGAATAATGGCAACTTGATCTTCAATGGCTCCTGAAAACTGCCGGAGAAAATGCGTACTGCTGCTGGTGCTTTGGGTTTCGGTATATTCGTAATTAAGGTCCATGGAAAGTTTATGGTTTTTTAAGCTGCTTGAATATAATTTCAGTTGAATCAAAGCTGAACTAAAGTCGTTTGTATCGTTAGATGCAGAACTTATAGTATCGGTAACCGTAATTGTGGTATCGACCTCTATGGAATCGATTACCAGAGTTGTTTCAACTTCACTATCCAGAAGATACCATGAATAGGAGCTATATTTTTGTTTACCCTGTTGATAATTAAAACCATTCATAAGGGTAAGATTTTCAGTTAACTCAGTATAGAACTTTAGATTTCCGAAAAAATTCTGGTCTTTTTGATTGCCAGAATAATGGGTGATGGAATAGGGTGATATGTCCGGCGGGTATTCCATTCCGGGAAGATCACCTTCACTTGAAATGGCGTCAATTATTCCCACAATTTCAAAGGTTTGGAAGAGCGTGGAATTGACCTTCATATTAAACTGATGATTTGTGTAACGGCTGTGTTTCCGTTCACCATTGCCCGAGAGTTTGGTTGCAGTTAAGTAATAAGCAAATTCTTCGGCAAGGTATTGGGAAAATTCTATTCCTAATTGCTCGTATCCCAGATCTCCGCCATCGATGAGCAGTTTGGTATAGGGTTCTTTGGTCGTATTTTCCTTTAAATGCAAGTTCAGAGCGCCTCCCATTGGCTGGCTCCCATAGGTGCTGGAAGCCGCCCCGCGGATAACCTCGATCTCCTTGACGGGTAAATAATTATATAGGCTGAGATTATGTACACCCAGCAGAGGTGATTTTAAGGGAACCCCGTCAATGAGGACTAATACCTGATTGGTACCCCTGATCCAGGGAGTAACATTATGACCCACGAAGTTGCTGCGATCCAGGTTCAGCCCTGGCAAAAGGGTCAGGACATCGGTTAGGTCCTTTGGATGCAGATAATCATAGTCGCTGCTTGTTATAATATCTACCGAGCTGTAATCCCCGGTTGATGAATAAGCTTCTTTCTTAGCCCATACCATTACGGTATCAGCAGTATATATGGAATCGAGGAGGGGCTGATGCTCCTGGCCAGTTACTGGGTCCAATAACATCACCGGTAAAAAAAGAAAGATAAGCAATGTTCGAATCATCTTTTTTGTCCTTTATTGATGGGTTTTAAATAAAAAATCCTTAATACCTGTCAGGTAAGTATTAAGGATTTAGAATCTGATTTTTACCAACTCCTTTTCCGCGAAGAAAAATGGTAATATATTCAGAGGCAGGTCTTCTGGCTTTTCCTTGATCTGCTGCAGCCTTCCCCTCCCCGGAAATAGGAAAAGTGGCAAAAAGCGGCAAAATCATCACTTTGCATACGGGAAAGATCGCATACAAAGGATGGAGGAAATACAGCGGCGGGACCGCTCCGGCTTCACACCGGATTCCCTTTTAATCCTTAAATGGCACCTTCAAATATCGAATAAATATAAAAGAACATTATGAATTCAACCTATAACATATACTCTGGATGTCAATAAAAATCTCAGGCCAAAATGATAATTTTAAATTGCCTGCCAGGGGGGAAGGTGATGAGAAATGCGTTTATGCCCTCATGTAGAAGAAGAGATTGCTGATTTTGCAGGATCCCGGGGTTCTATTATCACGTTTAATGCAGTTGAAATTAACTATAATGCCTGAAATATCGAAAAACAGAATATTCGAATATCAACTCCGGGATCAAATTTGCATTTTAAGTCAGTTAATTTTTTTATTGTTGCATTTTAAGGAATTAAAATATTATTTAATACACTAAGGAAAAACAACCACATGATAGCCTAAAAAAAAGGCCGTATGGAATGAGACAACATTCAAAAAAAACACCCAAAATTCCACTTTATATTTACCTGATATTCGCTATTCTGCTGGGTATAATTATTTTTTTGCTTATCTTCTTTCAAAGAATAAACAGGGCGCTTAAACCAATTCAGGAGGGGGCTGGAGAACAAAGGTTTTCCACTCAAAGTTACTTTCTTGGTGACTGCCGTTACCCATTTCAAAAGGTGATTACATCCACAAGGGATTGTTATGACGGGCTCTATTTTGAGGATTACTATTACTTTATTTCCGCAGGGGGACTGGTAAGGGCTACACCGGACTTCAAGGAATACAACTGTTTCACTGTCCAAAACGGGCTGCCAACCCTTAATTTTACAGCCCTGGATACTTTCAGGAATACCCTTTACATAAGCACCTTAGATAGAGGTTTATTATCCCTGAAAGGGGATATCCTTACCCACTACCATTTTGAAAAGGATGAATTCAATACCCTTTCTGCGCTAAAGGGGAGTCCGTCGGGCCTTTTGATGGGGGGTGATTTCAATGGCTATCTTATATTTGATGGTCAAACGTTTTCCCTCCGGCTTGCCGAATCGATTAAAGGGATTTTTTCCATAGACTGCAATAAGGAAGGGGAAATATCCTTTGGTACTAAAAGCCAAGGTTTGATAATTGTTAAATCCAACAATATGGTCATTTCCGTACCCATAAAATATGAAGGGAAGGATGTTCCAGTTAATGCGGTGAAATATTTCCAGGGTATTCCATTTATTGCAACAAATCAAGGGATCTTCAAGATAAACCGGTCCGACGGCGCAGAATTGGTATTAAAAAGTTTTTTCTGCACAGGCTTGGAAGCCCTGGAAGATAAATTTTTCGGGTATTCCTATTCTGGTGAGATTATTGAGGTAATGGAGCTCCGAAAAGCCAGTTTGGGAGTACCGGTTAACGGAGCCTTTTCTCATAATAATGAACTTTATTACTGTACTAATGAAGGAATTGCTACTATCGAGCATTGGAAATACAGACCGAAAAAGCAATTAAGTGAAAATTATATTACCTCGGTTTCGTTAAATCCAAAGGGATTGCTCATAGGAACATTTGAAAAGGGATTGAACTTTCTGGATCCGGATGGGCAATTTAGGGCTGATTATTATTCGGAAAGGATTCGGCAGATAAACTGGATACATTATTCCCCCCAGAATGAAGTAAGTTATATTGCTACTACTGATGGTCTCAGCCAGTTTAAAGGGGAAAAGGAAGTGGGGTTTTGGGATGCCAAAGAAGGGATCATTAATAATTACATAAGCTATTTACTTAGTCATCAAGGGGTACTATACCTGGCCACCGGGGGAGGCTTAACCATCTATGACCAGGGTGTATTCAAGAATCTCTATGCCTTTCACGGACTTGTGAATAACCATGTTTATACATTGGCTTATCATAACGAAAAACTCTATATAGGAACATTGGGGGGGATCTCGGTTTACGAAAAGGGAAATATCGTCAATAACTATACTACTTCTAATACAGATATGACAGTCAACTGGATTACCGCCCTCTTATTCCGGGATGGGGTTTTATGGGTAGGAACTTATGGGGGTGGACTACTGAAGATGGAAAAAGAAGGCCAGTTTACTCAATTATTTAAGGGTGATGGCAATTTCGAAGTAAATAATAATGCCCTCTATTCGGATGACCGCTATTTATATGTAGGAACATTGGATAGGGGCCTCCTGGTAGCAGATCCTGAGAGTATGCGCTTTAAATACTACACCGATTTATTGCCTTCCCTCAATGTCACTGCGGTTACCGGTGGTCCGGATAATGTTTATCTGGGAACCGACAGAGGATTGCTAATTATTCAAAAAAACTATTTCAAACTATAACAAGTTGATTTATATTAATATCAATACAGGAATCAAACCAATGAATAAACTAAAAATATTTTTTTTACTGATGATGCTCATTCTACCTGATCTTTTGAACGGGGAAGCGGGTGTTCTTATTCCCAAAAATACAACCGAAAGCGACGCCCTGCAGATCCAGGATATGGAGATAATTATTGATCTGGATAATCAATACGTCAAAACCCAGGTAATCCAGATATACCGAAACAATATCAATATCGAGGTAGAGGGGGAGTATCAATTTATGATACCGGAAAATGCGGCTATCTCAAATTTTGCAATATGGGAGGAAGGAGTTCGCATCGAAGGTGTGGTGATGGAAAAGGTAAAAGCCCGGGAGATTTATGAAGATCTGACCTGGAGGAAGATTGATCCCGGCCTGATGGAAAGCGCTACTGACCTGGAGAATATTAACCTCTTTACAGTGGATGTATTTCCTATCCCTCCTTTCGGAACCAAACGGATCGAGATCGAATACACCCAGTGCCTGGAAATAAACTCTATGCAGAGTTACTACATTTTTCCTTTAAAACCCTCTTTGGGGAGAGAAGAAAAAGTCGAAAGTTTCCATTTGGAGCTCTATATTAGCAGCGATTACCCTATCAGTGATGTCGATTTCAAAAGCCCAGATCTAACCCCGGTTTTACTGGATGAAGAAAAGGGGTTCAGGCATTATCAACTTGAAAAGAATGCTCTTCAGCTTGATGAAAATTTTAGCTTTAGTTATATAATTGACATTGATAGTATATACGCATCGTTCCTGGCATTCAGGGATATCGAAACAATTTATAAGGACATTGCC
>JAFGGQ010000075.1 GCA_016930435.1 bacterium
TACATCCACTTAATCCGTAGTGACACATAAAAAATAACACCCCTAGGAATAGGCACTTTCAGAACATTACTGGGAAAGTTGGGTTAAAGCAATTCTTTTCATTTCATTAATGATCTTATCAACGGGATTATCACGGTCTTTTTCGTCAGAGGGTGATTCCAAGGAATTCGAGCTGGAAGCTTCTTTTGCGGAATCACACACCCATTTCAGCCTGGCGCTTTTCAAGCAGATATTCGAAGAAAACAAAGGCGAGAATCTTATCATCTCTCCTTTGAGTATCAGTCTTGCCCTGGAGATGGTTTACAATGGCGCCCTGGAAGAGACCCAGAGGGACATGGCGGAAGCATTGAGCCTTCAGAATATTGAACTTGACCAGTTGAACAGATCTAATCAATATCTCTATAATTACTTTGGGCATCTGGATTCATTAATAGAGATCCGGATAGCTAACTCGATATGGGCAAAACAGGGATTCACCTTAAAAGCTGATTATGCTGAGATACTGGACCGATATTACTATAGCGAGATGCATAATTTGGATTTCAGTGATCCGCAGGCAATTAACGCCATTAATACCTGGGTATCCGAGAACACCAACAGGAAGATCACCTCTATCATTCAGCAAGTGGATCGGTCAGCGGTACTTTATCTCCTCAATGCCATTTACTTTAACGGGAAGTGGTTTAAGGCGTTCGATCCGAAATTGACCAGAGAAAGAAATTTCTACCTGGATAACGGTGATACCCTTAAGCATCCTATGATGAGTCAGAATGGTCGTTTTCCCTATCTTAAGGGCAGTGGATTTGAGGCAATAAGCTTACCTTATGGCCACACCAAAGCCATGAGCATCTTCATTTTCCTTCCGGACACGGGCATCAGTCTGCCCGGTTTTATAGAGGGCATTACTTACGAAAAATGGAACGATTGGCTTTCCGGATTTATGGATACTGGAGAAAGTGTTATATTACCCAAATTCAAATATGATTACGCCATAACCCTTAACCAGACCCTTAAAGCGCTGGGCATGGAAATTGCTTTTGACCCTGGCCAGGCAGACTTCTCGGGTATGTTTGAAAAAACCGGTGGAGAAAACATCTTTATCCAGGAGGTGCTTCATAAGGCATTTGTTGATCTAAATGAAGAGGGAACCGAAGCCGCAGCAGTTACCGGTGTTGTAAAGGGTATAACTTCATATTCTCCAAGTATTACCATGGTCATTAACCGGCCTTTCTTCTATGTCATCAGGGATAACCGAAGCGGAATGATACTGTTTATGGGCACCGTATTCAGTCCTGAGTTTTAGATTTAGGTTTCTTTAAGAAACAGTTACTTACTCGTTTTTATCAAATTTTGAAAAAGGGTTTGAGTAGATATCTCAGTTCTTGGGAAATTAGCCGTTTTCCTGATAAACTCCATACATATCTCACTATAAAAACCACAAGTTTTGTGTGGTCTTAACCGCAGAGCCCCTCACCCCCACACTCAACCCACGCAAAGGAGGCGCAGAGTAATCCACCAAGGTTGGTTCGCGCTAAGTTTTTTCTGTTTTTCTATACGTACTCAGCGTCTTCTCTGCGAAAGACAAATCTGCAAGATTTGGCTGCTCTGCGTTTAGCTAAACACAACAATCCAGGATATTTGTTTGGATATTATTTGAACATTCGTCTGCTTTTTAATAAAAGGAAACTACCAGAGATTCCATAGTTACATGGTCAAAGCCATAACCGCCTTTTGAACATGGAGCCGGTTTTCAGCTTGATCGAAAACAACCGAATGGCGCCCATCGATTACATCATTGGTAACTTCAAATCCCCGGTCACATGGCAAGCAGTGCATATATATAACATTATTATTACACACTGTCAATATATTCTCGTCGCAGATCCAATCCCTATTGGCTTCGTAAAGAACTTTTGTTTGATCCAGTTGAGGTTCGCCAACATTAGGCGGAAGGAACTTAAAACTGGTCCAGCTTTTGGGATACACGATATCAGCATCCTGGAAAGCTACTCTCATATCATTACAAATTTCAAATGTTCCACCGTTTTTTTGTGAATTCTGTTTTGTAAACTCCAGCACTTCGGGATCCAGTTCGAAGCCCTTGGGGTGGGCAAGGACAATATTCAGGTTAGTAAAACTGGCCCCTATGATTGCGCTCTGGGGTACGGAGAGTGGTTTTTCGATACTGGGAGAATAAGCCCAGCTCATTACGAATTTTCTGTTCCGCAGTTCATTGCCATACTTCTCTTTAATAGTAAGAATATCGGCCAATGCCTGGCAGGGGTGGTACTTATCGCATTCCATATTGATGACCGGTTTTTCGGACCACCGTGCGAATTCGCGCAGAACACGGTGTGCTTTGCCATAGATCCAGTTTACCGGTTCACCATATATTCTGATGGAGATCCCATGGCCCATCCGGGATAGAACCCGGGCAACATCAGATACCCGTTCCGTGGAATAAGCTTCTTCATCGCCTTCAAGTGCCGGTGTGTAGATCTTCTTGGGATCCAAAAAATGAGCATGTCCGCCCAATTGGGTCATTCCGGCTTCAAAACTGTTACGGGTGCGCAGGGATTGATTATAAAATAGCATGAACAGACTCTTGTCCTGCAGTAACCGATGGGGTTCTCCCAGGGCGAATTTCTTCTTGAGGTCCAGAGCGACTTCCAAAATGGTTTCCACTTCCTCTCTGCTGAACTCCATTAAAGTCAAAAAATCTCTTCCCCGAAAATTATGTGTTATCATTTTTCCTCCGGCAAATCATAGTTTACTATTCGATTATCTCCCACCCGGCCTGATACTTATCCAGCTCGGAAATTGTATATTCATCCATAGGGTGCTTACGTTCCGGGATGTCGAGTATCTTCGTCTCACCGCAGAGTTCGGTGGAAAAATACCGCTGCCCGGTATCATTGATCATGGTTGCTATGCTCTTTATCTCCGGGTGCAGACGGGCCAGCTTGATTGCAGCGGCAACATTACTCCCCGAGGATATTCCGCAAAAGAGGCCTTCCTCAACCGCTAACCGTTTACCCATCTCGATAGCTTCATCAGAGGTAGTGAGGATAATCCCATTTAAAAGGGAAAGGTCCAGGTTAAAGGGTACAAAACCATCCCCGATCCCCTCTATACGGTGTGATCCCCATTCCCTCCTGGCCAGCATTGGCGCCTCGGCTGGTTCAATGGCATAGAGCATTAAACCGGGATTTTTTTTCCGGAAAAAGCGCCCAACACCGGTCAGGGTTCCGCCCGTACCCTGGGTTGCAATAAAGGCGTCTATATTGCCTCCGGTCTGATCCCAGATCTCTGGACCGGTAGTCTCAAAATGAGCCATAATATTATTATTATTGTCATATTGACCCACTTCCCAGTATTTCCCAGGATTTTTCTCTTTCATCCTTCTGGTAAGTTCAAGGCAAAGATCCACATCACTCTCAGCGCCGGGTGTGAATAGGATATTTGCGCCATACATACGCATCAGTTTCTTGCGCTCCTCGGACATCCCTTCCGGCATTACAATGGTTACTTTGTAACCATACATTCGCCCGACAAATGAACAGGATATACCAGCATTTCCCGTGGAAGTCTCAATTATTTCCATACCGGGTTTCAGCTCTCCGCTCTCGATCGCCCGGGTGATCATCTTGTAATAAATGCGGTCCTTTAAACTGCCTGTTGGGCTGAACCACTCCAGCTTGCAGAAAATATCGGCATTAATCCCTTCCTGCCTGGGAATCTTGTTGAGTTTGATCAAAGGGGTTAACCCAATGGTCTCGAAGATATTTGAGGCGCACTTACCCCTTTTTAACCAATTTACCATAGTATTCTCCATTGATGATGAAAGTTAGTTCTTGCTGCCTTGTGTAATATTTACTCTTTAAAAATCAATATCCGTATTATCTCAACTTCCATGTTGGTCTAACATCGTTTTCTTATCTCTTGCAGAGGTTAATCACTAAATAAATCTCAAATTATTATGATGTCAATGACTGCGCTTAAAATAGCCCAAATGACAGCAAAGCATTTTCAATATCATCCAAACCGGGTTCAACGATCAGCGGTTTTTCCTTTACCGCCATCATTGCCGAATCGATATCCTTTAAGCCATTGCCGGTAATTATCACCACGATCTTTTCGCTGGCATCGATCTCCCGTAAGTCAACCATCTTTCTCAACCCGGCATAGCCTGCAACCCCGGCAGGCTCGCCGAAAACGCCGGATCCCCTTGCGACAAGCGGTATCGCTTCCAGAATCTGGTCATCGGAAACGGTGATCATTTTCCCCCCGGATTCCCGAACCGCTCGCAAAGCCTTGACCTGGTCCCGTGGATTACCTACGGAAATGCTATCCGCAACTGTCTCAGGTATTAAGGTTTCAGCCATGTCTTTCCCTTCAACAAAGGCCTTCACCAAAGGAGCTGCTTTTTCAGCCTGTACCCCGATCAACTGAGGTAATTTATCTATAAAGCCAAGCCTGTAAAAATCCTGAAACCCCTTCCATAATCCTGCAATTATGCATCCATCCCCAACCGAAACGAAAACTTTATCAGGAGCCTTCCAGCTGAGTTGCTCACAAATCTCCAGGGCAGCGGTCTTTTTTCCTTCACCCAGATAAGGATTGATAGCCGTGTTCCGGCAGTACCATTGCCATTTATTAGCGGCCAAACGGCATTGGTCGAAGGCGTGATCGTAGGTTCCCCTGATCATCAGTACTTTAGCGCCAAAGCTCAGCAATTGAGCTACTTTCGCGCGTGGAGCATTTTCGGGGACAAAGATCAGGCAATCCAATCCGGTCACTGCAGCAAAAGCGGAAAGAGAGGAAGCAGCATTACCGGTGGAAGCGGTTGTAATAACCCGGGCCCCTTTTTCAAGGGCTTTAACCACCGCTATTGAGCTCGCCCTATCCTTCATAGAGGCAGTTGGATTTTTCCCCTCGTCCTTGATATAAAGACCATTTAAGCCCAATTGTTCACCCAGTTTTTCGGCCTTATAAAGTGGTGTGAAGCCAACCTGAAGGGGTGGGATTAGTTGCGGCTGGTCAACCGGGAGCAGGGGAAGATATCGCCAATGGGAATACTCATGTGAATTTTCTAATGATGCTTTGCTTAACTGGCTTTTTATAAACTCATAATCATAAACGACATCCAGCGTGCCTGATATATCCCCGCAGTAAGGGCAGGTATATTCGGTATCCGAAGTGGAATAGGTTTTACCGCAGGATACACATTGCAAGTGCAGTATATTACTCATTTGAGAACCTCCGCCACATCCCTTCAGCTGCTTTTCGTGCTCTGGTCAGCATTTCGTTTTCGTTAAATGTCAATATTCGGCGATCCCTCATTATCAGTTTGCCATTTACAATAAGGGTTTGCACGGGAGCCCCGGAAATCCCGAAAAGAAAATGGTACCACCAGTTCTGTAAATTCAGCGGGGTCGGGGGTTCATAATCTACTAATATCAGATCGGCACTTGCCCCTATCTCTATTTTCCCCAGAGTCTTTCCCCAAAATTGCGAAGCCAGTCCGGGATTATTTTGCGTGAATACCATTTTGAGCTCATCTGTGCCCATGGCAGGGTCACGGTAGATTAGCTTCGGCAAAAGATTTCCAATCCTTAATGCTTGAGGCATACTTGAGGAATAGCCATCGGTACCCAAAGCCACTTTAACACCCCGATCCATCATACGGAGTATGGGCGCGTAGCCAACCCCATTATTCATATTGGATTCCGGATTATGGATGACCCGGGTCGCCCTTTCGGCCAGAAGTCCAATCTCTCCATCACTTAGGTCCACTCCGTGCACGGCAAGTGTTTTAGGTCCCAGAAGGCCATGATCATCCAGGCGTTCCACCACCCTTTTACCGTAATTGCAGATAGAATCGTCCACATCAATGTGGTCTTCGGCAACATGAAGGTGGTACCCGGAATCGAGCTGGTTACCAAAATGCTCACATTCCCGGAGTGTCTGGTCGGAGAGCGTAAATGAAGCGTGTAGTCCGAATGAAGCGCGCAGTAATTCGGGATTTTCGCTTTGGCAGTACCGGATAAAATCCCGGTTTTCCTGTATTCCTTTTTGGGCTTGGTCCAAGCCATTGCGGTCAGATACTTCATAGCAAAGGCAGGCCCTTAAACCAGCTTCCTGAACGGCAAGGGCTATCGTCTGCAAGGATCCCAGAATATAATTGGGGCTGGCATGATGATCGAAAAGAGTGGTTGTGCCTGATTTTATGCTATCTATCAATGCCGCCATTACGCTATAGTATAAGCTTTCCTGGTCAAGAACGCGATCCACTTTCCACCATAGGTCTTTCAAAATATTACCAAAATTTGAGGGGGTATTTGAAATCTGTATCCCCCGGGCTAAAGAGCTATAAAGATGCGTATGGGCATTTATGTATCCGGGCAGGCAGCTCCCGCCCCGGGCTTCGATAATATCAGCCTCGGGAGCAATAAGAGCAGGACCTATTGCCTTTATTAATCCTCCTTCAATCAAGATATCTTCACCTTTTCTCAAAGGGTCCCTATCATTGAAAGTAAAGATAGAAGCGCTTTTTATCAATAGAGACATTATCGGATTTCCTTGATTTATTCATTGATAAAATATGGGTGTTCCAGAAGGGGAGGCTTCTCCAGCTTGCCTCCGCCTGGTATGATCTCCATATCCTCTATCAGGATAGAAGGGGTAACCAGTGAAACCGGGATGTCCCCTGAAAAACCACGGCTGATCAGGTTATAAACATTCTTTTCCCGGGAAATCCCAACAATATCCCGAAGGATCAGTATAGTAAGGTTACTGATCTTGACATTCTGAATAAGCTCTTCCCTTCTATCATCAGCGTAAATCTTATATGCATAAAGGGGCGCAGTCAATCCGATTTCATTCTCATCGGAAGGCTGGGCGAATCGTTCATTTTCCAGCTTTTTTATGATTATGCCATATTCAAGGTTCTGAGCAACACAGCGGTCTATCAGCTCATTTTTAAGTTCATCTACCGGCAGGCTTTCTTCGGTTTCCACAGTGAGGTTGCTAATCCTTCCACAGATAGAATACCCCATCGCTGCTCTGCCATGGCCATTGGATCCCTCGCTATGCTTACTGGGGTAACGATGGCTAAGGAACTCTTTGAGCGAACCTTCCTCAACCACATTTACAACCCGGGCGGGAAACCCCTCATCATCAACTTCATAACTGCCCACAACTTCTTTTCCATCATATTCCAACAGGTATGGATCATCTTTTACTGAAATATCAGGAGGGAGAATATTTCTATCCTTTTTATTATCCAGGTAGTTCCGTGGTATATAATGCTCCTGCCAATCCTCTTCTGTAAGCGGTGAAAGGGGCAGGGATAGGTTTTTACCAAGGAGTTGATAGAAGAACTCCGCTGCAGCCTGACCTTCCAGGATAACTGGTCCTACATAATAATCGAGGGTATCGGCGTCCAACAGTCGGGAGAACTCCAGTGCCCATTCCCTCACCTCCCCGATCAGCGCAGTCTGGTCAGGAAAAAAGCTAAAGGAACGCGCGTAGAATGTTTTCTGGTCATTAAATTCCAACCCTTCTTTATTCCGGGAATTAATAAACACCTCCAGGCTGATCAATGGGGCTTTCTGCTTGACCATTGTGCCCTCCGAATTCACAAAATATTTGGTGACGTCCTGAAGTCTGAAATTGGCCTGTGAAGTATGGATTTCCGGAAACTCCCTGAACAGACCGGACAATTCCCGAATCCTTTCCTTCCAGTAGATGGTATCGGATTCAAGTGGAATATCAGTCTGGATGAACTGAAAGGGTTCTTCTTTAGTAAAATTCGGGGTACTGTCCTTAATAATGCGGTTTTGCAGGTTAGCTTTTTTCTGAGCCAGGGCTTCCAGCGCAGATTTGTACTCCTGGTCGGTATGGTACCACAGCTTATGGCGGATAGCATCATAATCATTTTCAAGAGGCATCATGTGATTAGAGCGGCGGGAGAAACGCCAGGCGTTGGATCCGATGAAATTTGTATTATCAAAGGAGTAATCGCCCACCCGGATCTCTATGCTAAGCTGCCGTGATCTATCCTGCCGGGACTCCAGTATTGCTCCGAAAGAGGCTTTCAATTCAAATTGCTTAAGATCCTGAATCCTGTAGCTTATAAAATAAGGAGGATCATAACCTTCCAGACTGAGCTCGTTTACGGAACGCCCTATCTCGTCCCTCATAGCCTGGAGGACGATGTCATCAGCAGCATGAAGCGCTGATATAACCCCGGTTATCAGGATCACCATTATTAATGTCATAACAATGATTTTTTTCATTATATCTCCAGTAAGTGAGTTGTGATTTGGCAGAGAATTTATAATATACATTTTGATTTGATAATATTAGTATGTTCTAAATTGACTTTTCCATTTTTCAAAAACCTTTTTGCGCATTTTATACACCCTTTCCGCCGATTAGAAGAGGGCGCGCTTCTTTCCAACATCCTATCGGTTAATCATGATGAGGAGGGTTAAGAATAGGGGGTTTATCTTCGGATTTTGCACTTTTTTCAACTTCGATCTGAGAGACCAGCATACTTGGAGCGATACCGGAAACCGGGATGTAACCTGATTCAGCGCCGCAGTAGCCGTTGAAAACGTTGTAGTCATCAGCAGCAGCAATGATCCTGGTCAGGCTGGAAAGGGGTGTACCCACGATATCGACCCCCCGAACCAGCTCGTCCGGCCGCCCGTCGGCATATACCTTATAAACGATTACCGGTTTGACCTTGAAAGCCTGGGGAGTCCAGCGTCCGGTCATGGTAAATCCCCCGGAGATATCTTCGAAAACCAATCCATATTCTTTTTGCTGCGATTTTAATTCCTCGATCAGGGCTGCTTTTAGATCGGCATAAGGTATGGTCCGGGTGGATTCAACGAACAAATTCCCTTGACGGGATACGATTTTATTGCCATATTGTCTCCGGCCATGACCTCCTGATTGGTTAAAACCTTCTACCGGAGTTCGGCACATCAGGAAATTTATCAGAACCCCATTCCTTACAACATCTACTCTTTGAGCTTCTACCCCTTCGTCATCATAAAGATAGTGGCCATTAAGGGAAATCCCATTATAATATTTCTGGTTAGGGTCGTCGTAAATATTTATGAAATCGGGCATGACCAGCTCGCCCACCTTTTTTTTAAAGGTCTGGCCATTGCTGACCTGTTTCAGTCGATGTCCTTCGATGCGGTGTCCGAATATTTCGTGGAAAAATACTCCGGCAGCGCGGCTTTTCATTATTGCCGGACCTGTAAAGGGTTCGACTACAGGGGCTTTACGAAGTGCGTTCAGCTGATAGATAATGGTATCTATAGTACTTAAAATACTTTCTTCATCGGGTAATTCGTCAAAACACGCCACGTCAAAGCTTTTATAAATATTAAGGTCCATACCGTCATCAGCCTTGGTCTCGCCGTAGAGTGATAAACGAATAAAATCCCGGCCCATCTGAATACGGGTGCCCTCCGAATTGACAATGAATTTGTTTTCCTGCTTAACTGTCAGTCCGATAGACGAGTAATATATGTTGGGATCCTCTTTAAACAACAGTGAATACGTTTTAAGTCTGTCTATCCAGGGTTTTCTGTCCCAGGAAATCTCATTAAGATCTTCTATGTGGATATTTTTCGGTGCTGGGGAAAAGTCCGGGGAATTGTCTTCCTCTTCGACCTTAACCGCGATATTCGCTTTGACTTTGGTAAAGGCCATCTGCACTTGTTTAAACTCCAGATCGGTTTCATACCACAGTATAGCTTTAATAGCTGAAGGATCATCTTGAATAGCGATGTCCTTTCCGCCCTGCCGATCATCTGCCCAGTAGCCCCGTATTTGATGTGTATTATCAAGTTGAAAATCCCCCACCCTGAGATCCACATCGAGGTATCGCTTCCGGTTATACGCATCATCCATCAAGGCGCCCATTGAAGCGAGCAATCTGGTCTCGGTTACTTCTGTAACTTCATAAGCCATAAAGTAAAGGGGGGCTTCGCCCAGTTCCTTCAGTTCCTTGAAGGAGCGGTTTAATTCCTCCCCCATGGCTTTCAGGAGCAGGCTCTCCTCAGCATTCACTCCAGTGATTATAAATACCTTGATCAACAGTACTGCAATCAAAGGCAAAATGTTTATTCGGCGCATGATAACTCCTTTAATAGATTATTCTATTATCTTCATGGTAATACAATTCTCAATGGGGCAGACGACCTTGCATAACCCACAACCGACGCATTTTTCATCATCAACATGGGGGAGGCGATCCGCAGTAACTTCAATCGCTTCGTGACCGCCGTCCCTACAGGCTGTGAAGCAAAGATTACATTTTAAGCAGGAATCCTGGTCGATTCGGCTACGTGCTTTGATCCTGGGCAATTCTTCATGATCCACGATATAGGGCAAAGCTTTCCCTGTGATCTCCTTAGGTGAGTTAAATCCTTTTCGTAGGAGAAATTGTGACAAACCGCTTTTTAAATCGTCAATAATCCCGAATCCATAGCGCATCACTGCGGTGCAATATTGAACGATCCCGGCGCCCACAGCCATGAATTCAACCGCATCCCTCCATGTGGAAGCTCCACCGGTCCCGCTGATAGGAATATCCACGTTTCGAGCTATCTCAGCGATAGTGCGGAGTGTTAATGGTTTGATTGCCGGACCGGATAATCCGCTATAGGTGGACTTACCGCCAACATTCGGAAAAGGGATGAATGAATCCAGATCGATGCCCATAAGGGAGGGCAGTGTATTACTTGCTGTAATTGCGTCCGCACCTGCTTCCCGGAGGACATTCGCCACGGCTATTATATCGGCAACCTGTGGTGTGATCTTGATCATTACCGGGATATGCCGGGCAGCTTCTTTCACCCATTCCGCAACCATCCTGGAAGCTTCAACACTCTGGCCCAACATCCGGCCAGATTGCTCTCCAATGCTCCCCTGGGGACAGGAAAAACTGCACTCGATCATATCCGCACCCGCACCCTCCAGACGTTCGGTCAGAATTTGCCAGTCATCTTTCCGGGAACCCATGATGCTGCCGACAACCACTTTATTCGGGTAGCGCTTTTTCAATGAAATAACCCGTTTTTCAACCTCCAGTATATGATGTCTGGAGATCAGGTCGATATTCCCCATCCCTACTAGTTTCCGACGAGCAAAATGGTACCCGCTGATCATGGGGTAGGCCAGAGACACATCCTGCCCCTCTACCGAAGTAGTCTTCAGAACCGCGCCAGCCCATCCATAATCAAATCCTCGGGCTACCATACTCTCATCATCCGTTGATGGCGAGGCAGCAAGCACAAAAGGGCTATCAAACTTAACTCCGCAGAATTCAATCGACAAATCTAAAAGCGAAAACAGATCCGAACGATGATACTCATCTTCCATATTATTTACGCTGTTCCTGCAAACCTATCCTCACACTTTATACTAATCAGATATCCAAAACCAGCTCATCCACCCTCCACTTGGGAACATGGTGAGTCCCGGCATCATCTCGCCAATAGCGGGTATCCCCATCCTTAACTTCCTCAACCACCACTTTCTCTTTGGGTTTCCCGAGTGCTACCACCAGAACTATATCATACAAATCGGGAATGCTCAGGCTCTCCCTCAGTTTTTGCTTTTTCATGGAACCGAACATACAGCCCCCAAGGCCCTTTTCCACCGCTCCAAGAAGAATATTCTGAGCAGCGATTCCATGGTCGCATCCGCATGAATCACCCACCTCATTATCCCTTAATATAACTACGTAAGCAGAAGGGCGTTCTCCCTCTGACGGACAGGGCCAGTCTTCAATAAAACGTGCCCAACCCAAAGTCTCAAAGATAAGGGCATTCTTATCGGGTTCATTGGAAAGGATGTAACGCAAAGGCTGCCGATTGCTGGCAGATGCCCCTAACCGGGCTAAACCCACCAATTCCCTCAACGTCTCACCGCTGATTTGATGATCCTGGAAAAAACGGCGGTAACTGCGGTTCTTTTCAATTAGTTCCCTAATCATTATATAAACTCCTTTTCGTTTTCCTAAATTATACGAAAATAAATAGTCCGGTCAATCGAATATTTATCATTATCTAACGGATCAATAACGCTTTTTTACTGAAAGCCTTATCCGGGGTAATTAGTTTAATAAAATACACTCCCGAGGGCAGAAATTCACCATCGTTATCCTTCCCATCCCAGGGATAGCGATGAATTCCCGCCGCCAGGCTGGATTCGCATAAACTGTTTACTCTCTGACCGCTGGAATTCAGTACTTCCAGTCTCACCTGAGTCTGCTCAGGCAGATAAAAATGTACATCTGTTCGGTCATTAAAAGGATTTGGGAAATTAGGAAATAGCGAATAATTATTGACATATTTCATATTATCAGATATAGTTATTGTGGTTTCCCAATCCACGCTAATGGTATATTCAATTCCATCGAGTACCTCGGTGGCTCCGCTATATTCCGTACCCCAGATCTGTTGCAGGGTATCTACAGTTGTTGCCAATTCCACCCCGATATACCATAAACCCGGTGGTACACTTTCAAGGTAAATGGTTTTATCCGAGCCGTAATGGGTATCCGAGTATTCTGCGCTGCTGTTAAAGGCGAAGTCTCCCGGATTCAGGTAGAGGTTAAAATCAAAACCTTCGCTGCCATCCAGGATTATATGCAATTCGGAAGCTTCGAGAGGGACCTGAACGGTGAAATGGTGATACTGTTTATCCCCGATCCTTGTGTATTGGGGTAGGCTGTCTGATGTTGACCGGTCCATCACTCTGATTTCTCCCCTGTTCAGTTGTGCTTTAACGGATGGAATTCCTCCCCCTTCCATTGAGTAGAGCAGGATAGCTTCCATAAGGTGGAGTTGTTCGCCAGATAAAATACCTTCGGGGTGGGATCCGATGACGGTTACCCTTCCGGTGGTATCGGAGGCTTTATAAGCCCAGCAGCTTACCTTTTCGTGCATGGTCCAGCCGGGGTAGTCGAAGCGGAGCAGAATTTCGGTTTGGGGTGGCCAATCGATGGTTTCCCTGGCGTAGCAGCCCCCATTATGAAAGACCCCATCGATATATAGATCACCTCCGAAATCGAAGTAAGTAAGGAGGGGTGATCCGGGGACTACAAAGTGCCCGGTGGAGGTTTCCGAAAGTCCTGTAGAAGCGGTACGGCCTGGCCAGATATGATAGTAAGCCTCCCATACCCCCGAGGTCTGATAGCTTAATGAGGATATGAATGCCCCGGCGCAGGAGCCGGTGTATCCTCCACCGTTCCGGAAAAATTTCCGCACCCGGTTACGCCCTTCTTCCCCTAATGAATTACCATGGTTGGTTGCCGAACCTCCATTGGTATAGATGCAACGAAAACGTGGCTCACCGTCGGGGTAAAGCAATACCCCGTTCTCATCAGCTTCATTCTGGATCATCACCGAGGTCTGAATGATGCTGCTGGAGGTCGCAAGGTATTCCATCTCTAAACTTAGTGATTCAGCAGCGGGAAGTTCGGTATGATGGTACAGATAAACCCCTCCGTCCATGAAAAGATCTTTGTAATAGCCCTCCATAGCAATAAGGGGGAAAATACTCATAATGATCTTTAAAAGGGTAATACCTAATAATTTCCTGCTCATGGCAACCCAATACTGTTTTTTGTAATATTATCTGCGGATTAATCTCATTATAACCGATAGACCTTACTGCTGAAGCCGGGTATAGGCAACTTCGCCGGATTGCTATCCATGCCGGGAGGATCATAACACTGCAGGCATCGTAAAGCATTTTCCTGGGTTTGCTGTAAATTTTTCAGGAACACCTCTATCAGATAATGTTTCTAATGATTTTCAAGCAATTTATACGCACCTGAAAATTTTTAGCCCGGTTCTTTAATGATTATTTATAAATTTCCGTCTGCCAATAGTATTAGGGTCATGGATACGATTAAGCCGAAGATCATAACAGTCGGCACTCTCCCAAAAACTCCCGAAATAATTGTAGAGGTAAATGGGTAATTTCCAGGATATTCGGTAATGCTCGAAAAGGGAATCGGCAGTTTGCTCGAGGTGAAACGTATTTGATATTCTCCCCTTACCAAGTTTTAGAATAATATCCTCGTTATTCCACTGCTGAGCAAGGGAAGAGTTCCAGATATATGGCCGAATTTCAAGGGAATCGCTTAATACCGCGGGAGAGGCCTTTTCGGCTTTCTCCTCCCCTTCCTGATTATCCTTATTATCAGCATTACAAATAGACATGCTTAAAGCTATTGCCAGACAGATCCCGAACAATTTTATCATTCAGCATTATCTCCTTTCCGCTTGATTTCGATATTCCATAATTTAATCATCATTGCATATTATGTCAACCCAGAGATTATGTTCAGGGTAGATAAATAATTTTCCCCATATTGTCCGGCAACTAATTTAAGTTTTTAAAAAGATCCGACACTAATAACGAACCGCCATAACCAAAGATAGCCTGAAGTCAACCTTTTCATCAAATCCTTATTTGGAAAAGCAAAGCACGCGGCAAAAATAAATATCTTATAATAAGCGCTTCTCGATCAGTTATTGATTCGATACCGATTTAATTGCTTCAATTATTTGTTTATATCCCGTACACCTGCAGAGATTTCCCGAGATTGCTATTTTTATCTCTTCTTCCGTGGGATGGGGATTCTTATCCAAGAGCGCTTTAGCGCTCATCAGCATCCCCGGTGTGCAAAATCCGCAGTGTACCGCTTCATGTTCGATAAAAGCCTTTTGCAGTATTGAGAGCTCTCCATTTTCTTCCAGGCCTTCCACTGTGAAGATCTCACTACCATCTGCCTGAGGCGCTAAAACCAGACAGGAGTTCACCGCGTCTCCATTCATGATAACAGTGCAGGCACCACATTCCCCGATCTCGCAGCCACGTTTTGTTCCGGTTAATCCCAGTTCATCCCGAAGCAGATCCAGCAGTGTAAGATTATGTTCGATCTCCAGACAATATCGCTTGTTATTTACCTTAATCTCGATTTTCATGGTATTTATATGCTAAAGCATTTATTTTACGGCAACCCCAGGTTTCAAGTTAAAGATAGCCTGCAGGCTTCTCCTGACAAGGGCGGCAATAACCGGTTTTTTGTATTCTGTTGACCAGCGTACACCGGTAATCTCAACCATTTTTCGGGCAACCATATCACCGGCTTTTGAAAACAAACGTTCAGAGGGTTCATTACCCAGAAGGTATTCCTCCACTTCGGTGAATCTGAAAACATTTGGGGTAGTTGAGCCCGGCACTATTCTTATATAGCATATCTTGTTATTACTGTCAATCATTCCACAGGCGGCTACCTGTAGTCGGGCTATGGACAGGGCTTCTCTTCTACCGAGTTTAATGAAATTGCTACGGCAACCTTCCGGTAGCTTTTTAAACCTTATCCAGGTAAGGAACTCATCATTTGCCCTGTTGGTTTTATATGCACCCCTGATGAAACCGGAAAGCAATTCTGTACGGTTTCCGGAGGAGCTTTCCAGTGTCAACTCGGCATCCAGGGCTACCAGTGGTGGAAGGGTATCGGCACAGGGAGCGGCATTGCAGATATTACCTCCCAACGTGCCCCTGTTCCTTATCTGTGCAGATCCTACCAGTGAAGAGGCTTGTGTGAGAAATCCGGCGTGCCTACCAAGGAGTATTGATTCGACCATTTGAGAGTGCTTAACAAGAGCGCCTATCCTGATAAAATGACCTTCATCCTCAATCTTATTTAACAATTTAATCGAAGATATGTCAAGAATTATTACCTTTCTATTCTGTTTTTCACTCCGGAGCTCCGGCAACAGATCGGTTCCTCCAGCCAGTATTCTAATGGCATGCTTGTTCTGAGCAAGGATATGGACCGTTTCTTCAACCGTATTGGCTTTATAATATTTGATTTCCGGTAACATGATCTGATTATCCTATTATTCTTTGGAGGTCACCTTAATAAAAAACCTTTTCGTATCGTATTCATTACCAATGTTTACACTTTTGCGCTGGTTACTTAATTATAATTATCATCTACTTTTCTTCGCTGCCCCTTTTGGAAATTCTTTTTAGCTTGTGATCCAGCAGTACCTTTTCCAGGTCCGCTGGTAATTCCCTGATCCTCTTTCCGGTAGCATGGCATATCGCATTCAGTATTGCAGGTGCGGCCAATTCGGTAGCTGGTTCACCGATACTTTTCGCTCCGAATGGTCCGAGGGGATCGGGATTTTCTACTATTATTGCTTTCATATCCGGTATATCACAAGCTGTAGGGATCAGGTATTCATCAAAATTATAGCATTGGGGTTCCCCTTCCTGTATGCTGAATTCTTCCATTAATCCATAGCCCATACCCATCACCAATCCGCCATAGATCTGTCCTTCCACGCCGGCGCGATTAATTGCTTTCCCTACATCATGGGCAGCGGCAATACGGATCACCTTGACCTGCCCTGTCTCGGTATCCACTTCGACTTCCGCTACATTACAGCCATATACAAATGTAAAATATGCCTGGCCCTGGCCGGTTTTCTCATCCCATGTTGTAGATGGGCTTTTATGCCAGCCAAATCCGAATAATTTTACTCCCCGATTGAAGCATTCCCCTGCCAGAGCGGAAAAGCTGGTCTTCTTTGTTCTATTTTTTGAGGAGAATATCCAATTATTATACATTATCAAATTATCAATAGATTCGTCAAGAATTATTGAGGCTTCCTTCAGCATGGAATCCCTTACTGTTTCAGCGCCTTTCTTAGCTGCGGAACCGCCCATGATAGTACCTCGTGAAGCCACTGTAGGGCCGCTATCGGAGATCCGGGAGGTATTTACCGGGAAAAAGGTTATTCGGTCCGGGGAGATACCCAGCACTTCTGAAGCGATTATGGCCTGGGCCGTCTGTGCTCCCTGTCCCATATCGCTGATCCCCGACCACATGATAACCGAACCATCACTTTGGACCGAAACTACCGTCGCTGCGGCATCTATCCCCTCCGCGCCCAGGGATACTCCCCTGTAGCTGCAGGCAAGTCCTATGCCCCTTTTTATGTAATCCTGATTACGTTTTTCCCCCTCATAGAGGGCCCGTTTCATCTCCCATTTCATCTCCCCGGCAGCCTTTTGCAGTACCTCTTTAAGGCTCACCCCGGGATTGAGTTTCTGGCCGGTTGCGGTAACCGAGCCTTCTGTAAAGCAGTTTTTCAACCTGAGTTCCAGGGGGTCGAGATTCAGTTCCTGAGCAAGTTCATCCATTAGTGATTCAATTGCGAAGTTTACCTGTGGTGATCCGAATCCCCTCATCGCACCGGTATATGCCTGGTTGGTATAAACCGCAAAGGCATCTGTTTTTACATTGAGGCATTCATAAGGCCCGGCAGCCTGTACTGCCGAACGCCATGTCACGAATGGGCTCATCGATGCATAGGCGCCGGCATCGGCTATAATACGGGCTTCGATAGCAGTAAGCCTTCCATTTTTCTTTGCCCCGATCTTATAATAAAGGATGTAGGGATGCCGCTTGTAACTTTCCAGAAAAGATTCTTCCCGGGTATTGACCATCTTCACCGGCCGGCCTGTTTTTAGGGCTAAAAGTGCGGCCCGGCAACAGAGTGAGGTCATAACCTCGTCCTTGCCCCCAAAGGACCCACCCATAGTAGCCTGTTCAATCTCAACCCGGTTCATGGGAATCCCCAGAACCTCCGATACTGAACGCCTCGTGGAATAAGCATTCTGGGCGCAGCATTCTATCTTTATACCATCTCCCGGGAGGGGAAGAGCCAGGGCGGCTTCAGGTTCAAGATAAGAATGTTCGATCCGCTGGGTACGATAAGACCTTTTTAGGATTACCTCAGCCTCCTGAAATCCCTTCTCTATTGACCCCCTTCTGACTTTATGATGGATAAAAACATTATCCCCCTGGTGAATTCTGGGGGCATCTGGCTTCATGGCCTCTTCCACATCAAATACTGCCGGAAGAAGCTTGTATTCCACCCGAATCAAACCGACTGCCTCACGGGCCTCCCTTTCGGTTAGGGCAGCCACTATAGCTACCCCGTCCCCAATAAAACGTACTTTATCTTCGGCCATTACGCTCTGGTTTTTAACAACTACCCCGAATACCCTTGCTCCCGGGATGTCACTCGCGGTTAAAGCTGCTATTACCCCTTTTTTCCGCGTAGCCGCATTGGTGCTAATTTGGAGAATTCTGGCGTGAGGATACGGACTGCGCAGCACCGCTCCATAAAGCATTCCGGGAAAACAACGGTCAGCAGCGTACAGTGCCCTTCCGGTTACCTTGCCAAAAGCGTCCAGACGACCGGTATATTGACCCACAACATTATGCTCTTTTTTTTGCATTTGCCTTTATTAATTAACTGAACGTCATAGGGCTGATTGCAAAGGCCTTCCCGTATTCCTAATCAATACGGGAATATGCTTCTCTTCTAAGCATACTATTCAATTATCAGGATAGCATTGTTGGGACAGAGTCTGGCGACCCTTCTGATTTTTTGTTCCAGTTCCCAGGGAATATCACCAGGCATAGCCATCGCTTTTTTACTGCCTGACTGAAAACGAAAGATTTCAGGGCATTCCTGCACACATATACCAGCAGTGCCGCATTTTACCTGGTCAACTTTTACCCTCATTTATACTCCTAATTATGGATTAAAATATTAGGTTCATATGCAATTTAGTTGCATGGTATTATTTGCTCGCACAACGAACCAGTATCAGCAATATTACGGACCCAATAACAGCTATAGCAAAACTGCTGATATTAAATCTAAGGTTAAGGCCTTCCCCTAAAAACAGATGGGATATCATTCCTCCCATGAATGCCCCTATTACACCAATTAATATGTTTAATAGGCATCCATGTTTTTTCCCGGTGAGTAAACTTGCAACCCACCCGGCTAATGCACCAAAAACAATCCAGGTAAGTAAACCCATTAAGAATATTTTGTGATTTAATTAACTTTGATGAAAGAAAATAACATATCATTATTCTTTTGTCAATAGATAAATTGAAGTAATGAAAAATGTACTGCTCCAAATAATGGAATTTTCAGCTTAAAGGTTTATATTGAATAGATGTTTCAGTTCCGGATTTTCCAACACTTCCAGCTCTACCTCCCAATGTACAAAACTGCATTTTATTGAATCCTTAATTGGATTGAACTATCTGTCCAGACTATTATGCACACTTGAACCCTTATCTTGTGTTATAAGAAATTTTGGGTACTTTGAATATTTTCCCTTGAATTACAGATTATTATATATTATTATGAACTACAGATTATGAAATACTATTTTAATATCCTTATTATTCAAACCAGTTATTTGGCAAATGTTATAATTATCATCATTTATAAGGCAGATTCCAAAGGTTGTAGCGAGGAAGATAATTTTATCAAATAATTATGGAAATAGTATTACCCATATTTTTGCTGATTTTAGGACTATTTTTAGTAGTCAAGGGGGCTGATTTTCTGGTAGATGGTTCATCTTCCCTGGCAAAGAGCTTTGATATTCCCGAAATCGTCATAGGTTTAACCATTGTTGCCTTCGGGACTTCCGCACCGGAACTCATTGTCAACATCATTTCTACGCTATCCGACCGGCCGGAAATAAACTTCGGTAATATTATCGGAAGCAACATTATTAATACTCTCCTTATACTGGGGGTTTCAAGCCTGATCTATCCCCTTAGCGTAAAAAAAACTACTGTCTGGAGGGAAATCCCATTCTCATTTGCTGCTGTATTGGTATTATTCCTGGTTTCCAACGATGGACTCCTTCTGGGTTTAGAAAAAGATAGCCTTTCCCGGATCGACGGACTGGTTTTTTTAGTTCTATTTGGTCTCTTTATTACCTATATTTTCGGTTTATCCAAAGTTAGTTCCGGGGACCAATTCGAGGTCAAGATTTACCCCCTCCGAAAAACACTATTTTATATATCATTAGGACTCATGGGCCTCTTTTTTGGCGGCCGGTTAGTGGTTAACAACGCTGTTGAACTGGCATATCGTTTAAAAGTCAGCGAAAAATTGATCGCATTGACGATAATTTCCAGCGGGACAACCCTCCCCGAACTGGCAACCTCATCTGTAGCTGCGTACAGGAAAAGATGCGATATCGCTGTTGGAAATATTGTAGGTTCCAATATTTTTAATATTTTACTGATCTTGGGAATTAGCTCAACTATCAAGCCCATTTCCTTCGATAAAGCCTTGAATGTTGATCTCATCGTACTTATCTTTGCAACAGCATTCTTGTTCACCACCATGTTCACCGGCAAAAAGCATAAGTTGGATCGGTTTGAAGCCGTTATTTTACTTGTTCTTTATCTCTTATATATGACTTTTATTATATTTAGAGGATAAGGATTTCATATTCCGGGATTCCAAGGTTATGTTGAGCAAAAAATCAATAATGCCGTTTTTTTTTAAATCTACTTGCATTTTATTTAAGGGAAATATATATATTAGGTTTCTTATAAGGAATGGCAATTCTGCAATAAGTGAATTGCTTTATATTTAAGGCTACGGGAACATAAAGTGGCCATAAAGGACAAGGTAAAATATTCCATAGTGGCTTAATTAGCTTATTGAGTTTGGGATTTTAATTTCAATGTCCGCAGAAAAAAAAACCAGGGAACAGTTAATTATTGAGCTGGCAGAAGCTCGGGATAAGATATTGGGACAAGAAAGCTTTATTCAAA
>JAFGGQ010000076.1 GCA_016930435.1 bacterium
TCCATTATTCAGTTTAATATATTATTAAGTATGAGTGGTATATCTGGCAGCCCGAGTACCATATTCAAAAAACCCTCCGATTTTACTGCCCGGGGCATTCCATAAACCACTGAAGTATTTCTATCCTGGGCGATAGTAAAACCTCCGGATTGATGAATAGCGCGCATCCCTTCCACGCCATCCTTCCCCATTCCGCTGAGAATTATACCCAGGGTACGGTTACCATAAAGGGTTGCAGCAGAACTCATCAGAAGATCAATGCTTGGATGAAGACCGGGACTTTGAGTACCGTTGTATTTTTTTATTGTAATCAGGCTATTCCTTTTATCAAAAACTATAGAGTAGTCTCCTGGGGCAACCATTATCATTCCCCCATAAATTTCCATCCCATCTTCCGCCATACGTATATCCAGGCCAGTATCCTTTTTCAACCTTCTGGTAAAAGAGAGCAGAAATTTCTGAGGCATGTGCAGCGCAACGATCAAGTTGTTACTCCCCAACTTGGGGATATTTTTTAGAATAAATGAAATTCCCTGTGGCCCCCCTGTTGAGGCTCCCAAAATAATCATCCGGTATCCTTTGTCAGTCATGATGGGAAATTCCATGGGAGACCTTTCGGATTTGATCAGGTGGGATTTCAGGGCGTGAAGGCTTACAAGGGAAACGGCCCTGATCCTTAGGTATAGCTGTTCATCCTGTTCGTGCAGGGATAAATTTGTATTCATAGTGAAAAAGTCACAGGCTCCCATATCCAGCATTTCAATCACTGCATCATAGTTTACCGGACCGGGGGGTATAAAGATCAACACCGGTACTGGTCTTATCTCAAAGATTTTTTTAATGATCCGGGGATCGATTTTCCCCTCCAGCAATGGTTCCATAATAACCATATCCGGGTGATGCGTTTTGTATGAATCCAGGCATTCACTTTGGTTTGATGAGATATCCATAATTGCCAAATCTTTATATTTTGTGATCAGGTCCTTCACCTTCAGGGAAACCTGACCGCTATTTTCAACCAAAAGAAGTTTGATCATCCTTAAAAGCCTTCTAAAATCTCTCTGATCTTATCGCCCACTTTTTTACAGTCAAATGGTTTAATAATGTAGCCTTTTGCTCCGGCTTCCAGCGCTTTTTTTATCAGCAGGTTCTGGCTAATAGCGCTTACAATAAGCACATTGGCTTTGGGATTCCGCTTCAGGATCTCTCCGAGCACGATATTACCGGCGGGTTCAGGTATAATGATATCCAGAATAGTTAAATCAGGTTTCAATTCATCGAATTTCTCGATGGCTTCTGTACCCGATTTTGCTTCCCCGCACACTTCATAACCGGCCAATTCCACTATATTCCGTAGTATAGTCCTCATAAAAAGCGCATCGTCCACGATCAATACCGTTTTTTTCATATTGCTCCTAATTCGACATTACCTATATATAAAATATCTTGCCCAATTTCGATCTGATCTTAATGCTTCCATCAATGGAAGAAAACCAGATGGACTTGCCTGCACTGCCACCGCTACTATTCTCAGTAAGGGGAATATTGTAGTGGATTAGCAATTCCTTCACGACCTCAATGTTCTGCCGGCCTACGCTAACGAAATTTTTGAAATGGAATAGTTCTGCGCCACCGACAATTTTGGCAACCAGTTTATCCCTGGGAATTCCCTTTTTTTCAAATATTTCCAATAATTTAACGAAACCTGCATCGGCATACTTGGCAGGTCTCTCAGGATCGATGAGGTTATTGGGATTCACGGGCAGCATTATATGAGCCATCCCTGCAGTTCTGCTTATTGAATGATAGAGACAAAGAGCAACACATGAACCCAGGCCAATGCAGGAAAGCATATCTGGCACTCCGACCACCTTAGCCTGGCCCAAACCCACATTGATTATCTTTTCTTCATCAGCCATGCTGCGCCCTCATCTCCATTATATTCCGTTCAAGCAACAATTTATCAATATTCATCATGATTATATTCTGATCATCAATTTCAACAACTCCCTCCACCAGATCCAGGTCAATTTCCGGTTGTATCATGGTAGGTGTTCGGTTAATCTGGTCCATATCGGTATAAATGACAACAGGCAAAGCTTCTACAATAATACCAATATAATAATCTTCTATATTAAGAATCAATATTATAGCGGATTCTTTTATAAGTGGCCGGGGAAATCCTAACCGGATGTTAAGGTCGATCACTGGGATAATATCACCCCGTAGGTTAATGACTCCCAATATAAAAGAAGGGGTTCCGGGAACCGGAGTGATATCCGGAACTTTCATCACCTCTTTGACCTTGAGGATATCAACCCCGTATTTCTCGTTTCCCAAAGAAAATGTAACTATTCCTATCCTTGACATATCGGATTACCCTCAGTATAATTTGAATTTGGTATCTTCTGGTAAATACGGCTCTCCCGATCAATTGGGAGGAAAAATTTGTACAGGTTTAAAGGAAGCATTTCGGTTTTACCGGAGACATAAAATCCATAATTATAAAGTGATTGATAGAATCGATTATACATCTTGTACTGCAGTCCCTTATCAAAATAGATGCTGACATTGCGGCATACAATAATATCAAACTGGCCAAAGCTTTTATCGTAAACAATATTGTGTCTGATAAAGCGGATCGAATCGGTTAATTCTGTTTTGATTTGGTACTTACCTTCGGTTATTCGTGAAAAGTAGCGTTCTTTGAGTTCTTCAGAGATGTTCGTCAAGGCGGATTCATTATAGATGCCTATTTGGGCGGACTTAAGGGCATCCTGATCAATATCGGTAGCTATGATAGTCAGGGGTAAATTCCGGAGTTTTTCCGATTCGGCCATTAGGATTGCCAGCGAGTAAGCTTCTTCTCCTGTGGAGCACCCTGCTGTCCATATACGTATCGGCTTGTCGCATTGATCTCTATCCGCTATGATCCGGGGGAAAATTATCTTCCGTATCTTATCAAATACTTCGGGATTACGCATGAACTCAGAGACGTTGATGGTCAAATTACTGATGAGTTTCGACCGCTCTTCCGGATCAGCCTGGATTAAACCCATATACTGCGGAAAAGAACTGATACCCATCCGATTCATCCGGCCTACAAGTCTCCGTCTGAGGAAGGGCAACTTATAGCTTGTAAAATCAAGGCAATATCTCAGCTTGAGGAAGCGTGTAAGTTCTCCCACGCTTTCCATAGAAATGTCGGTGGTCTTAATAAAGTTTGGTTTGGTGGGCAATTCAGGATTTTCTTTTATCATACGTTAAACTTCCGGACCAGCTCTCTTAGGTGTAAAGCAAGTGAATACAATTCCTGGGTAGAGGCAGCCATATCCTCCATCGCGGTAGTTATCTCTTCGGTTGAAGCGCTGGTCTCCTCGGTGGCACTCGCGGCTTCCTCAGCCATGGAAGCGATCTCGTGGATATTTTTTTCCATCTGTTTGGTATTTTCAGCAATAATCTCCTTTATACTCCTGGAAACATTCGAGATCACTTCTTTACCCTCCTGCACTGCCGATGAGCTCTGGCTCATCTTATTAACCGCTTCCTCGATCTCCAGTACGATTTCCCGGATAATCGTTCCTATTTTATCAGCGGCTTCTGCGGAATGATCAGCCAGTTTCTTGACCTCTTCAGCAACCACATTAAAACCCCTGCCTGCTTCTCCGGCACGGGCCGCTTCAATAGAGGCGTTGAGGGCCAGCAGGTTGGTCTGATCGGTGATCTTGCTGATCACCGCTACAAACTCATGGATCTTTTCTGAATGCTTAACCAAACGCTTGATTACTTCTACAGCGCTGTCAACACTCTCATTGATGTGATTGATAACCTTGACGGCATCCTGGGCGCTCATAGCTACATTGACAACATCGGTAGCCATTTTTTCCAGTACCTGGGAGGCTTCCTCCACCCTTAAAGCGGTATTTGAAGCACCGGAAGAGATTTCCTGTATGGTAGATGATACCTCCTGGGTGGTGGTGTTTATATCCTGTGAGTTTTCGGATAGCTTTTTAGCAGAATTGGAAACCTTGTCAGCAGAATTCAGGATCTTGAACACCAGATCCCTCAAGGTCCTGATCATCTCATTGAAGGCAACAGCCAATTTCCCGATCTCATCCTCGCTTTTGACCGGGATCTCGGTTGTCCAATCACCCGATTGTTGAGAGATATTTTCTACTCTCTTAACCAGCAAATTAATCGGCTGAGTAATTGCGTTGCTGATCAACCAGCCCAACAATACTCCTCCAAGAAGAATTATGATCCCTACTGCTAAGATCAGCCTGAAGTATTCACCTGCCTGGGAATTGATCCGTTTCAGGGAAAATCCAAGGATAAGGGTTCCTAAACGGCTATCGCCGGATTTGAC
This sequence comes from bacterium, assembly GCA_016930435.1. Classification (GTDB taxonomy): domain Bacteria; phylum UBP14; class UBA6098; order JAFGQG01; family JAFGQG01; genus JAFGGQ01. Next base: position 4,367 of record JAFGGQ010000076.1, read on the forward strand.
TGTTATATTTACATTGAGGTGGTTACGATAAATGTTCACACCGCTCTGATAGATGATTTCACCATCTTCAAATTCATATTGATATGAGGCATATTTATTATCGTTGATATCCAGCAGGAGTATATATGAGAGGTCGGTATCCAGTTTAAGTCCCTCGAAGATATCCAGAACCATGGTAGTATCCTGGAAATCCAATGCCGGAGCGATATTATAAGCAGTCATTTCGGCGATTGAGGTAGCCTTGTTAAGGAGTGACTTCATTGCCTGGCTCTTGTATTTTATGGGAAAGAAAATCACGATAAAGGCGGTAATAACCAGGATAACCGCAATAAAGCTGGAGATGATCTTAGTCTTAATATTCAGTCTATCCAGAAATTTCATGGCTCTACCTCCCTGACAACCTGAGCTAACTTTAGGAGGTTGGCGCTGAAGTTTGCCCCTTCGGCTTTGGAGCGGTCCAGGTTGATAAGGATCTTGGTTTTACCCTCTTCGACACCGAGTCCCACCGCGATACCCACATCGACATATTCGGGAGTACCGGTAAGACTTAAAATCTGGTTTTTAGCGCTAATCCGATTAATCAAGGGAAGATGCTGATATAACCCTGAAGTCACGTAGATCAGGTTTACCTTTTTTGTCCTGAGCGCTTCTTCAAGATTTGACACTCCAGCTATGCTTACGCAGTTTACGGGTAAATTCAGTATCCGTTTACTGCGCAAGGATTCAAAACTTGCCAGGAATTCGTTATGCTGGCTCTGTGATTCAGGGTCTTCAGGGAGGTAAATGACCCCGATAGTCAGACCTTGTTGTCCCCTTTCCTCGATATTACGATCGTATTTAAGGATCTTCATCAATGTTGGTACCTGCATATCCATAGGTACCAGCATCTCTTCGTTCTCCAGGGGAAGAGCTGCGGATATCAAGACCATTGCGGTCAGTATTGATAACCACAGTTTCATTTATTTCTCCTCAGCATTTTCCATCCTGCGTGTGCTTTTAACAAATAAATGGACACTATGCAAAGCATACTATTTTCTGAGTTTCTGTTTAGTAACCTTTGAATGGTACCCATTTTCTTGTTCCTCTTATTAAACTTCAAGTTTTCCATTTATGCTATTTTAAGGTTCTATAAAATGATCATGCACCATCCTGCCGCCCTGTATCCGCCACACTTCGTAGCGGGAGGTAATTTCCCCGGTCTGGTCGAAATCAACCGAACCGGATGCGCCTTCGTAATTAATGTTTAATGAATCTGTCTGAATTACTTCCAGCCCGTACTGGTATTGATCGAAATTAACAACTGTTCCGGGTGGTCTTGAGATAGACAACATGGAATCCTTGATGGCATCGGGATTCAGGCTTCCGGCTTTTTCGATGGCCAGTGCCAGGAGCATCATAGCGTCATACCAATTCTCTAATCCGCGGTGTTCCCTGGGGTCAATATTGTATTCGGCCTCAAAAGCATCTTTGAAGCGTTCATAATTTGTTCCTCCCTGGAAAGGAGATAGACCGATAGCTCCTTCAAGATGAGAAGCCCCTACATTTTCGATGAGTTCAATAGCTTTCAGGGCATCGGAGAACATCCACTGAGTATTGTAACCGGTTGCAATCCAGTCCCGCAGGAAAGTAGCTCCGGTTTGAGGGTAAGCTATCAGGACTATCAGTTTGGGAACTGCGAAGAAGGCGGAATCGGCTACGTAGTATGTATCAGCAACAAAGGTGGATTCATCCTGCCAGGTTGTATCGATATGGTGGATCTGGGTAGTGTCGGTTCGATGATTGAGCAGTGAGTGAATCTGATTTATGTAGGAGTTCTGTCCGCTATTCAAAGGGATTGTTTCAAGGATATGTCCGCCGCGGTAGCGGTAGCGGTCAACAAAACGGGCGGTGAGGTTCGAGCCGTAGGAATTGTTTATATATACTACTGAAGCAGTATCGTAACCAAGATTATGGGCTTTGATAGCCATGACTTCACCCTGATAATAATCCGAGGGTATGGTCCGGAAAAAGTTTCCGGTAACGTCTTGGTTTATCAGACTTGGGTCGGTTGAGGTACCTGACAGCTGGATCACATTATTATCATTGGTAACGTTCAGAATGGCTTCGGATACCTCGCTGGCTTCGGCACCCAGTACGGCAACTACGCTATAATCTTCGATGATCTCCCGGGCTATAGCTTCGGCGTAATCGGGATCGGTTTTTGTGTCTCTGAATACCAACTGGGTTTCCTGCCCCAAAATACCCCCTGCTGCATTAACCTGCTTTAAAGCAAGCTCTACCGCTTTCTTCTCAAAAGAGCCATAAGCGCCACAATCCCCGGAATACGGCAGAAACAATCCAATAGTGAGATAATCATTATAATCCCGGGGTTCAACAACCGAGTCTTTACCGCAGCCCCAAAATACAATCAGACATAATAATAGCGATAAAAATAGCGTTATTATGCCGAAATGCGGCTTCTTTTTAAATACCATATCATGCCTCGCTAATACTAATTTTAAGTTGTCAATATGCTTAATATTCAATAATGTTCTAAAACTCCTTGGTTAATTTAAGAACCAGGCTTCGGGGTGACCCGGGTATATCGATTCCTGAATAACCCGGTTCTACATACTCAACATCGGTAAAGTTTTTAATGGACAATGAAAGGATTGTTTCACCCAGCGGTATCCAGTTAATACCCACCGTGGAAATGGTAAAATTGAATACCTGATAGGCCGGCACCTCATAGAAAAGCCCTCCATTAAGGGCTACATTCTGCTGGGAGGAGTACCTTGAGCCTACATAACGGTGTTCCAGATTAAGGTTCAGGAAAAGTTGCGGAACAGCATAGTTGATAACCGTATTGCTGGTTACGTTAGGATATTGGAAGGTGCGTTTCTGGTCTGCGTAGAGATTGTCATCTGCATCTTCGGGGAGGTCCAGTTTAAAGTGGGACTGCTGATAGGCGAAATTCCAATAGCAGGTAAAGTTATTAAAGAACCATCGGATTTCCGCCTCTGCGCCGTATGCCCGTATATTGTTCATATTGTAGGATTTGGTATATGCTCCATCGTGAATAAACTGAATCTTTTTATCGACCATATTATAGAATGCGTTGGTGGATACCATGAGTTCCTGAGTATTTACAGGGCTGAACTCAAAATCAAAGGTCTTGGTTTTCTCGGGTTCAAGTTCCGGATTTCCGATCACTCCTCCGGGATACATGGGTGTAGTGAAGAGCTGCATGACGGAGGGGACCTTAAAGGAGGTACCGTAGAGCAGTTTCCAGTACCCCCTGTCATAAAATTCATGGACAATTCCCATCCGCGTATTGAAGAAATCCCCATAAACATCATGATTATTGTAGATCAACCCTTCTGTCAAACTAAGATTATCCGTTGGTTTGTATATAACCTGAGTATATAGGCCAAAGCACTTAAAGGTAGTATCCCCGTTTTCCCCGAACATAGCAATTGAATCACCAGCGTTGTAGTTCTCGTAATCCTGTTTGTAAACTGACCAGAAAGTGGGCTTTCGGTGCTTGTCGATTATATAGTCAGACCCCAGTGAAAGGCTGATCTCCCTTGTGGGATAATACTCTAACTGACAAGCTATTTCATTACTTTGGTAATTGAAGTCCCGTTTTATCCAGAACAGCTCATTCTCGATCTCCAGGTGGTCATCCTCGGCAGGTTTCCCTTCAGAAATACCATACTTAAGATAAAAAGAAAGGGTTTTCTGTATCTCGTTCTGATATTTAACAAAGGCGTTATAGTTGGACAGAGCCACCTGGTTCTGATGTGTCAGTATTCCCCAATCCTGAAATTCTGCATGATCGTTAAAGTTCAGGTAATTCCCGTTAAGAATCAATTTTCCCAGTTTTTCATGATTAAATGCCAGTCTGCCATAGAAACTGGTGGGTTCGTTGATATCATTTCGGCTTTCTATGAACTTGTAGTTATTGTAGAGGGGGGAAATGGATGGGACTCTCAATCCTGATTCATCAAGATAGTAGGATGAGGCTGTAAACATAAAATCGACAAACTGGATGTTTTTCCCCAGGACTATGTCGCCGCCATAAGATGAATTCGCGCCGTTTTGGGTTCCGGTGCTTATGGAAAGAATTCCGTTATCAACTTTTTCGCCGGATTTGGTGATGATATTTACCACTCCCAGATATGAATTTGGGCCGTAGAGGGTTGAGCCCGGTCCCAGCACCACTTCTATTCTTTCAACCGCGGTGATAGGTATCAACTCATATCCCAGGAAATTGGTATTATTGGATTTAAAAACCACCGGCTGATCGTCGATCAGCACTCTTACCACTTGGTTCCAGCCCCGCAATCCGCCACTAACTCCGCGGACCCCGATATTATAGTTCAGATGGTCATTGATCAAATAAAGACCAGGTACGCTCTGCAAGGCCTCGCCCACTGAACCATAGCCACGTTGGGCAATTTCCCTGGCAGTTATTACTCTGACTATAGAAGGAGCTTCCGCAATCTTTAATGGGCGTTTTGTAGCAGTAACCACCTTCACCTGGAGCAATTCTTCAAGAGACATATTCTCGAAATCCCTTGTGTCCTGCGCTAAAAGGGGTAAAATCAAAAAACCGGTTAATATCAACAACAAAACCAAAAATATATTTGACCCTCTCATTAATCCCTCCTAAATAACGATATGTAAATCAACTATTTTCCCTTCAATTCCTGGTATTCTTTTACGGTTTGGCCGATATAATCCAGTTCTTCCGAAGACCACAAATGCTCCAGGTCAATGATTAGAATCAAGGGCTGATAAGGTTCCCGGATACAAAATCCCTTGATATAATTATACTTAATATGATGGCTAATAAAAACGGGGAGCGGTGAGATTTTTTCCGAACCCATTTTCATAATCTGGTGACCCCGGTCCACCAGTAATCCTAATTGCTGCTCATTAATATTGACAATAAGTAACCTTTTATCATGAAGCTTTTCCCGGGAATGTTTGATCCCGAACTTAACAGCCAGGTTCATAATAGGGATGATCTGTCCCCGGAAATTATATAATCCCATAAGTATAGGCCACTTTTGAGGTATCCTAATCAGGCGCTTGATAAAGATCAATTCCTTCAGCCTCATCAAGCGTATCGCAAAGTTATAATCCCCAATTCGGAAAACCAGAAATTTTTCCAGGATTTGTCCGGTTTCAGCCGGCTTGTCCTTTGCAGGTTCCCGAGCAATTATATCTTTGGAAAATTCACCCATTACTTCATTATTTGCTCAATAGCATTCCTGATTACTTTTTCTTCGAATGGTTTGGAGATAACGGTTATCGCCCCTTTTTCCAATTCTTCGTAAATTTTGTCCTGGGCGCCTCCGACTCCGCTAACTACAATAATCTTGGCAGATGGATCATGTTCAAATATCTGCTTGGTGCATTCAGAGCCACTAACTCCGGGCATAACCATATCCATTATTACCAGGTCTGGTTCAAGTTCCCGGTAAAGCCTGTAACCTGCCTCTCCATCGTTGGCAATGCCTACGATCTCAACTTCCTCTATCCTGGATAGAACCTCTTTTAAGCTGAAAACTGCCAACCTGGAATCGTCCACGATTAAAACTTTCATCGCCTTTCCTTGTCCTAAAGACTTTCTTCTGCAAAAAAAAAAACGATCCGTTATCTATCCTTGATAATTCCGACTATAAAATCCCCTTCAGGAGTAACCGAGGGAAAGATCAGAGCGATTTTATTCTCGGGAATTTCAATAATCTGCTTTTCTTCATTCCAGATACAGAGCGGAGGGGATATCTCTAGTTTTTTTCCGTATTCCAGCAGTTGGGCTTTCACGTTACCGGCAATTATATTGGCGAATTCGGAAATAGCGTCAAAAACGGTTTCGAGGTCAAACTCCATCTCCGGAATATTGTATAGTGACCGGGAGATATTAAAAGCAATATTCTGAGGAAAATTTAGGAAATATTCAAATCCGCTATCACCAATAAATTTAACCGAGGCAAACGCGAAGCTATTATTGAGCTGTTTGGTTTGGGTTTCTAAATTACCTATCTTGGAAAGGACATTCCCCGCCCGGCGCAGGATCTTAACCGTAATATCAAGAATAGCTATTAATTCATCATGTTCGGGGTTATCATCTGGTACAATATCCTGGACGGATTTCACTACTTCCTGTTCTTTGTGGAATCTTTCCAGTTCCCTTTCCAGGGCTTCTTTGCTCATGAAACCCTTGTGAACGACCGCCTCTCCCAGATAAATATGGTTATTCCTTTGAATAGTAAGGAGTTCATCCAACTGTTTCTCGTTTAGATAGCCCATTTTAACCGCCAGCAATCCAAAGAGCATATCCTCATCACGCTGAGCGGAATTGATGTCTTCTACCTTTTTATTATCCAGATACCCCTTTTGGCAGGCAATCTCACCCAATCGCTTTAATTTTGTATTTTGAAAGCGCAGCGCTTCTAACAATTCGTCTTTGGTTATAAGGCAATTTTCCAACAGATATTGCCCAAAGAACTTCGGCCTCATAAAATCCTCCCTCGAGCTTATGGCAAATTCAGCACCGTTTATAAATATTTCCAAATCAAAAGCTAATCTTTAACAAACTAATACGTCCCCGCATTTTTTGATCAAGCATACATAGTAAATATTATATAACCTGACAACTGCTTATATTATCTGGATAACCCTAAATATATAAACTCAAATATTATCGTTAAGGTAATGCGATTCTTGAAAGATAATACCAAGGATTTAAAGGTTATTAGTTCATAAACTCAGAAAATGAAAAAGGATCGGAATTATTTAACCAGATTAATTTTCCGTCCCCAGCTACCTATCAAGGGAACTACCTCAACCTTGCCGCCGATGGCATTGATCAATCCCATAATCCAGAACACGATCAAGCCGATTGAGGCTATCATGGCTATGATAGGTATAATGCAGGTGAAACTAAGCACACTGGCGATAATACTCAGGCCAACTGCAATTATGGCAATGATAATGGCCTGTTCAGTATGGAACATGGCAAATTTATTATCCCTTGCTGCGATCAGGGGGATAATAAAGAATATATAAGCCAGAATGCCCATGGTTTTGCCTTCCTCTATCTCTTGCTGGCTTATTTCGGGCAACAACACCTTTGGCTTCTGGACTACTTTCTCTTCTTCCGGCATTTCGTTCTCCTATTCTTCTTGATTGTTTATAAATTTTTCAAATAATGTAATTAATTTATACACTGATGACCTTATGTCAATAATTTTAGTAATTCCAGGCGATATTTAGATGTAATTAACCGGTAAGAAGGGTTGTAATGTTGCCGGAATTCATCCGAATGATGAAGAGGTATAAAACCCTTTTCCCCGACGATCTGATTGATCCGTATCGTACTCTCTGAAGAAAATTGAAGTTCTTTTTGATCCACCAGATAATTGAAGAACTGCCACCAGGACCTCAGTTTTTGTTCATCCCCGGAAAATTCATCAGCGCTGGATTTTATATATTTCCAGATCATCTCCGGATCAGCTTTATAGTATTTACAGGTGTCCAGGTGGATCCGGGATATCTCCTGGTCCGGATGGATTTGTTCAAATATTATCCCTTCCCGTGGTTCGATCTTCATATATTCATTTTGAAAACATTCATAAGCGGAGGGTTGCAGGATCAGGTGTTTACCGCCCATTGTCGCCTGGTAAAGCATTTTGTATATATCTACAACTTTCATTCGGGGGTATTTTTTAAGATGATCCCTTATCAGGATCAGTAAGTTGTTGTATTTATAATTCATGAATATTCTCCCTGAATCAAATTCCATTCACCAAGCAACAATCATCGGGTACGTTATATGAATGTGGCTTTAATAGTACTAAAAAAGGTCCAGTGATTCCGGTTTATTTTTTTTTATCTTGAAGTGGCTAAAGGCAAGGGCAGTAGCCACTCTGCCGCGTTGAGTGCGGTCCAATAGCCCTTCCTGAACCAGGTACGGTTCACATACTTCTTCGATTGTCCCTTCTTCTTCTCCCACGGCCATGGCAAGTGTTTTTAATCCTACTGGTCCCCCGTTGAATTTTTGGATCAGTGTCATGATGATACGTTTATCCATATCGTCCAGGCCCAGTTCATCAATATTCAACAAATCCAGGGCATCGAGAGCCAGGACACGTGTGATCTGGCCTTCGCCCTTGACTTCAGCATAGTCCCTAACCCTCCGCAGCAAGCGGTTGGATATGCGGGGAGTACCCCGTGAGCGCCGGGAGATCACCTGCGCGCCCTCTTCTTCAATCGGAATATTGAGAATACGTGCGGACCGCAGGACGATCTTGTAGAGCTCTTCCGGAGGGTATAGATTTATCCGTTCCACCACTCCGAAGCGGTCCCTCAGGGGTGAGGTTATCAATCCCGCCCGGGTGGTAGCTCCTACCAGTGTAAATTTTTGCAGGGGAAGGTTGATGCTTCTGGCAGCGGGTCCCTGGTCAATCACAATATTGATCTGGAAATCCTCCATTGCGGGGTAGAGATACTCCTCCACATTACGGGGCAAACGGTGTATCTCATCGATAAATAGCACATCCCCATTGCCCAGGTTGGTCAGCACCCCAGCGAGATCCCCGGCCTTTTCCAATACCGGCCCGGTAGTCTTAACGAGGTTCACACCAAGATCCTTGGCAATAATATGGGCAAGGGTGGTTTTGCCCAATCCGGGGGGACCATAGAACAGCGTATGATCCAGGGGCTCCTGCCGCTTTTTAGCGGCTTCTAAAAAAATATGTAAACGTTCCTTGAGCTTGGCTTGCCCAATGAACTCCGCCAAACTGGATGGCCGCAAGTTATCCTCAAATTGCTCATCCTGCCGGGAAAGACGGGGTGATAGTACCTCTTCTCCCTCAAAATCCTTCATCATTCATTCCTTAACAGTTTAAAGGCCTCCCTTAAAAGGGCCTGGAGATCCTTGATCCCCTCTTGCTTCATTACCATGCCCACGATGCCGGAAGCTTGACTTCGATTATAGCCCAGGGCACAGAGGGCTTCAATGGCCTCCCCGGTTAAACCAAGCTTTTCTTCACTTACACCAGTCTCGACCAGAGAAACATCATCCAGCTTGTTCTTCAACTCCAGAATCACACGCTCCGCCCCCTTTTTTCCCAAACCGCTTACATTGGTAAGTAACCGAACATTATCCGTATTCACTATGGTGACAAACTCCCCAACCCTGAAACTTGAAAGGATAGCAAGAGCTATACTACCCCCTACCCGATTAACGGTCAAAAGCTTGCGAAATAAACTCCGCTCACACTCGGTTGCAAAACCATAAAGCTCATGCCGGTCCTCTTTGACCACAAAATGTGTTAACAACATTAATTCCTGACCTTCACCCGGGAGAACATCGAAGGTTGACCGGGGAATAGCCAGGGAATAGCCTACTCCACCAGCTTCCAGGTGCACCTCATTGATCGTCTTGTAGGTCAAAATTCCTTTGATATAGGCATACATTTATAGTTCAAGCCCTGAATAAACGGTTTAATTCTCACCAAAATAGATTCTGAAAGGTTTTTGTCAATATGAAAAAAATATTATTAATTATATGCTTAATGCTCCTGACTAAAAGTGATAGTATCTAATATTTTATTGACTTTAAATTTATACTCTTCTATTTTGTAAAAAAACTTTTTTTCAGAGGAAGCAAAATGTCTAAAAATATTACTGAAACAGGTATTCGAGCTTTGGTCATTTTTATCTTGGTCATGCTCATGAGGGTTAAAGGTGAGGGTTTTGAAGGTTTTTCTTCGGGAGATTCAACCCTGAGCCTGGAGGATTGTATCCAGCGCGCTTTAGAGTATAGTCCATCCATAGAGAGTAAAATTTTCGATTTGGAATCCTCTGAAGCTCGTAAAAGAGGGGAATATTCTTCATTCATGCCCAAGGTAACCACTGGCCTGGGTTGGCGCAGATATGACAAGGAAATGCTAAGCATTACGGCTGATGAGATAGTTCGTTCCAGCGACTCTTATTCCGCTTCCCTGTCTGCTACCCAGAGCCTTTTTACCGGAGGGTATCAGTGGTTTAGTATGAAATACCAGCAAGAATCCTACCGTCAGGAGGTATTAAGCTTAAAGCAGGAGAAGTCGGACATCGTTTATGCTGTAAAATCAACTTATTATGCCATAATTGCGGCGCAACGCCTGGTTATATTATCAAAATTAGGGGTAAAAAGGGCAGAGGACCAATTGAATCTGGTAACCCAAAAGTACGAATTGGGTTCAGCTTCCCAATCGGATGTAGCCAAAACCAGGGTATTGATGGCGGAAGAAAAGCTCCGGCTGATTCAAGCCCAGAACGGTGAACGCGAGTATCGGGAGGACCTCAACGAGCTTTTAAACTACCCCCTCGATCTTCAATTCACTCTGGCCAGTGATTCCCTGATATCCCGGGAACTTAAACCCATGACCGATTACATTGAGCTGGCTTTGGATAGTTCGCTTGATATAAGCAGCATGGAAAATGCCCTTAACCTTTATAAGATAGCAAAAACCATGGTTAATTCTGCTTTCTATCCTGCTCTATCCTTATCGTTGAACTATTCCTGGAATAATATTGAGCTTCCGGACAACTGGGAGGAATGGCGGGACGCTGATTCATGGACCCTCTCCATGAATCTTTCCTGGACCTTGTTTAATGGGCTGTCACGGTATTATGACCACCGGGAATCCAGTTTAAACTTCTATAAGGGTGAATTACAGTTAGATCAAACGATAAAGAACATTGTCAAGCAGGTACGGCAAACTTATGGGAAGGTCATGGAAAGCCAGCAGCGGATCGAATTATCCGAAGCACGGTTGGAGGATGCCAGGTTAACCTACGAGATAACTTCCGAAAAATATAAGCTGGGCACAGCGACCCTGCTGGAGCTATTGGATTCTGAAGTATCGCTTACCAGCAGTGAAAACGAACATATTCAAGCTTTGTACGAGTATAAAATCAACATTGCCCTGTTGGACAAATTATGCGGTGAAATAAGGTGATCTTGACCAACTTACTTTAACCCGGTTGGTATTAGAAATCAGGAGGCTGTTTTGAAAAAAATAGTAATAATTGGCATAGTTATAGTTTTTGCAATTTTCATATTTGCATTAGTAGCTTTCAAATTTCACGCCAGCAAGCAGGCTATTCCGGTACGCGTTGAGCAGGTTGGGCGAATGGACCTGGAGTCATCGGTAACCGGATTTGGCCGTGTACAGCCTACCCGGGAGGTAGATATTTCCGCGAAGGTAACCGGCGAGATCGTCAAGCTTTACGTTCAGGAGGGTGATACCGTTCAGCGTGGCGATACTCTTTTGCAGGTTGACCGTTCAAAGTATGCTGCCATGCTGGAACAAGCCAAGGCTAATTTACGTTCATCCAATTCGCTGGTAATTCAGGCGGAGGCCAATCTTAAGCAATCGCGCGATAATCTGGAGCGTTTACGTGAGCTTTATGGAAAGGAATTTATTTCGGACCAGCAATTTGAGGATGGGCAAACCCAGGTGGAGATACTGGAGGCCCAGCTTCAATCCGCCAAGGATGGTGTTTTACGTGCCAAGGGGGCGGTGGACGAGGCTCAGGAGGCCTATGATGAAACCATTATCAAAGCGCCCCAGGGGGGTATCGTTACGGGGCTTTCCGCAGAAGAGGGTGAATATGTAATCGTGGGCACCATGAATATCCCGGGCAGCGTGATCATGAGCATTTCCCAGTTGAACGAAATGGAAGCCGAGATTGAAGTAGATGAAACCGATGTTGTTAAGGTAGAAACCGGACAGGAGGCGCGGCTGGAAATCGATGCCTTCCCGGATACCCTCTTCCGTGGAACAGTTATTCAGATCAGCAATAAGGCCAGGATTAGCGGATCAAGCACGCAGGGGGTTGTGGCAAGCTTTGATGTCAAACTCTCCATTGAAGATTATGTTCCCGGACTCAGACCCGGAATGTCTATCAGCGCCGATATTATTACCCAACGCCGGGATTCGGTTATTGCAGTTCCCATACAAGCAGTGGTGCCTGAAATAAAAGAGAGTCGAATTGCGGACAAATCTACTGACTCCGACTCAACGGAGGATAGACTTTCGGATGAACCCGGTGGACAAAAAATGAAAGATCGCAGGGAAATAGTGTTCATTCTAAAAGAAAATATTGCCCGAGCCCAACCAGTGCGAACCGGGATTTCAGATGACCGCTATATTGAGATATTAGAGGGATTGGAAGGGGACGAAACCATCGTTGTGGGAAGCTATAAGGTACTCCGTGAGTTAAGGGATGGTGATAAAGTCAAAGTATCAAAACCAGGTTGGGAAAACTACCGTAATGAATCACCTGATAGAACTGAGTAAAATAAACAGGATCTACAAGCTGGGAGAGTTGAGTGTTCACGCTCTTCGTGATTTTGATTTCACTATTGATGAAGGTGAATATTTGGCCATTATGGGACCTTCCGGCTCCGGAAAATCCACCCTCCTGAACATCCTGGGGTTGTTGGACCAGCCAACTTCCGGAGACTATTTTTTCAATGGTCAAAATGTAACTACATTCACGGAATCCAGACTTGCCAATTTCCGAAATCAGCAGGTAGGATTTATATTTCAAACCTTTAACCTGTTGCCCCGTACCAATGCCCTTCACAACGTGGAACTGCCCTTGATCTATGGCCGGAAACCGCTTTCCCTGAGAAAAAAGCTCGCCCGTGAAGCCCTGGATGCGGTCGGATTAAGTGACCGTCTGCACCATAAACCCAATGAACTTTCGGGTGGGCAGCGCCAGAGGGTTGCAATCGCAAGAGCCATCGTTAATGAACCCCAGATAATACTGGCTGATGAACCCACCGGGAACCTGGACAGCAAAACCGGTGCCGAAATTATGGAGATAATAGATAACATCCATCACAAAGGGAACACTGTTGTTCTTATAACTCATGAGGAATATATCGCCGAACATGCCAACCGGATCGTAACCCTCCTTGACGGAAGGATCAAATCCGACACGAGGCTTAAATAAAAAATGTACTTTCTGATTGAATCGCTGAGAACAGCTTACTATTCACTTTCCAAGCACAGGCTAAGGGCTATTCTGACTACCCTGGGCATAGTGATCGGGATCACGACCATTATCACCATTGTATCCCTTATTGATGGGCTCAAGAAAACTGTAACGGGGGAATTCTCCCAGTTGGGTACTAACGTCCTTTATGTTTCAAAATATCCATGGATCAGTCACGGCAAGTGGTATGTTTACCGTAAACGCAAGGCGATAACCATGGAAGAAGTAAATGCTATCCAGGAGCGTTGTCCGAGCGCTGCCTATGTAGTTCCCATTGTGGATGCTTACACCGAGGTAAAATACGGTTCCAGGAAGTTAGAGGCAATTGAGATCACGGGCACCAATGAGTTTTACCCTCAGGTAAACGGTGCCTACCCTGAGCAGGGGCGTTTTTTTAGCGCAAGTGAAGTCAACCACAAGCAGCGGGTATGCGTGCTCGGCTGGGGAGTTTACAATAATCTCTTCGATCACGGTGAAGATCCCCTGGGCAAGTGGATCCGGGTCAGCGGCATTAAGGTCAGGATAATAGGTGTACTTCAGAAAAGGGGTTCCGTGTTCGGCGAATCCCGTGATAATATGGTTTTAGTACCGATAGACACTTTCCAGAAGCATTACGGCAGGCGGATCAATATTACCATCCAGGTGATGCCTTACAACCCGGAACAATTAGAGCAGTTAGAGGACGAGACTGTTATAGCGTTACGGCAGGTCCGCCGTCTGCACTCCTGGGAGGAAGATGATTTTTCTATTAATAGCCAGGATGTACTCCTTCAGGAGTTCAAGCGTACTACTAAAGCCCTGTTCGCAGCAATGGTTGCCATAAGCGCGCTTTCCCTGCTGGTAGGGGGCATCGGTATCATGAACATCATGCTTATCTCGGTAACCGAAAGGACCCGGGAGATCGGAATCCGGAAGGCGATTGGTGCAAAGCGCGGACATATTCTACTGCAGTTTCTGATAGAGGTGCTGATTCTCTGCTGGGTAGGTTGTCTGATTGGGGCCAGCCTGGGATTCGGATTGGCTGGTTTCATCAGCGCGGTTACGCCATTACCATCGGCGATCTCGGTCAAAGCCGGTTTTCTGGGGTTGATATTCTCCTCTTCAGTGGCACTTTTTTTCGGAATCTATCCCGCCGGAAAAGCTGCCAACCTGAACCCCATTGAAGCCCTGCATTATGAATAATAGGATTTACAATGTTTAAATTAATTGATACAATGAAAATAGTCTTTGGTGGGTTACGAACTCACCTTTCACGGGGTATCCTGACCACCCTGGGCATTACCGTGGGGATCGTTGCCGTCGTAGGTATGGGAACAATGGCTTACAGCCTTCAGCAAGAAATTAACAAACAGTTTTCATCATTGGGTTCCAATACCTTTTTCATCAGCCGGCGACCTTTCATCGTGGGGATCGGAGGGCACAGCGACTGGCGCCAGTATTGGCGACGAAAAAACCTTGAAGTGGATTATCTGCCAACTATTCAGAAAAATTCACCCCACGTTCAGTCCATAGCTCCTATGCTCTGGTATCGCCAGAATGCCCGTTCAGGGGATGATCAACTGGACAATCTCAGCATTACTGCTTCCAACGAGAATCTCTATGATTTCAGTTCTTACGATATTGAGTATGGGAGGTTCCTCTCCCCTTCAGATATACTTTACCGTAAGAATGTCTGCGTGATCGACCGCAAGGCGGCGGGTATTCTCTTTCCGGATAATCTTATCCCCCTTGATAAGCGGATCAAGATCGGGAATATTCCTTTCAAGATAGTGGGCATTCTTGCCGAACAAACCGCTGCATTCGGCCAGGAGCAAAGTGCCCAGGCTATCGTTCCATATTCTACTGCTGAAAAATATTGGGGAGGGGGTTGGGGCTTGCAGTTCATAGTAGAAGCCTTGCCGGAGAAGATGGAGGAAGCGATCGATGAGGTTATAGTAGCCCTTCGCAATCTCCGCGGTCTCCGTTTCGATGATGAGAACGATTTTGAACTCTTTACCTCGGAAATGCTTATGGAAGCAGTATCCAATATCACACGGGTGGCATATATAGTTATCATTGGAATAGCGGCAATATCACTTTTAGTCGGTGGTATTGGTATAATGAATGTTATGTTCGTATCGGTAACGGAGCGAACCAAGGAGATCGGGATCCGGAAGTCCTGCGGAGCCCAACCCAAGGATATATTACTTCAGTTTGGCGCTGAAGCAATTGTACTGAGCACTATCGGTGGAATAATCGGACTGATCCTGGTCCTCTCCCTTAGCCTGCTTGCCAAAAAAGCAGTACCATTCACCATTTCGATCCCTGGCTGGCTGGTCATTGTGGGCATACTCTTCTCGGCGATGGTAGGCTTGGCCTTTGGCATTTTCCCGGCTTATAAGGCATCCCGCAAGAATCCGGTGGAAGCCCTCCATTACGAGTAATACAGCGTTGTTATAATGATACAATCCGGATGCAATTGGTTTATTATAATAAAAAAATACTTGTAAAAAATATATTTTATTTTATCATATCAAACTATGCTTAATTAGATTATTTAATGAACCAGGGTAATATTAATGAAATAAAGCCATAATTCATTTGACTATACGAACATAGACTGGAGGGCAAATGTTAAAGAAGGGATTGCCGCTTATTCTGCTGTTAGCTATGATTGTTACAATTAGTGCAGATCCTATCGATATTGTAGGTTCCCGGAGCGGTTTTTTTAACGCTCAACGCCTTTACTACCTGGATAACCTGGTATTTATACTGGACTATTTTAATCTATATGTGTTCGATGTTTCGGATCCTTCCTCGCCGGATTCTATCGGCGCATTTCACTTTGACAATTATACACTTGGAATAGACATCAGCGGAGACTGGGCTTATATTACTTATGGCCAGAAAATCGGATTGGTGGATATCAGCGATCCCGGGGCCCCGAACCTGGTGGACAATTATAATGTTACCAATTATTCTTATGATGTGAAGGTAATGGGACGTGCTATCTTTGTTGCGAATATGGCACGTTTTCTGATTCTGCAACATACCCTGACAGATACCATTGGTTTTCTGGGTCAGGTTTCAGTAGCTCGCGACAATAAAGCCCTGGATATTGTGGGAGGAGTTGCCTATTTGGGTCTGGATCAGTTAGGCTTTTATGCGTATAGCATTACCGATCCCACCTCACCGCGTTTGTTAAGCGGCAGGGATACCCCCGGCTGGGCTGTTGGAGTAGAAGTGCTTGATAATTATGCATTTGTGGCAGATGCATCGATAGTAGGGGTGCCGGGAGAAGCATCCCTGCGAATTATGGATATCCGGAATGCCTCCGCGATTACCGAAGTTGGACACTATATATCCTATGGAGGTTCGGTTCTGAATTGCTTCCCGGTAAGTCACTATGTAATAATCGCCGACGGCACTGCAGGAGTAAAGATACTGGATGTGGAGTACCCTTCCGCTCTCGAGTTGATCGGTGAATTAAGCGATATCGGATTCGTAAATGATGTGGCCTATGAGGATGAATACCTATTCGTCTTAAGCAGAAATACCTTTTATGTCTGCCATACCGACCTGATCGACACGACCGGGGGAACCGAAATCGATACAATTCCACCCACCGGCGCTGTTCTGGAACCATTGCCCGGAAGCTATTCCAGCTGCTCTGATCAACCTGTCAAGTTCATCCTACGCGATAACGACGAGATCGATCCAACCTCCATCAGATTGATGGTGAACAGCAGCATCTACTCCCTGACCGATTCCCGATTATCTTACAGTGAAGATACACTGGTCTTTCAGCCATTTTCCGGATGGTGGATCGATGGTGAAGAGATAAATTACAGCTTAACCGATGCCGCTGACATGGAAGGGAACTGCGCGGATGGGCTCCCCTACTCCGGTTCTTTTACTGTCGATATCTCTTTCCCCATCATCGAAAACCCTGTTCCCGCTCCGGGGATTACTGTAAGCACAAATACTCCGCTGATTCACCTCGATATCAGCGATGATTATAGCGGCGTAGATCCGGCTTCACTTGCCCTGCAAGTGCTGGGCACGGTTTATTATCTGACTGACCCGGCTTTATCCTATAGCGGTAACACCCTGACCTTCGATCCGGCTGTAGCGGGGATTGCCTGGGAGGATACCACCACTGCTGAAGTCTGTTTGGTTCAGGCAGCGGACCATCCCGATTACTGCGAACCCAATTCCATAGGCGAATACTATTGCTGGGAATTCTCTATCGCTTCAGAAATAATTAATGAAACAGATGGCAAAATCCCCTCCTTTAATTTATTCAAAACCTATCCTAATCCCTTCAATAGTCAGATCAATTTTGAATTTGAGCTTACCCAACCTGCTCTGATAAATATCCAAATTTACGATATAAATGGTTTGCTTATAGATAATATTTGCGATAGAGTCTTTTCTGCCGGAAACCATCTCCTACCCTATTTAATTAGTAAAACGGATAATCATAATGTAAATTCCGGCATATATTTTATCTCTATTCAGGCAGGTCAAAAACGTATATTCAAGAAAGTAATACTAATGAAATAAGCAATATATAGTAATTCTACACTCAGGAGGAAAAAAATGAGAGGGAGAACCGGATCTGTATTAATCCTGCTTTTATTTTTAGCTATAATGGTGGGAAACATTTTTGCTCAGACCACTGTCGCAAATATTCGAGCAGCCTGGAAAAACCAGGAAATTACAGATGATGAATATTATTTATATCTGACCTACGCAGTCCACGACCGGGAAGCGTTACCCCAGTCGTTGGTGGGTTCGGATCATCTTAAATCAGCTACGACTGTACTGGTTGAGGTGTGGAACCATCTGGAGGAGGTAACTCCTTTGACCCGTTCTATAATCAGCAGCTATTTAGCCCGTCCTACAGGCCTGACTAACAGCCATAGCACAACTCACTTTAAATTCCATTTTACTTTAAGCGGAACGGACCGGGTTCCGAACGAGGGCTATGTAGTGGATATGGGCACCCATTTTGAAAATGCCTGGACTTTCATCACCGGCACAATGGGATATTTAACACCTCCTTCCGATGGCTCTGCTGGCGGAGATGGTAAATATGATATTTACTGCTTAGAACTTCCAGGAGGAATTATGGGCTATACCCAGCCCGAATGGGGGGGTTCATATTCCTGGAACGATGCCACCAGCTTCATTGCTATGGATAACAATTACACCGAGTTTGGTTGGCCGGCTTTAGACTGTAAAAAAATCACATCTGTACACGAATTTTTTCATGCTGTGCAGATGTCTTATGACGTTTCCGAAGAGGTATTCTGGATGGAAATATCCTCGGTCTGGATCGAGGATGAATATTATCCCACTATTGACCAGGAGCTTTCTTATCTCCCCTATTTCTTCAACTCCCCCTGGGTATCTCTGACCACCTATGATGGCAGTCATGAATACGGAAGCTACCACTGGGGGAAATTTATCGATATGAACTTTGGGCGGAATAGTATCCGGGACATTTGGGAGGAATGCCGTTATGCATCGGTGTTTTCAGCAACACAGAGCGTCCTATCGGATCTGGGATCGGACCGTAATTCCGCCTTCTCCGAATTCGTGCAGTGGAATTATTTTACCGGATCCAGGACCACCGGAATGCATTATAATGATGCCGATGATTTTCCGGAAGTTACCTTCCACGCCATTCACAGCACTTATCCTGCTACCGGAAATTCCGGTAGTCATAGCCCCGATGCTCTGGCCTCCGACTATATCCGGTTTAACTTACCGGGAACGGCAGAGGGCCCTTTTACCATAACATTTGATGGACAGGATGGTTATCTGTGGAATGCTCAGGTCATGAAAGTAACCAGTTTGACCTCCTATGAGGTGATATCCATTCCCCTTAATTCCTATAACTACGGTCATCTTCAAATAGAGCAAGATGATTATGAGGAGTTGGATTACGTGATTTTTATTCCAACCGTACTATCCACGGGCGGAGAGGATCTTACCTTCACTTATTCAGCCAATTTTGAGGTTGTTGGTCCGGAGCTCAATCCACCACGGAACCTAATCGCCGAGAGTGGTCATGATGGAGAGATCCCCTTACGCTGGGACCCACCCGAAGGCGCGGGTGGACTGGAAGAACTCTATTATGATGACGGCACTCCCGCCGGAGCCTATGAATGCGAAACGGGGGATTTCGAATCAGTCCGTTTCACTGCTACCAGTTCCTGCACTATTTATGCAGTCAAGTTATGGGTTTATGATGAAACCGAAACCTATGATGATATCCAGTTGCACTTTTTTGAGGATGATGGCGGTTTTCCCGATCCCCTATCACCGCTGGGAACACCCGTCAATATCAGCCCTAACCCCTTTCCGGAATCAACTCTCGTGGATGTTTCCGGGATGGGTATTCTTTTGGACTCCCCACGAGATTTTCATGTAGGCATGATGCATCTTACCGATAATCCCTGCCTGCTCGTGGACGCAACTGCTCCGGCTGAGAACCGCAGCATCTTCTTTGCGGCGGCGGAGACCACCCTCTATTATGCCGGGGGCGATTACCTTTTACGCTGTTACGTCAAGTATTCCGGGGGCAGCACCGGGCCTACGCATTACCGGGTTTACCGGTCTTCATTTCCAGGAGCCAGCTATACCTTCCGGGGGTCTTCTTACGGATTGACTTACCTTGATGATGCAGTGGTGGACGGCACCCCTTACTATTATGTAGTAACCGCTTATTATGCGGCCGGTGAAAGCCCTTATTCCAATGAAGCTTCGGCTACCTCAGGGCACTCAGGCGGGGAATATGATACCCTGCTTGCCGACGATGGCGATCCCGAAACTACGGTTTGGGGGGGCTATGCCGGAACA
Organism: bacterium; assembly: GCA_016930435.1. Lineage (GTDB taxonomy): Bacteria > UBP14 > UBA6098 > JAFGQG01 > JAFGQG01 > JAFGGQ01. The sequence continues at coordinate 24,263 of JAFGGQ010000076.1, forward strand.
CGTTTCGCTACACGCTTGAGCCCGGACAGTCTATGCCAGATACTGTCCCTCGAATTCCTGACCTACAATCCAAGCGATCTGGAGCGTGATTTCTATTTCAACGTCTATGAGTGGACCGGGGGCAGGGTGGGAAATGCACTTCTACCCCCCTATTGGCGAGGCACCGCTCCACCCGGGCTCGCATGGTCACACGTGGATATCGCTGCATTCTACGACCTTTATACATCCGGTGACTTCCTCCCATCATTCGAGATGGCAGCAGATACAAATATATATATATGCTATGACGATGAGGATACTGACCGCTCCTGGGATTACTACGGAACAGCCTGGACCGCCTCCGATATGACCTACTACATCCGGGCGGTAGTCCGTTACGTATCTTCCGATGAAACTTACTCTTTACGTGGGAATGTGGACCTTCCCGGACGGGCTGATAAATCAGGTTCCACAGTAAAAATCGAGGGTATCGGCCTGGTAGATACTACCGACGAGCTTGGTGACTACCTTATAACCGGTGTACCTGTCGGAACTTATAACGTGATCGCTGATCATTTCGGGTATGAAGAAATGGAGGCTATCCTCTCCATGCACGGGGACCAGACCCGTAATTTTGTCCTGGTAGGCACTCCCACGCCGATAAATGAACCCCAGAACCTCATCGCTGTCAGCTATAATTCAGGCGTGGTTCCTTTATTCTGGACCCCTCCTCAGGGCGAACCGGGAACGTCAGAGGAGATCTATTACTTCACGGATACAGTTTCTACTTACTGGTATCCGGATGACGCTGCTGCCAGTGCAGGGGATATCGAATGTACGAGGTTCCAGGTATGGTTCCCCTGCTCCCTCTATTATATCGCCATAATGGCCTATGATCCTCGGGGACGGTACCGTGATATGGAACTCCATCTCTGGGATGACGATGGCGATGGCTTTCCGAATCTGGACTCGGATATCATGAACCCGGATACGATCTCACCCGATTCTTTTCCTTATTGGACCCTGATCGATTACCGGGATGAGGGCATCATCTTTGAACCGGGCCAGGAATTCCACATTGGTCAGGTGAAATTGAACCAGTATCCTTCCATATTAGCTGACGATTCAGCAGTAACAGCGGAAGATAGAAGCCTGCATTATTTGGACGACGAAGAGGCCTGGTTTCCCCATGCGGATTACTTTATCGCCATAGGAGTCAAATATTTCGCTATGGAATACCGTATGTACAGAAGGACACCTGATTTTGTCTATTCCAAGCCCAAAAGGAATTTTGAATACATTACCCCCTCTAATTCCATCAGCCTGGAAGGGAGCATTCTTCCTCCCGATTTCGGTTTCTATCGTACCGCACCTACAGTAGTAGAGGATTATTATATATACCGGGGAACCGGGCCCCGAGGGCCATTCACACCTATCGGATTCTCGGAAGAAGAAGAGTATTTCGATTCATCGGTTACCAACGGCACAATGTATTATTACTTTGTAACTGCCATGCATGAGCGGGGCGAGAGTGAGACCTCGGATACGGTCAGCGCAATGCCCTGGGGCTACATAGACAGCGCGGAGGTGCTCCTGGTGGACGATGACGGAAGCGCCTACACCTGGCATAATAACCAGTCGCATTACTACATGGATGCTCTTGATGAACTGGGCGTCGAATACAATGTTTTCGAGATGATCGGCTACGATTCCCTTTCTCTGGATGATTTGAGCCCATATAAAGCAGTAATCTGGTTCATGGGCGCTCTCTTTAGTGACAGTTTAACGCTTACCCCCTGGGATGAGCAGTTGCTGGGAAATTATCTGGATAACGGCGGTAAGCTCTTCCTGATAGGCCAGGATTACCTCTGGGACCGGTATCCCGGCGGGTCAACCGGACGCTATACATTCTCCGGTTCGGAATTCCCCAGAACTCACCTTGACCTGCTTAGCGTAACCCATGATGAATGGACAGTGGTAGATGACACTGCTCTGACCCTCACCGGCGACAGCTCAGGATTTGCTTGTGGAATGAGTTTTACCCTCACCAATCCCTTTGAGAATATCAATGTATTTATCGATGATTTGTCCTATAGTGGTGAGGCGGTATTTCTGCTTTCCGGTGCGGGAGTGGGCCCGGGTATCCCAGTAGCGCAGGGCGCTGAGAACAACGTGGTTTTCTCTTCCGTGCCCCTGGGGGCAATGGCAGAAGGTCCCTTCCCCTCCACCCATGCTGAATTTATCAACCGGATACTGTATGACTATTTCGATATCGATGCCCCAGCCGGCATTATTGCCAACTACAATATTACCGCAGGTTGGCATATGCTCTCACTCCCTCTGGATATTCCGGATAAGAGCGCTGAGACGGTATTTCCCGGACATGAAGGTAACGTTTGGTATTTTAACCCGGAAGTGTCTGCATACGAACCAGCCGACAACATCGAGATCGGACGGGGTTATTTTGTGCTCTATCTCTCTGACACAAATTATTCCCTGGTGGGTCCCCCGGTTACCGGTTATGCCTTTGAGGCAGTGCCAGGATGGCACATTGTGGGTTCTGTCTGGAGGGAAAGCGGGATTACTATCGATTCCGTAGTGACCGACCCTGATGGTTTAGCCCTTGACGGTTCATGGTATGGCTTTAATAATGAGGCTTCTGCTTATGTTACCGCTGACAGGATCATGCCCATGTTAGCCTATTGGGTGTTAATAACCGATTCCTGCGACTTCATGCTCCCTGCTGTTCCAGCAATGAAACGAACTCTCGGTGAGAAAATCCCTCAGTTCAGGCTGGAGTTGAAAGGAGAAGGATTTACGGACCTCTCCCTGGGATTCGACCGGGAGGCATCTGGCAACTTCGAACCGGAGTTTGACCGCCCGTTGCCCCCGCCTCCACCTCAGGGGAACCGGGAGATTTATCTAACCGGCAGCGATCATATCCGCTATGCCCAAAGCATTGTAGGGAACGGGCCGGACATAGCCTGGGGACTGGTGGTCAACAACTATGAGCCAGTATCCTTCAGTTGGGAGAAGCCGGAATTGCCCGGCAAAACAAGCATCCGATTAACCGGAAAGGTTACTGACATCGATATGATGGAGGCGCAATCCGCTGTTTTAAATCCGGGAATATATAAAATCCTTTTATCTGAAAGTAATACTCCCGGGAACTATTATCTGCACCAGAATTTTCCCAATCCTTTCAATGCCGTTACCAGGATAGAATATGGTTTACCAGAACAGGCAAAGGTGTCTTTGGAGATATATAATGTCCTGGGAGGTCACGTGAGAACCCTGTTCAGTGGTGAACAGGAGCCCGGGCGGAAAGTAGTGTTGTGGGATGGCAAGGATGATTCCGGACAGGATTGCAGCGCAGGGATTTATTTTTACTCCATTCATGCAGGTTCTTTTAAA
>JAFGGQ010000077.1 GCA_016930435.1 bacterium
AATAAAACAAACCTATTATACCCTAAAGATATTTTAATAACCTTACACCAGTGCCCTGGGCGTTCGAATCACATTCCACTTCATCCATCAAAGCCTTAACGATATAAATCCCCCGTCCGCAGGTCTTCATGAGATTTTCCTGTGCGGATGGATCAGGGATCCGGCCCGGATCAAAACCCGCTCCCTCATCCCTTATCAGAACATTAACCTTGACCTGATTTACACTGATCCGAATACTGACCTTCTTGGACGGATCCAACCCATTGCCATGAACCATAGCATTCGTAACTATCTCCGAAACCGAGATAGTAATATCATCCTGGATGCTTCCCTTGATCCCTTGCCCGGAAAGAAAGACCTCGATGGTTTCAATTACCTCACCCAGAAATTTCGGATCACTTGAAACCTTGATTTCCTTTTCCGCCACCATTACTTTTTAAAGTAATTCACCGCGTCATCAAGGGTCTCGAAGCTGGTAAAAATCTTCTCTAACTGGGTAATTATCAGCAGGGTGTTGATCTTTTCAGTTGGACGGGCAATTACCATATTGCCAGCAGCATTTTTAACCGAGGTTAAGCTACTGATAAGGATACCCAAACCGGAGCTGTTCATCCAGTTCACCTTGCCCAGATCCACCACGATATTCTTTTTATCCTGTTCCAGGTATTCCTTGATCTTTTCGTGGAATTTTTCGGCGTCAGGCCCTCCCATCATCTTGCCTTTGGGAGTGAATACCACCGCGTTATACTGTTCCTGAGTTTCCAGCCTCATTCTCATTCCTCCTTGTCTTATTTCAGATATAGGCTTAAATAATCATCGTAATATCTGGTTTGTCAAGCATTTAAATCAATGTTAATTTATTTTTTTCCCAAAAAGGGAAGCAGTCCTTTTTTAAGTAACGCGCCCAAAACAACTCTTCGGTATTGCACGGTGCTTCGCAAATCATTTATCGGCCTCCCTTCGGTACGGATTATATTACAAGCCTGGTCCAGGGTATCCCTGGTAAGTTTGTTATCATTAAGAAAAGCCGCTGTTTCAGGAGCAAAGATGACCGTTGGTGCAACTGCGCCAAGTGCGATCTTTACACCGGAAAAGATATCCCCATTCCAGGACCCCTTAAAAGCTACTGAAGACTTGGCAATAAAAAGGGCCCTGCGTTGCCCAATCTTATTGAAAAAGCCCCTGTCTTTTTTCCTATGTTTCTCAAATACTATCCCCGTTAAAAGCTCGGTGGGTTTCAGTACATTTTTCCCTGGAGCGGTAGCGAAATCAGCTATATCAACGTATCTTTCCCCTTTTAAGCTCTGGACCTTTAGCCGGGCTCCCAAAACAAACAAAGGGGGAATGGTATCACCCACCGGGGAGGAATTCACAATATTCCCTCCGATGGTGGCAATGTTCCTTATCTGCGGGGATCCCAATACACGGCATCCCTCGCCCAACTCCGGAGCATAACTATCGATTAACGCACCCCAATCGGTATGACGGTCCGATAATTCGTTGTGGGTGCATAATGGGCCAATATTCAATATTGCGTTATCCTCCAGTACAAATTTAAGGTCCTCAAGGCCTGAAATATCGAGAATCCCCTTAGGGATTATGGTCTTCTCCTTCAAACGGATAGTAAGATCCGTCCCACCAGCAAGTACTGCAATATCATTTAATAAGTTAGCCTTAATTTCTAATGCATCATCTAATGTCTTAGGCTTATATATCTTTATATCAAACATTTTTAATAAATATTAATTGGTTTAAGTTAATTTCATCAACTTAAGGTTATCTGCTTTATCATATTTAACCGCAATAATTTCAGCAATAATACTTACAGCAATTTCCGCCGGGGATCGACCGCCAATATCCAATCCAATCGGAGTGTGTACCCTATTTAACAATTTCTGGTTTATTCCCTTATCTATCAAATTATTAAAGATAGTCCTTACTTTATTTTTACTGCCTATCATGCCTATATACTTGTAAGATTTAGATATACATTCTTCCAGGACATCCTGATCATAAAGATGGCCATGAGTAGCAATAACGATAAAGCAATCCGGGCCATAATTTAGTTTTTGAGCAATTTCGGTGAAGTTGCCTTGGAGCAGTTTGACGGATTCAGGCCATTGATCAGAGGAAAGCAACTCCTTCCGGTCATCGATTACTACTGCCTGGAAGCCCACTTCTATAGCTATTTTAGCCAGCGACGAACCGATATGGCCCCCACCAAATATATAAAGCATCGGATAAATTACCAAAGGCTCGATAAATATCTCCATTTGGCCTCCGCAAATCATCTCACCTTCTGCTCCGTTTTTTATTGAGAAGTTATATTTAAATATACCCGCGGTCCTTTCAGTTATTGCTTTTATTCCATCTTCGATAACCCGGGCTTCCACCGTTCCGCCGCCCACGGTGCCGTAGATGTTGCCATCCATGTCTATCAGCATTTTTGCGCCCACCACCTGGGGTGCTGAACCTTCAACCTTGACAACGGTAGCAAGGGCTGCGGCGCGGTTCTCCTCCTGATGCCTTATAATCTCATTATAAATGTTCATTTAAGGTTTCTCCCCATACATTTTCCGGGCGGCTAATTGAATAGCATCTATGATCTTCCTATAGCCCGTGCAGCGGCACAGATTACCGGCGATAGCCATCTTAATCTCCTCCCTGGTTGGATAATGGTTCTTATCAAGGAATGCTTTTGCGCTCATTATAAATCCCGGTATGCAAAAGCCACACTGGACAGCGCCGGCTTCGATGAATGCTTCCTGCAATGGGTGAAGTGCGCCATCATGTTCCAGGTCTTCAATAGTGGTAATTTCACTGCCATCTGCCTGAGTAGCCAGGATCAAACATGAATTTACCGCTTTGCCATCCATGATAACGGTACAAGCGCCGCATTCTCCCTTGCCGCAACCCTCCTTAGTCCCTGTCAAATATAACTCATCTCTAAGAATCTCCAATAAAGTGGCGGTTCCTTTAACTTCCAATTCTTTTTTTTGGCCATTCACTGTAAAGTTTATAGTGATCATTATCCTGTCTTCTACCCGTTTAGATTGGCTTTCTTTGCTGCCTGTATAGCTTCCAGTATCCTTTCGGGAGTAGCTGGTATTTCGTGGAGTGTGATGCCCAGGGCGTGGGAAATCGCTGCAGTAACTGCAGGGGCAACACCCATCAGGGGTAATTCCCCAAATCCCTTGGCGCCATAAGGTCCATCCCTGAAAGGTTTCTCCACAATAATCGGTTGAAACTCGGGAGCGTCAATAACCGTGGGAATTATATAGGTAGAAAAATTGGGATTGATGATCCTTCCCTCATCAACAAGCACTTCCTCCATCAGTCCATATCCCATCCCCTGCAGCGCTCCCCCTTCAATCTGCCCCTCAACCAATAATGGATTTATCGCTTTACCCATATCATGGGCGGCGGTGATCTTCAATACTTTTACCTGGCCTGTTTCTATATCCACTTCCACTTCCGCTATATTAGTGGCCCAGGAATAAATGAAATAAGCTTTCCCCTGACCTGTTTCCGGGTCCCATGATGTCTCCGGTGAAATAAACCACCCCTCATGTGACATGTTTTCCCGGTGATGGTGGCAATCTTCTATCACTTTCATGAGAGGAACCGCGATTTCCGGATGCTCTTCAAGATGGATCATTTCATCCTGGAATATAAGGAACTGGGGGTCCTGCCCCAATATAATTCCGGCTCTTTTCAGCAAAATCTCTCTAAGCGGGGCGCATGCTTTGATGAGTGCATTTCCGGACATCACCGTAGCCCGTGAAGCGACAGTGGGTCCGCTGTCAGGAACCCGTGATGTATCAGTTTCGATCATATAGACCTTTTTGTAGGGAATCCCAAGTTGTTCAGCTACAATCTGTGAAAGCACTGTACGCATTCCCTGACCCATCTCGGTTGTACCCACTGCGAACTGAGCGGAGCCATCGCGAAGCAATTGAACATAAGCGCCTGCCCGTGCCATCTGCTTGCCACCCGCTCCTAATCCAACTCCATAAAAAACCGTTGAAAGGCCTATTCCCTTTCTAACCGAACCATCAGTCCCTCCGGATCCCTTTCTCTTATCCCTCCAGTTAGAACTGCCCAGTGCGGCTTTTAGGGTATCCCCTATACCCACACTATGGTCTAACAACTGGCTGGTTGCGGTCAGATCGCCCTCTTGCAGCAGGTTGATACTTCGAAATTGGGCCGGGTCCATATCAAGTTTTGCAGCCAGCTCATTCATCTGGGTCTCCGCCGCAAAGATCACCTGAGGGGAACCGAATCCCCGAAAAGCCCCGCATGGAACCTTGTTGGTGGCTACCGCATAGGCATCCACTTTTACGTGTGGAACATTATAGGGACCCACCGAATGCACAATGCCCCTCCATAGCACCACCGAACTCAAAGTAGAATAGGCTCCCGAATCAAAAAGAAATTCTATCTCCACCGCAGTTAGTTTTCCATCCTTGGTCACCCCGGACCGGTATTTAATCCAGGCAGGATGCCTTTTGCTCATACTGATAATATCCTCCTCCCGGGAATATATCAGCTTAACCGGACGCTGAGTGTGATAAGCCAGCAAAGCGGCCTGACCGGCGACGAGTGACGGGACATCCTCTTTACCCCCAAAAGCTCCGCCAGTATAGGTTTGAACTACCCTGACCCGGCTCAGGTCTAAACCGGTAATATCAGCAACAGCCTGCTGAACATAAAAAGGACATTGCATAGTCCCGTATATTTCCATCGTGCTCCCATACCGGGGAACAGCCACCATACCCTGAGGCTCCAGATAGGCATGCTCCTGGTAAGGGGTACGGTAGATTTGCTCCAGTACAATATCAGCCTTCTTGAAACCCTCTTCAATATTGCCTTTTCGAATCTTGTGATGCGCAAATACATTATTATCCTTATAGATCTTTGGACTGGATTTACCACGCGCCTTCAATATATCCAAAACAGCAGGCAATTTACTATATTTGACATCTATGAGATCACAGGCTTGTTCAGCGATCTCTGGCGTCTCGGCGGCTACAACGGCTAGTGGCTCACCCACATACATCACGGTTTTATCGGCCAAAAGTGGTTGGTCATCTATCACCACATGAACAACATTCATTCCCGGAATATCCCGGGCAGTCGCAACCGCTAATACGCCCGGTAAAGCTTTAGCCCGGCTGGTATCAATTTCAAGGATACGCGCATGAGGGTAAATACTCCTTTTTACACGGGCATAAAGCATCCCCGGAAAGGAATGATCATCGGCAAATAGGGCCCGACCGGTTACCTTCTCGTAACCATCTTCCCGGTTAACCCCTTTCCCGATTACCCTCATACTTCATCCTCTTGAACAGAAATAGAATTCAAATATTGCTCCATTAAATTAATATTTCTGACTATGCCTATATCGTCAACCGGTAAATCGATTATTTCAGCTCTTTGTTTACTAATAACATATCTAAGTCCAATATCTAAAGGGGCTTGCATTATTTCATTAAAGTATAATCTTGGTATAATAAGTGGATGTCCATGTTTACCAAGATAATTAGGTAAAATAATATGTCCTTCATTTTCATTGAACTTAGCTATAAGCCCTTGATAAGTGGTTAATTTCACCAGGGGATGATCGACCAGGGTTACAAGTATTCCGGCAGCCTGTTCGCTTACCCGCTCCAGCCCTTTTTGGAGTGAGCTAAGCTGCCCTTTTTGATATTCTAAGTTCAGCACAACCTGAGCGTTATTGAGCACTGCTTGCTTCCTGATCTGGTCCGCTTGTGCCCCCAGAACTACTATAATTTCAGCGAGGCCGGCTGCCTTGAGCATATCTATAGCATGATCCAAAAATGTTTTGCCCCGGTAATCCAGGAGGGGCTTGGGTGTTCCCATCCGTTTGGACTCGCCGGCTGCAAGAATGATGCCGGTTATCATCCTGTTCGCCCCCGGGCTAAATTCACATTCATTATGATGGGTACACTATCCTGAAGCAGCCCATTTAAAGCATATACCCGCGGTTTGCCGCAATTTAATAAAACCCCGGAATCCCTCAAATCAAGGAAGTAGTCCCTGACCATTTCAAACCTTTCAGGTTCTTCAAATAAATTCAATAGTATGTTCAGGATTGTCATATTTTAACCGTAAATTATTATGAATTTGGCAAGATATCGGCTTCAAATCAGGGATAAAAAGTAAAACCCAGATTCCAGGAAAAAAAATAGAACTGTTCTTTGGGATTAAAGAGAACCCCGAACTCCGGTCTGACTGCCCATCTATCCAGATTGGTACTCAGCCCAAAACCTGAATTCAAAGCTACAAGATTATCATAATCCTTTTCCGCAAAGACCAAACCTTTGGCGGACAAATTGAGCTCCATCCACTCCAGGGGGATTATTGTAGCCATAAGGGTGGGATGAACCTGCCAGGAATCACTGGTCTCCACGCCACTCCCAAAAACAGTACCTACAGGAAAGGAAAAGGATAACCAGTCGCCCATGATGGGAACTTTAGGGGCGATACTCAGAAAATGCCAGGGGTCCTGGGAGTTCTCGATATCGATCAACTCATAACATACCCTGAAATTCAGTCTGTCGTTCAATCCGTAAGCGGACTGTAAGCCATACTGGTAGGTCATCCTGTCGGTGGAACCTGAATTATAATATACGGTCGAGAGATAAGGTGTAATTTCAAAATCCCCTTTTTGTAGGAGTTTTGCCCTCTGCATGGTGGAAAAGGTATAGCATCCTGAAAAGCAGAACAATAGGATGCACAGCCCTCCTATTGCCATGGTGTATCCTGCTGTTGTTTTCATAATCATGAATTTAAATAACCCTCTTTGAAAATGCAACAATTTAAATTTGACTTCTGCATATATTTTTTTATATTCAAGGCTAAATTTCAAATAATACCATGCCACTAAATTGCATATGAACCTAATTTATAATTCATAGATATTACGTTTAAGTACAAAAGGAAGAATAAAAGGTTACCTAAAATCATGAAAAAAATCATCATAATATTTGCGGTGCTTATTATTGCTGCTCTTTTAATATGGAGGATTTACTTATTGGTAAGTCCTGGGAATTTGGCTGAACACGGTAAACGAACCAGTCCCCCGGTGCCGGTAGAGGTTGATAGCGTCCGTTATGGCAGCTTAGCAGAGACCCGGCAGTTAACCGGGTCTGTTCATCCCTATTATCAATACATCGTTGCTCCCAAAGTGTCGGGCAGAGTAATTTCCATCCGGAAGCGTATAGGTGATTGGGTTGAGAGTGGTGAGGTGCTGGTTCTCCTTGATGATGCGGAATACCAGCAATCGGTTCGGGAGGCAGAAGCCAATCTGAAAATAGCCCAGGCGAGTTTGATTGAGGCAGAAAGCCAGGCCGAACTTTCCGGCCAGGAGTTGGAGCGGGTTGAATCCTTACAGAACAAGGGGATGGTCTCTTCAGCGGAGTATGATGCTGCTGTTAGCCATTACAAGGCTCAGGAATCCCGTTCTAAACTGGCTCAAGCCCAGGTTGAACAACGGGAAGCTTCTCTCAGGCTTGCCCGGATTAAACTTAGCTATACCGTACTTAATGCTTCTCAACCCGGCTTTATCGGGGAAAGATTCGTTGACGAGGGCGCTCTGTTAGCCCCCAATTCCCCCGTTTTATCAGTACTCGGAATTGATACCGTATTTGTTCGAACTACCATCGTAGAGCGCGATTACGGAAGGATCGAACCGGGTCAGAGCGGTATTATCCAGGTGGACGCCTATCCTGACAGGGAATTTAATGGAGTGGTTACCCGTATTGCTCCCAAACTCCAGGAAACCTCCCGGGTGGCCGAAATGGAGGTAAAGGTAATAAACGATTCATTATGGCTTAAACCGGGAATGTTTGCCAAACTTAACCTGAAACTCAGGGAGAAGGAGAATGCCCGAATCGTTCCTACTCAAGCAATAATCAACAAAAATGGTGAGAGCGCCGTTTTTCAGGTAAACGGGGATCCCGCTTCACCTGTAGCACTGTATTTCATTGTAGAAACCGGAATTTCCACCCCGTTGGAAACCGAGATACTCTCCCCTCCCCTGGATGGCTTGGTGATTACACTGGGGCAGCACCTTTTAGAAGACGGCAGCCCCATAATTTTACCCCAGGACTTCAATCAGAATGACGATTCGAACCCATAAAACCGGCCCTGGCTTTGCTAAAAGCCGTTTTGGCTTAAAAGGAGAGACGCTTTGAGCATAGCAAGAGGCCCGGTAAACCGGCCCATTCTAACATCCATTATCTTTATGATAATCATAGCAATGGGTGTTGTGGCCCTTTCCCGGTTGGCTATCGACCTTATGCCCGAGGTCACCTTTCCCACCATCTCAGTGATCACAAACTATGGCAATGTGGGTCCCCAGGAGATGGAGGAACTGGTGACTCACCCTCTGGAGGAGGCATTGGCCGCAGTTCAAGGTGTAGAGGAGATCACATCTACCTCATCGGAAGGACGCAGTCAGGTTCGGGTCGCCTTTACCTGGGGTACCGATCTTGATGTCGCCGCAAATGATATCCGTGACCGTATTGACCGCACACTTTCACGCCTGCCGGATGATATCGAACGGCCTATGATCCGCAAATTTGACCTATCCGCAATGCCGGTCATTCTAATCGGGATATCAAGCAATATGAATCCCCGGGACCTCCGCCAGTTAGTGGAAGATCAGTTGAAATACCGATTGGAGAGGGTTGCCGGTGTGGCTGCGGTAGATATTCGTGGAGGCCTTGCCAGGGAAATACACATTAACCTGAAGTCCGCTCAATTAAAGGCATTGGGAATTGCCCCGGAAGCTATCATTAATGCTCTCCGGGCTGAAAACCGGAATATTCCTGCCGGGCTATATGAGAAAGGTAATTTAGATGTTTTAATCCGCACCCAGGGCGAATACAGTTCCCTTGAGGAGATTCGACAGACCGTTATCACCATTAGGGATGGCACCCCTATAAGAATCCAGGATGTAGCCGAAGTTGTAGATTCCTGGGAGGAAATTAACCAAACCGTCAGGATCAACGGAGAGGCTGGTGTGATTATCGCCATTAACAAGCAGTCAGGTGCAAACACTGTGCAGGTAGTAGAAGCAGTCAGAGCTGAAATGGTGCAGATAAGCAACGATCTTCCCCAGATCCGGTTACTCCCTCTGATCGACACCTCCATCTATATCAAAAACGCCATCAATAATGTCAAGATAGCCACAATTATTGGTGGGATACTGGCTATTTTCATTCTTTTTATTTTCCTGCGCAATATATCCAGCACAATCATCATTGCAACAGCGATACCTATATCCATCCTCGCCACCTTCGGGCTGATGTATTTCGGAGGCTTTACTCTGAATCTGATGACCTTTGGGGGTATCGCGCTTGGCATCGGAATGCTCCTGGACAGCTCTATCGTGGTGCTGGAAAACATCTTTCGGCATCGGGAAGGCGGCTTTGCTCCCGAAGAAAGCGCACTTGTTGGAACTTCTGAAGTTTGGTCAGCCATTATTTCAAGTACTCTGACCACACTGGTAGTATTCTTTCCGGTGCTTTTTATACGCGGAATATCCGGAATAATGTTCTTTCAAATGGCTGTCGTAGTGAGTTTTGCGCTGCTTTGCGCCCTGATAGTTGCCCTGACACTTGTACCTATGCTTTCCGCACATTTTCTGCACATACCAGCAAAAGATGCCGCATCTTCAAAAAAACGGTTAGAAAAATTATATGCTCTTAGCGAAAAAGCCTTTAAGGGGATAGAAGAACGTTACAGGAAGCTCCTTGACTGGGCTCTGGAACACCGGAAAGTAGTGATTTTCAGCGTCCTTATTCTTTTCATCTTGTCCCTTATAATGATCCGTTTTATCGGAGTGGAACTAATGCCGTCCACAGACGAGGGTGAAGTCCGAATTGACCTGGAGATGTCGGTGGGAACACGGTTAGAGATTATAGACCAGGCATCAATAGCCATAGAAAATCTGGTTCGGCAAAAGGTGCCTGAAATGCAGTCGATGCTAACGCGAATAGGAGGTGGAGGCTGGGGATCCAGTGGAGGCCATACCGGCAGTATAAGGATTACCCTGGTACCTCAGAGTAAGAGAAAACGAAGCAGTGATGAGATCGCAGATTACCTTCGAGGAGAACTCAGGGGAATACCTGGGTTGACCTTTCGTGTTCGTACCGGGCAAGGAATGTTCTTTATGCGCATGGGGAGTTCTTCAGGCGACAATGTCAGCGTGGAGGTACGTGGTTACGACCTGCAAACCGCGCATCAATTGGCTAAACGAGTTGAGGGTGTGATCCTTGAGGTCCCCGGTATAACTGACACCAGGATATCCCGGGAAGAAGGCAATCCAGAGCAGGTCATAAGGGTTGACAGGCAAAAGGCCGCTGACCTCGGACTGACCGTCACGCATATCGGGGAAGCCATGAAAACAGCCATCGGTGGCGTTGCAGCATCCTATTACCGTGAACACGGCAAGGAATATCGAATCCTTGTGAGACTAAGCGAAGAGGATCGGCGCGACCTTGCCGAGCTTCTGGATCTGACTATTATGAATAATCAGGGCAAACCAGTCATCCTCAGGAATGTAGTGGAAATTGTTCAGCAGGAAGGTCCTGTTAGGATCGAACGCAAAAACCAGGAACGGACTATAAGCATTACTGCAAACTTCAGCGGCCGGGATATGGGTTCGGTGATCGCTGATATACGTGAGGGCATACAGGACATCCCCGTTCCCAAAGATTTTGCCATCGTTTTTGGGGGCGATTATGAAGAACAGCAAAAAGCCTTCAGGGAGCTACTGTTTGGTTTAATTATGGCTATCTTTCTGGTCTATCTGGTTATGGCCGGCCAGTTCGAATCCTTCAGGGACCCATTTGTGGTTCTCTTCTCGGTTCCCATGGCTCTTATAGGAGTAGTTCTGATAATGATTCTGACCGGCACCATATTCAGTATGCAAGCCTTTATGGGCTGCATTATGCTTGCAGGTATCGTTGTCAACAATGCGATCCTTCTTGTGGATTATACAAATCAGCTTCGCAGAAAGGCAAATATGGCTTTGAAAGAGGCCATTCAAACCGCCGGTGTGCGGCGTCTGCGGCCAATTCTAATGACTACCCTGACCACCGCATTAGGACTGCTCCCCCTTTCCTTCGGTCTCGGAGAAGGGGGCGAAACACAGGCTCCTCTGGCACGCGTTGTCATCGGGGGCTTGCTCAGCGCATCCCTGATAACCCTCATCCTTATACCAGTTGTTTATTCCATCTTCGAACATAAATTAAAACAAAAAAGAACACCAGGGTATATTACGGAAGATACCATCGCTCCAGACAGAATTAATTGAGCACCATCCCGGATATAAGCATTCATTAGTCTCTCTGAAAATATGTCTTGACAGAAAAGCTCTAATATTATAGCATTTGTCTTCTAAACGGAAATTTTCCCGTTCGGAATTCAGATAGTCCATAAATTCAAATTTTGTCCGGTACATAGTATGACTGATCATTTCCAAAATAAGAACGATGTCAAAGAGATAAGACGGATCACCTGGTTAGGAATAATCATTAATCTGGCGTTGGCGGGAATTAAATTTTTTACCGGGATCTGGGGTTGCAGTCAGGCTGTAATAGCGGATGGCGTTCACAGCATATCCGACATTGCCACCGATCTCGCAGTACTTTTTGGGGTGAAGATCTGGGCGGCACCGCCTGACGAGAACCATCCATACGGTCACCGGCGGATCGAGGCGGTTATTACTGTTGCCATTGGATTAGCCACCGGAGCTATTGCACTGGGGATACTCTATAACTCCATCCATAGCTTCAGGCAGCCTCATATTCACATTACTACCTGGGTAGCCCTGATCGGGCCCATTATCTCTATATTAATGAAAGAGTTATTATACCGCTGGACATTGAGGGTAGGCCAGCGCAGCGGGTCCACGGCTGTTGTTGCTAATGCTTGGCATCATCGCTCTGATGCGTTCAGTTCTCTACCCGCATTGCTTGCAGTAGTCGTCTCAATCCTGAATCCCCGCTGGGTATTCGTGGACCATATCGGAGCGCTGATCATTGCCCTGTTCATAATTAAAGTAGCCTGGAATATTATAAAACCAGCCCTTTCCGAGCTAACAGATTCCGGAGCATCACAAAGGGACTGCCAGCAAATAAAGGAAATCGTTATGGGGATCAAAGGGGTTAAGGATACACACGCTATACGGACCCGCAAATTTGGGCCCGGGATCTATGTTGACCTGCATATCCTGGTTGAGCCGGAGATATCGGTCAAAGCAGGGCATCAGGTTTCCGAAAATGTCAAACAAGCCTTACTCCAAAAGGGTCCACATATACTGGATGTGGTGGTTCATCTGGAACCCTATGACAAAGATAATATCCTGGATTCCTGAAACGAACAAGCAATATCATTTACAAACATATTAATATTGGAATTTGTTTTCCCAACCCCGTTAGAGGTCTATTCATTATTTCATA
>JAFGGQ010000078.1 GCA_016930435.1 bacterium
ATAACATCAACCTACATATTTATTATAGACTTCATTCAGTAATCATGATATCTATTTTTATTGATCAAGGTTTTTTCAAGATTTTAGTGACGTTTTTCCAGTTATCCAGTCATCCATTTGTCTAATTTACTTGAACTAATATCCTTAGTACTTTATTTTTGCAACTAATTTGTAAATGATCCTTATTTTTGACTCTCAGCATTATTTTCTAGTTCCTTTATTTTACGGAGAATAAAATCGATTTCTTCCTGGATGGTCAACTGTGTATTATCCAGTACTATGGCTTCCGGTGCTTTTCTTAGGGGGGCTATTTCTCTTTGGGAATCCTTTTTATCACGGTTTCGGATCTGATGCACCAGGCTATCTAATGTCAGGTTTTCTCCGGAATCATCAAGGTCCTTTTTGCGCCTTTTAGCCCTTTCCTCAAGTGATGCCTTCAGAAAAATTTTCAGCTGGGCATGAGGCAATACTACGGTGCCGATATCCCGGCCTTCCATGACCACTCCGCCCTCACCGGCTAATCCTCTCTGGATATTCACCATTATCTCCCGGACTTTTTTATGCTTGCAAACCGTGGATACTAACTGAGTAACCTTCTGGCTCCGGATCTCCTTTTCTACCTCTTCCTGATCAATGATGATTTTATGGTTTTTAAAGGTTATCTGATGTTTCTGAAGCAGTTCAGCAAGGCCTTCTTCGCTTTCGGGATCCACATTATTCCGGATAGAAAGCAGCGTCAATGCGCGGTACATAGCGCCGGTATCAACATAAGAATACCCGGCAGCACGTGAGATCTCTTTGGCAGCAGTAGTCTTGCCTGCACCGGCTGGGCCATCGATGGCCACCAATATTTTTTTCTTCTTACTCATCTTTATTACCTGGAATTCTCCAAAAATTCTACCCTGAATTCCTCGATACCGTTTTTCAGGGATAATGCAATATCCTTCTGGACCTCTTCATTTAAGAGCAAGTCTTCGTCCTCATCGTTAGTTATGAAGGCGGTTTCTACCAGTACTGCAGGCATAAACGCCCCGTTTAGAACATAGAATGGCGCGTAACTTACCTTTCTGGATGGAAATGCGAGGTTGTTTTTAAATTCATTCTGGATCAGGACCGCCAGGCGACTGCTTTCCCTTAGGTATTCATTCTGGAGCATATCGGCAAGGATGAATTCAATCTCATCGAGGCTGCTGATAGGTGGATTTTCCTCGAGTAATAAGGAGGCGTTTTCCAGTGCAGCGGCAGCCCGGGCCTGGTCATTCTCGGCGGGACTGAGATAAAAACATTCGCTTCCACGGGCCTCCTGGTTCTTGGAACCATTGCAATGTATTGATATAAAAAGATCAGCATGCTGTTCGTTGGCAATCTGGGTTCGCCTGGAAAGGGGAAGAAAAAGGTCTTCACTCCGGGTCAAAATAACTTCCCAGTTGGGATTGGTTTCTAAAAGCTCGGATAATTTTAAGGCGATAGAGAGTACAACTGTCTTTTCATGGGTGCCATTTTTGCTGATGGCTCCAGGGTCTTTGCCTCCATGACCTGGATCAATTACAATCTTAAAAGGTCGTTGCTCCGGCTCCGTATTGGATGATCTATTGGAAAAACCTTTTAAGTACAAGGTATCACTGGTGAATCTTACATCTTCGTCAAATATTATAGAGTAAATATGGAAGAATGATTCAAAGGGAACGAGTAGCTGATTATTCTGGTATTTGGCAGGCAGGATCAGGTTGTAATTCTGGCCTTCACAGGACATATATGGGGAGAATATGGTAAAGACGAACGATCTGTTCCAGGCCTTCAGGGTTTCCTTGCGTTTTAGATAGGAGGTTACCCTTTGGCCTTCACCCAATATCGCAAGTTGATCGGTAGAAATATAAAGATAGCCTTCAATTGTAGCAAGCTCAAGATTATGGGATTGAGAATGGGAAATGATAGTCACCGGCTTAGCAGCAACTTGGGAAGCGCAAAACCCTAAGAATAAGAGCAACTGTAACAACAACAGATTTTTAAGATGCACGCAGTCATCATCCTCCGATACAAAGATGCACCAAAATTTATAAATTTAGTTTTTATTGTCAACATAAAAAAATAAAAAAGTGAGGATATGAAGAGGTATTTTTATCGGATCATAAATAAAAATCGGGGAGACTGGATTCGAACCAGCGACCCCATGGTCCCAAACCATGTGCGCTACCAGCTGCGCCACTCCCCGATAAATTCCGCTCTTAAATTTTAATTACCCAAATTAAATTATTCTTTGAACCTGTCAATAGTTATTTTTCTGCGTTTAATTACAGTTATTCTGATCGGTTGTTATTGGGGCCGTTGAATTACCGTTTAGAGAATGGTCTGCAACAATGTGTTAAGTCCCAGTATAATTACTACTATACCAATGATCCTGGTGAGATTACGGGCTTTCATTCTTTTTACTGTAAATACGGAGATAGGCACGGATATAACGCCACCGATGAGCAGATATGGTACCAGTGCCCAACTAATGCTTTGGGATGTCAAAGCATAGGCAATGACCCCTACCAGGCAGGTTAACCCTTCTGCAAAAGAAGTAATTCCAATAGCGCTTTTAGCTTCGATACCGGATATTATTTGACCCCCGGTAATAACCGGACCATAACCACCTCCGCTTAGTCCCTTGTTAAATGCCGCCAGGGTGCCCAGGGAGAATATCTTCTTCCAGGAAAAGGTGTATTTTTTGTTTATGGTAATCAGGATGACGATTCCAATAATTAGGATCATTACCCCAATATACATTTTGACCCAGAATTTCGGGAGTGAGATGGCTACGAACACAGCAGCGAGAGTGCCCAAAACACTGCAGAAGCCCAGTGCCAGGGCAGTTTTCAAATGGATGGGAAAGGTTTGTTTAAAGGTTTCAACATATCCAAGTGCCCTCAATTTGGCTACCATATCCCTGACATTGCCGTTTACTCCAAGGTTAACATTGCCGGTTTTATGGTGTAAAAAAGCGGCTAAAAGCCCTGTGACCAACTCGGAGACCAGCACTGCGGGTACTACTTGCAGGGGTTCATATCCTGCAATTAACAAAACCGGGGTAAGAATGGTCCCGTAACCCATGCCCAGAGTAGAATCGATATACTCGCAAAGCAATGCTAAGCAAGCGATCAATATCCCTGTTTCCAGGGTAAGTTGAAAAATCATTGAGATTTTCCTCCTTTATAGATTATTCTTTCTCCAGCATCTTTTTCAATTGTTTTTCTGCCCGTTCAATCTTGTAAAGAGTGTATTCGGCGACCAATGAGAGTTGCTTTGATTTTTCAAGCAGCGATTCATGCAGATCCCTGGAATTGCGGCTTTCAACGTAACCTTCATTCAGGGCTCCGGTATATATCTTTTTACCATCGATAGTGCGGATGAGTACTGTGGTATAACCTTTTGGCGAACCCAGACCTCCTACCGAGATATCTGCAAAGTCATTGGCAAAATCGGTACAGCATAAACAAGCTGGCCGGGCAATAGTCTCGATCTCCTCGAGGGGAACATGTATGGTAACCCCGGATTTCATCTTCAGCATAAAATCCTCTTTGATATTGACCTTATCGATATCCTCTAAATTAACGATATGGTCCTTAGCGAATTTTTTCCCCATTAGCTCACTAAAAGAGAAACTCTGCATGCAAAATAAACCGATGGTGAAAATGATCAGATCCGATGGTAATATTTTGAGTACCTGCATCTTTCTGATGGTCTCAATCTGGCAGGGTGTACCTACTACAGCAAGTTTGGTCCTGTTGGTTGGTTTGAATTTCCGGATAATGGGTATGGTGGATACGAAGGTAGTATATTCATCCCCCATTCTTTCCAGGTGCTGGGTTTCGGACCACTGGGATCCTGCTGCCTGAATGATCTCTTCACGGGTAGTGGCGATAATCGGTTGCCGGCTCAACAGCCCTGTCTTCCGGGAGACTACTGCGCCATCGATGATATTATGCTCCAGCATATAGAGCAAAATGGAAGTTACTACCCCGCCATCGGTCCCGACCTTCAGTATCTCCGGATCGGTTGACCGCGCGGATAGTACATCCTGGTAAAGGCCAATGGGTGGTTTCCACCCAAAAGTTTCCCTTACCTCGTTTTTCAGAACATGCGTCTGGGGGCATACCAGATAACAAATTCCGCATTCAAGGCATTTCTCTCTGTCCAGATACTCAGGGAAGCCCTCTTTGTTCATCCTCAGTGCCCCGATCCTATCTGCTGAACAAAAGGAAACACATCCCCCACATCTATTGCATAACCCCATTTCAACAACCTCTTCCAGGAGATTGTCAAAGCTGTAGAGCTGCTTTGTTTTTTGGTCTTGCAGGGTTTTCATTTTGCACCGCCTTTATTAAAACTCTATTAAAGGTTTTAAGTAAATTCTGTTGATTGCGGAAAGGGATCCATTTCAGCAATCTTATTTATAAATGTATTGATAGCGGTTTGGAACTTGGTGCCTTCACTGGCGGAGATCCACTCCAGCTTTATTCTTTGAGGATCGATGCCCATTTGTTCGATAATTCGCCGGAGCAGGTAGAACCGGCGAATGGTTTTATAATTCCCATCTATATAGTGGCAATCGCCGGGATGGCAACCTGCAATAAGCACGCCGTCAGCTCCCTTACTAAAAGCATCTACCAGGAAAGATGGTTCGATCCGCCCGGAGCACATGGTTCGGATAATCACGAAATGGGGCTCCATTTGCAGGCGTGATACGCCGGCAAGGTCAGCACCCGCGTAAGAACACCAATTACAACAAAAGACTATGACTTTGGGATCTCTTTTACCCTTCATTGCAGTGTTTCTCCTATCATGGCGAATATTTGGTCGGTACGGAAGCCCTTTTGCTGCATAGCCCCGGAGGGACAGGCTGATACACATACTCCGCAGCCCTTGCAAAGGGCTTCATTTACCACGCAAACACGTTTGCCTTCTTTTTCCTGGATTAAGGGAGCCCCATAGGGGCAGAGACCCTCGCAAACACCGCAACCAGCACAAATGCTTTCATTGACCTCGGAAATTATCGCTTCAGCTTCAAAAACATCGCGGGAAATTATGGTGCAAGCCCTTGCCGCTGCGGCCTTGGACTGCGATATAGTCTCCTCCATGCTCTTTGGAGTATGCGCTAATCCAGCAACAAATACACCTTCAGTAGCAAAATCAACAGGCCTCAACTTGACATGGGCCTCTAAAAAGAAATTATCCTCATTCAAAGGAACCTTAAGCATCTGGGAGACCTCAGATGCGTCTGAACGGGGAACGATAGGAGGAGCCAGGACAAGTAGATCGGGATTGATAACCAGTTCATAGTCCAGAAGCCGATCCAAAACCTTGATGTTCAGTACCTTGTGGGTGTTCCCGTTATTACCGCTTTCAGTAATAAAGGCCTGGGGTTTCTTATCCTCATCATAGCGGATAAAGATGACCCCTTTGTCCCGGGCTTCCTGGTAATATTGTTCTGTAAAGCCATAGGTTCGCATATCCCGGTAAAGGATATAAATATCCATTTCGGGATTCATCCCTTTTAACCGGATGGCATTTTTAACCGCTTGTTGACAGCAAATCCTGGAACAATAAGGATGTTCCTTGTCCCGGGATCCTACACATTGGATCATCACCAGGGTATTCATCCTGAGGAGTTCCATCCTGGGCTTTTTGCCCTTAATAGACAGGTTCTGTTCGGTTTCAAATATCCTTTTTTCCAGTTCAAGCTGGTCAATGACCCGGGGATCCTGGCCATACAGATACTGGGTTGGCTTCTCCGCCTCTGCCCCGGTAGCGATGACGACCACTCCGTGCTCCAGCTCTTCACCATTCTCATTATTATCGGTTTTGATCAGGGTTCTATAATTGCCGATATAACCATCAATTTTCTCTATACGGCCATTCTTAAATATTTTAATCCGGGGATGGTTCTGGAGTTTCTCGATAATATGGTTTTTAAAGTCCTGTATATCTTCCCCATCGATGGTGTGATAGAGATGGTTAAGGTGTCCTCCAAGTTGAGGACTTTTTTCGATCAGGAACACCGGGTAGCCCTGTTCCGCTATGGAAAGGGCGGATGTCATTCCAGCCAACCCCCCTCCGATTACCAGAGCCTTCTGGGTAACCGGGAGCTTGATCTTGGGCAGTGCTTCAAGTAACCGGACCTTTCCCACCGCCATACGGACCAGTTTTTTTGCTTTTGCGGTGGCTTTTTCCGGTTCATTCATGTGTACCCATGAGCATTGATCCCTGATGTTCGCCATCTCGAAGAGGTAGGGATTCAATCCCGCTTCCCGCAAGGTTTCCTGGAATAGCGATTCATGAGTCCGGGGACTGCAGGAGGCTACCACCACCCGGTTCAGGTCGTATTCTTCAATGACCTCCTTGATCCGTTCGATTGTATCCTGAGCGCATGTGAACATATTCTCTTCAACCAGTACCACATTTTTTAGTTCCCGGGCATATTCCACTACTGCGGGGACATCCACGATACCCCCGATATTAATTCCGCACCGGCATACGAAGACCCCGATCCGGGGGGTCAAACCTGTTACATCCTTCTGGGGGGGATATTGCTTTTCCACTACCTGAGTACCCCTTACTTCGGGCAGTAATTCGGCGACAGATGCAGATGCAGCGCTTGCCTGCATTACCGTATCGGGGATGTCTTTAGGCCCTGCCGCCGGGCCGCAGACGAAAACACCCGGTCTGGTGGTCTGCAATGGCGCTAAATTGGTCGTTCGGAAAAAACCGTGCCGGTTCAGACGAATCCCAAGTTTGTCAGATAATTGAGCTACCTGTGGGGATGGCTTAAATCCAACAGAGAGAACGACCAGGTCAAATTCCTGGGAACCTTGTTTGCCATCCTCGGTTGCGTAATGAACGATCAGGTCACCCGATTCGGGAACCTCCTCAACGCGCCCGACACGGGATCGAATAAACTTAACCCCGTGTTCATTTTGGGCTTTCTCGAAATACTTATCAAAATCCTTTCCATGCGCTCGAAGGTCCATATAAAAAATAGTAGGCTGTACTTCCTTGACATGTTCTTTGGAGATGATTGCTTCCTTGATGGCGTACATACAGCACACTGATGAGCAATAACCGCTTTTCACGTCATTATCCCTGGACCCAACGCATTGTATCCAGGCTATTCTTCGGCAGAGTTTGCCATCGGATGGGCGCTTCAGATGGCCTCCGAATGGCCCTGAGGGGGCTAATATCCTTTCGAATTGGATACTGGTGACCACATTGAGGAAGCGGGAATATCCTAACTCATATTTTGAGCTTGGATTGAAGGTGTCGATACCGGGTGAAAGGATCACCGCCCCTACCTGTATTTCCAATTCCTCTTCTGTCTGATTGTGCTGAATAGCATGTGCTTCGCACACCCTTTCACATTCCATGCATTCAGAGCAAAGTCCGCATTCCAGGCATCTTCCAGCTTCTTCGAGCGCTGCCTGTTCGGAGATGGTGAGATCGACTTCCTCAAAGTTTTTCAATCTGGTTTTTACGGGGATGGTTGGGATTACCGGTCTGGGCTTTTCCTCCACGAATTCAGGGAAATTCTTTTGGGGTAGTATCTCATTCAGTTCCTCGGTCCGTTTTTTCCGACCTTCTTTGAGGTCTTTTCCTTGGAGGAAGCGGCTGATTGATTCGGCTGCCCTTCTTCCCCCGGCAATAGCATCGATCACATAAGCGGGACCGCTGACCACATCGCCCCCGGCGAATATCCCCGGCTCATCCGTTTCCAGGGTTACCGGATCAACCTTAATGGTTCCCCACTTGGAGATTTTAATGTTATTGTGGCCCATCAGGAAGGCGATTTCGGGTTTCTGGGTAATTGCATAGAGCAGGGCATTCTGTTCAACGGTAAAATCGGAACCTTCTACGGGCACCGGCCGTCTTCGTCCGCTGGAGTCCGGTTTACCCAATTCCATACGAAGGCATTTTACGCAGTTCAAACGCCCGTCAACGCAATCGATCTCGCTGGGATTTGCGAGGAATATTGCTTTGATACCTTCTTCCAGGGCGCTTTCAATCTCCCTTTCATCAGCAGGCATTTCCGTTCGGCTTCGCCGATAGATTAGGGTTACCTCTTTTGCTCCCAGGCGCCGTGCAGTTCGTGCTGCATCAATAGCGGTATTACCTCCGCCAACGATTGCCACCCTTTCGCCCAGGTCTATTTCCCGTCCCAGATTAACCAACCTCAAAAACTCAATAGCATCCAGAACCCCTATGGAATCGGAGTTGGGAATAGTGGGGACAACGCCCCGATGTGCTCCTGAAGCAATATAGAGGGCTTTGAATCCCTGGCGTTTTATACTTTCGATAGAATCCACCCGGTAATTCAGCCTGATATCAACTCCCGCTTTTTTGATCTGCTCTATTTCAAAGTCCAGTATCTCTTTGGGCAGCCGGTAATTTGGGATTCCCACTGCAAGCATTCCACCGGCTACTGAAAACTGTTCGAAGACGGTAACCGGGTATCCCTGCTTCGCCAGGAAATAGGCGGCGGTCAGCCCGGAGGGCCCGGACCCGATAATTCCGATTTTCTGGTCCTTATGAATTATCTCAGGGACTGTTTCCTCCTCGAAATCTTGCTGGTGTTCCATGACATAATCGGAGATGAATCGCTTTAATTCTTTTATAGCCACAGGGTAATCATAATCGCCGCGCCGGCAGCTTTTTTCGCAGGGAGCGTTACAGACCCTGCCGCAGACCGAAGGGAATGGATTATTTTGACGGATAAGGTCGTAAGCTTCCTTGTATTTTTTCATTTTGAGCAGGGCGATATATCCCTGGGCATGGACTCCGGCCGGGCAGGCGATCTGACATGGCGGCCGCTCTTTTTTGTCTATTATGTATGCATTCGGAAATGCCTGGGGAAAGGGTTTGTAAATTGCCCGTCTTTCCCCGATAAGTTCGTCAAATTCAGATGGGACGGTTACCGGGCATACTTTTGCGCATTCCCCGCATCCGGTGCATTTATCCAGGTCAACAAAGCGGGGATGTTTCAGGATTTTTACCCCAAAATTGCCGGGCGAACCCTCCAGAGCCTCGATATCAGCGTTAGTGATAAGTTCTATATTCGGATGCCGGCCGCACTCAACCAGCTTGGGGGCAAGTATGCACATGGCGCAGTCATTGGTCGGAAAGGTCTTGTCCAATTGGGCCATTGTGCCACCGATGGCTGGCGAAGACTCCAGTAAATATACTTTAAAACCCGAATTAGCCAGATCCAGGGAGGACTGAATCCCAGCAATACCACCACCGATCACAAGCGCACTCCCTGTTTTAATGAAAGACTCGTTGATTATAGAATCTATATCGGAAGGGGTTTTCTGGTTCTCAAGATTTGAGGAGTGAGCCCCAACCATTAACTCGCCTGGCGCTTTAATAACTCTGGCTTCTTTCAAATCCTTGGTCACGATATTCCTTATTCTCCTTATATAATCATTATTCCATGCTTATTCCGGTATCTTTGCCCTAACCTGGCTTAAGCCTGGATTCTCCATACATTCCTTTTTATACAATTCCTCTCTCAGGGTATTAATGAACCCCTTATTTTGGAAACGATAGGTGAACCTGGTATGTATATCATAGCGGTTTTCCAGAATAGCTACCATATCCTCGATGAACACCCTTTCCTCATCGGTAGGAATAACCAGAATTTTAACTTTTGAGGAAGAGTGAGAGATATCGCATTCGGCGTAGCGGGTAGTGGCAAGTTCATTTTTCTGGGGATCATATTTAACCCCCATGAACTCCAATCCTTCCAGTACGGCTGCTCGGAGTAGTACCGATTTTTCGCCGACGCCGGCGGTGAAAACTATGGCATCCAGACCGCCCAGTTCTGCGGCATAGGCCCCGATGTACTTTTTAAGACGTTGCGCTTCGATGTCAAAGGACAAGTAGGCTCTTTCATCACCCTTTTCCATTGCTATCTCGATATCCCGGCGATCCGCATATTTTTCGGTAATGCCGAGCAATCCGCTTTTCTTATTAAGTATCGACACGACCTGTTTGGCGCTTAAGCCTTCGGCTTCGGCCACATATTCAACGATTGCGGGATCCAGGTCTCCTGAACGGGTACCCATTACCAGGCCTTCCAGGGGGGTGAATCCCATGGAATGGTCATAGGACTGTCCGTTCTTGATGGCTGTAAGACTGACACCGTTCCCGATATGGCAGGTGACCAGATTCACTTCGTCAGCACCCTTGCCCAGCAGGACAGCGGCTCTTCTGGAGACGTAAAGGTGTGAGGTCCCATGAAATCCGTACCGGCGTATCTTATATTTAGTGTACCATTCGTAGGGGACAGCATATATATAGGATTTTGGGGGCATGGTCTGATGAAATGCGGTGTCCATGACCGCAATATGGGTGACCGAAGGCAAAAGCTCCATTGCCGCTTCAATTCCCTGAATATTGGGTGGGTTATGAAGTGGAGCCAGATCCTGAAGGTCTTTGAAGGCGCCCAAAACTTCCTGGTCGATCTTCACCGATTTGGTAAATTTTTCGCCTCCATGGACTACCCGGTGGCCTACCGCGTCGATTTCTGACATTTCGGTTATGACACCATAATCGGGATGAATCAGGGTATCCCGGATCAGTTTGATAGCCTCCCGGTGGGTCGGACAATCGGAGTCGATACGGATCGAATCTTTTCCGTAAGCAGTATGTTTGATAAAGGAATTGCTGATAGTGACCCGTTCAACCACGCCATTGGCAATGGCTACTTTTTTATCGTAATCATAGACGATATACTTGACAGAGGAGCTGCCGCAATTCAGGGTTAATAGTTTCATTTCACTTCTCCGGTATTGGAACTAATCCAGTTTTCATTAACATATTTGTTTTTTCGCGTGACAGGGTGATTTTGGCTTCGGCGGATTTACGAAGTTCTGTTTCGCTTAATTCTTTACGGGCTACACCGTCTTTAATCGCTTGCAGTCCGCAAGCCACTGCTTCATCAATATAGACTTCCCAATCGTCCATTTTGGGTATGATATAGTCTTCGCTCAGTCCTTTTTTCCGGGCGCTTTGGGCCAGGGAATTAGCGGCGGCGATACACATTCCGTCGGTGATGGTCCTAGCCCATACATCGAGTACTCCCCGGAAAATTGCGGGGAAGCCCAGTGAATTATTGACCTGGTTGGGGAAATCCCCTCTGCCGGTAGCGATTATTCTTGCGCCGGCTTCTTTGGCTTCCCAGGGCCAGATCTCGGGGATAGGGTTTGCGCAGGCAAAGACGATCGCATCCTGGTTCATTGATTCGACCTGTTCCTGGCTTATGATTCCCGGTCCCGGCTGGGAGTAGCAGATAAGTACATCAGCGCCCTGAATGGCCAGGCTCTTGGCTTTTTCGGGGTCATCTGAGCGGAGGTTCTGGCCATTGGTGGACCCTATAAGCTTTCGAATAGGTTCATAAGGGAAGTGTTCCAGGAATGATGGCCGGTCGGGGTATATGGTTCCGTATAGGTCGGTTAATACCGTATTTTGAGTGGGGAAGCCGTATGCGGTCATCATTCTGAGTGTAGCGATATTGGCAGCGCCGGCGCCGACCATGGCTATCCTGACCTGGTCTATTTCCTTGCCCACAACCTTTAGGGCGTTGATCAATCCGGCCAGGGTTACTGCTGCTGTTCCCTGTTGGTCATCATGCCATACCGGTATGTTCATTTCTTTTCGGAGCTTATCCAGTATATAGAAGCATTTGGGTTGAGCGAT
This sequence comes from bacterium, assembly GCA_016930435.1. Taxonomy (GTDB): domain Bacteria; phylum UBP14; class UBA6098; order JAFGQG01; family JAFGQG01; genus JAFGGQ01. The sequence goes on from JAFGGQ010000078.1 coordinate 11,731, forward strand.
ATCCTCAAGGTTGATCCCTCCGAAAGTAGGTTCCAGTGCTTTGACTACGTCAATAAATCGGTCCGGGTCTTTTTCCCGAAGGCAGAGAGGGAATGCGTCCACACCGCCCAGGTATTTGTAGAGCAATGCTTTTCCCTCCATAACCGGGAGGCCGGCTTCCGGTCCGATATCGCCCAGTCCCAGCACTCGGGTGCCGTCACTTATCACAGCGATGAAATTGCTTTTATTGGTGTGTTCAAATACCTTTTCGGGATGTTTGTTGATGTCCTTGCAGGGTTCTGCTACGCCCGGTGTGTACCAGATGGCGAAATCCTTGAAGTCCCGAACCGGCGCTTTTAAGGTGACCTCGATCTTACCCTGGTAGAAGGGATGCAGTTGCATAGCATCTTCTCCGGGTTTACGGGCTTTGGTCAGGTATTCATCCAGGGCGAGCGCCTTGATCAACTGCTTGATCTTATCCAGTAGCTGGTCCGGGGGAACCGGTTTGCGAAGGAAATCGTTGACCGGCAGCAGCCCGGATTTCAGCAATTCCTGTATTTGCGTTCCTTCAATATCGTCCAGGCTGCTTATAATCAGTATGGGAATTTTAGAATAATCTTTGAAAGCAGAGCCCTGGCTTTGATCCCGGAGCTGGTTGACCACTTCAATACCGGCATTATCCGATTCCATCATAATATCCAGTAGTATCAGATCGGGCCGTGCTTTCCGGAGCCGCTCCAACGATTCCCGGCCGGAATATGCGCAGATGCAATCGAAGGCATTTCTTTTAAGGATGGTCTGTGTAGCGATGACATAATCAGGATCATCGTCCACTATCATGATTTTTTTCTTGTCCATTATATTCTTCTCACTGTTTCAGACCAAAAGTGCTCCCAGGGCGATGGACATGAATTTGGATTCTTCCGTATCAGCGCGGGAAGTGAGAATGCAGGGTACACTCGCTCCGACAACAAGAGCTGCAATTCGGCCATGAGCCAGATTGGTTAAGGTTTTGAAAAACACATTCGCAGCGGTTATATTGGGGAAAATCAAGATGTCCGCGTCGCCGGCCACTTCGCTGTGGTAGTTTTTTTCTTCGGCGCTGCGCTTCGAGATGGCCAGATCCATTGCTAAAGGTCCATCAATGATAGCTCCTTTAAGCTGTTCACGGGCCGCTAACTTTTTCAGCAACACGCCATCTATGGTTGAATCGATCTTATAACTGGGTTTTTCCACGCAGGAAATTATCGCTGTTTTTGGATTTTCAATCCCTAAGGCGTTGGCGACCTGGATACAGTACTCCAGCATCTTGATCTTCTCAGAGAGGTCCGGTTCGATGAGTACAGCGACGTCAGAGACGATCATCAGCTTTGGGTAGGTGGGCACCTCGCAAACGGTAACATGGGTGAGCACTTCGCCTGGTGAAAACAGGCCTGCTTTCTTGTTCAGAATTGCCCTCATGTAATCAGCAGAATTGACCATCCCCTTCATCAGCATCTGAGCTTCACCATTACGGATAAGGTCCACGGCTTTGGCAGGTACTTTGGTAACATCCTGTTCATCAATGATCTCGAACGAATGGGGGTCGATTGAATGCTCTTTAGCTAATTCGATAATGCCCTCTTTATCACCTACCAGGATAGCTTCTACAACTTCTTCCCGGACCGCTTTTCCGATCGCTTCGATGACTGTAGGGGCATTGCCTCCGGCTACCGACAATTTTATTTTTTTGCCTCGGGCTTTAGTCGCAACTTCTTCCAGGGATCTTATGGGGGTAGTCATTTAATACTCCTTTATGGTTTCTATTCCGTTTAATACAGCAAGCGCTCCGTCTGCCAGGGCTTTCATTTCATCGCCACCGGGATATATTTTAATGGGGGCGATAAAGCCAACTTTACGGGCGATTAGTTTAACAAATTCAGAATCACGGGCAAGGCCTCCGGTTATCAATATGGCATCCACTTTTCCTTCCAGGACGGCTGCGCAGGCTCCGATTTCACGGGCGATCTGGTAGGCCATTGTCCTGTAAACAAGGGTGGCTTTTGAATCGCCTTGCTTGACACGGTTTTCTATTTCTAACATGTCACTGGTTCCCAGGTAAGCGGTAATACCTCCCTGGGAAGTTACTTTTTTACGCAATTCATCCCTTGAGTAACGACCTGACAATGCCAATTCGATAACGTCCAGAACAGGCAGCCCCCCGGACCTTGTTGGTGCAATAGGTCCTTCGCCGATCAGCCCGTTATTAACTTCAACCACTTTGCCTTTGCGGTGAGCGCCCACGGTAATTCCGCCGCCTAAATGAGCTACGATGAGGTTAGTATCCTCATAATTCCGGCCCATTTCCCGGGCAGCGGTTCTGGCAACTGCTTTGTGGTTAAGGGCATGAAAAACACTTTTCCTGGTTATCTCGGGCAGTCCCGATAAACGGGCTTCTTCCTCCAACTCATCCACTACTACGGGATCGACTACAAACACCGGCAGACCGTTGGGTTCTGCCAGCGCCTGACCCAGAATCGCTCCCAGGTTGGAGGCATGAATGCCGTAAGTACCCTGGTTCAGGTCCTGCAACATTTTGGGATTGACCTGGTAAGTTCCGGAGGGGATCGGCCTGAGCAAACCGCCCCGGGCGACCAGGCAGTCCAGATCGTTCAGGCTATACCCGTTTTTCTCCAGGGATTTCAGGATGAGGGATTTTCGGAAATCGCACTGGTCAATCAGGCTGGAAAAGGGTTTAAGCTCTTCCATAGAATGTTTCAATTCCTCCTGGTACACCTCCTTATCTCCCTCAAAGAGGGCGGTTTTGGTGGAAGTGGAACCGGGATTGATCACCAGGATCCTGAATTTACCTTTGTTTTTCATGCTCTCTGCCATTTTAAAGGCTGATCGTTTATATCTGTATTGCCATTACCCGGGTTCAGTAAAAAGGGCGGGAGGTCCGGGGGGCTTTTGGGGCTAATGGCAATCGTGTTACCTGCTAATTTTTAAAGATCTACAACTTATCAGTACTTATTTTAAAAAAGGGTTAGGCTTTATCCCTCCGGGTATAGAAAGCTGTTTATTTTTTCCAGGAGCTGATCGTATTTTACAGGTTTTTCCATGAAATCATTAGCGCCATGCCCCAGTGAGATATTAGCTGCAAATTCCGGATTTACCAGTTCGCTTCCGATAGATGTGATCACGATGACCGGGATGTGGTGGGTTTTGGGATGGCGTTTAAGTTCGTAGCAGACGCTATAACCGTCTTTTCCGGGCATCATGACGTCCAGTAAAATAAGATCAGGCATAAAGGCGTGGGCCAGTTTTTCCCCTTCTATTCCATCTTCAGCGACCAGCACCTCGAAGTTGTTTTTCTTAAGCATAATCTCGATAGCGGTAACATAATCGGGGTCGTCGTCGATGAGAAGGATGGTTTTTTTCTCCGGTTCTATGATCGGCTTTGGGGGTTCTTTAGAGAGCAATTTCTGAATTCGGGCTATTAAATCCTCTTTTTCAACCGGTTTTTCAAGGAATCCATCGGCTTTATGGTAGTTGGCGATGAGGTTAGCATACCCTTTTCCCTTGGGTTTGGTGCTAATAGAGGAGAGGATGAGTACCGGGACATGACTGGTATTCAAATTTTCTTTGAATTCCCGGCAGAGGCTGTAGCCTTCAACGTCTGGAAGCATTATATCCAGAAGGATGAGGTCGGGTTTTTCAGCTTGGGCTTTTTCACGGCCCTGTTTTCCGTCTATTGCATTGACTACTTTGAATCCAGCCTTTTCCAGGATTATTTTAGTTGCCGAGCTGAAATCGATGTCATCATCGATATGCAATATTTTATAGGTTTTCTGACCTTCTTGCGCCATGAAAATAATCCTCCTTAAATAAATTCCTTGATGTCCTTCGCCAGAAGCTCAGGGTCAACGGGTTTGGATAGATATTTGTCTATTTTGTGTTTTTCGGCAATGGTTTTTCCGAAACCGGGTTCTTTGAATTGCTGGTCAAGTGAAGTAGCCATAATAATAGGAACGTTGGCAGTTTGAACGTTGTTTTTGAATTCACGAGCTACTGTGAATCCATCGCGGTCAGGAAGGATAGCGTCGATGATGATAAGGTCGGGTTCCATCGCACGGGCCATCCGGTCTCCCCCCTTGGCAGTATCGGCAGCTTGAACATCGTAATTCTGATCCTCCAGAAAGGTCCTTAGGTTTCGGACAAAGCTGTAATCGCTGTCGATAATCAGTATCTTTTTCTTGCCAGACTCTAGTCCAACCGCAAACTTTCGGGCGGTAGTAAGGAGATAGACTTTAGCCAGTAGCTCTTCGGGGGAGATTGGTTTTTCCGCAAAGGCGTTTGCCTTGTGAAAAAGAGCAATCTTTTCAGCATATTTGTCCTTGCTATCCTTGATATTTAAGGAGGTCAGGATGAGAATGGGGATATCAAAGAACTCAGTCATCTCCTTAAATTCGGTGCAGATAGAAAAACCATCCTGATCCGGTAACATAACATCCAGAATGATCATATCCGGTTTTTTCTTTTTGAGCACCTGTCGCGCTTCCTTGCCGCTATAGGCTTTGTAAACTTCATACCCTTTGTTTTGCAGGATAGTGCTGGTAGCGGCTACGAAATCAACGTCATCGTCAACCAGTAATATTTTTGACTTTTCCATCTTCTCCTCCTTATAAACAGATTTGTTTTTAGTTTCAGGTTTTGGGTAATTTAATCTTAAAAACGGTACCGTTGTCCGGCTCACTCTGGACAGTAATAGTGCCACAGTGAGCGTCTATGATCTTTTTTACAATGCATAAGCCTAACCCTGTTCCCTCTTCATTCTTACTCCTTTTTACTCTGAAAAATTGGTCGAATATAAAAGGAAGTTTAGCCTGGGGGATTCCGATCCCTGTGTCTGCGACCTCAATCTGGACAAAATTTCCATCTTCTCTTGCTTTGATGGTAAGGCTTCCATCTTCCTTATTATATTTAATGGCATTATCGAAAAGGTTGCTAAAAACCTGGACCAGACTTGCCTCATCAGCCATGATCGTGGGGAAGGATTCCGGGAAATCCCTCTGGATACTGATATTTTTCTGCCGGGCAACGGGTTGGATAAAATCCAGTTCTTTATTCATGATCTTGATCAGATCGGCAGGTTTAACGTGTTTGATGATCTCGTCCTTATCGATCCGTGCAAAATCAAGCCAGTCATGGATCAGCTTCAGTAATTCCTGCAGCCTGATCCTTGAACGCTCCAGCATCATTTTTTGATCATCGTTGACCTCCCCTGCCATTCCTCCCAGGATGACCTCGAAGTATTCCAGCACTGCTCCGATAGGGGATTTAAGCTGGTGGGTAACCATACTGATAAAGCGTTCCTTCATGAGGTCTCTTTCCTCCTGAAGCTCCTTTGATTTCCTTATCAGCATTCTTTTTTCGATAGCTCTTCTGGTGATCAAGCGCAGCTCTTCGGGAGAAAAAGGCTTTGGGAGGAAATCGTAAGCCCCTTTCTGCATGGCTTCGACGGCAGATTCGATTGAAGCATAACCAGTAATAACGATAGGAACGATATCGGGATCGAATTCCCGAATTTTCTCCAACACCTCCATTCCACCCATTTTAGGCATTTTTAAGTCCACTAAAACCAGATCAGGGGATAGGAATCTTAGCTTTTCCAGGCCCTCGAGCCCATCCTTCGCTGAATCTACCTGGTAGCCTTCCTTATTGAAAATTTGCCGACAGCCTTCCCTCATCGCCTGCTCGTCGTCAATAATCAATATTTTAGTTGTATCTCCGTACATTTTATTTGTCCTTTGTTATATGCTTTCGGCTTATAGATGAGCAATTCCCGTGCCAGAAACAAAACAGATTTCTGGATGTCTTCTTAAAGACTTGGTAAACAATAGGATGGGGTCTTTTTAAAAATGAAATAATTTGGGAAGGGGGGGTTCTTTTCAGGGATTAACCGGAGAGTTTTAGTCCACTTGCGGGGAGTTTCTCCCCACTATTTTTATGCCATATTTTTTAATTTTTGCCCTGAGAGTCTTGCGGTCAATTTCCAGCAGTTCTGCTGTTCTTGTAATATTAAAGTCCATTTCATAGAGGATTTTACTGATATGAGCTTTTTCCACTTCCCCCAGGGAATAATTATCTGATGAATGGTGGGGTTCAAGGGGATAATAAAAGAGATCACTGTGGTCGATCAGATCAGATTTTGCTAAGACGACTGCCCTTTCGATAGTGTTTTGGAGTTCGCGGACATTACCCGGCCAATTATAACGAATCAGTTCGTTTATGGCGCGGTTGGTAATACCGGATATTTTTTTGTTTTTCCTTTTACTGTATTTATCCAGAAAGTATCTGATCAGCAGGGGGATATCGTCTTTTTTCTGGCGGAGTGGTGGCAGGAAGATAGGGATCACACCCAGGCGGTAGAAGAGGTCCTCTCTGAAGCTGCCTTCTTTAATGGCTTTGGCCAGGTCGCGGTTGGTAGCAGAAATGATCCGGACATCGATTTGGAGTATCTGATTACTGCCAACTTTGGTAATCTCCTTTTCCTGAATAGCACGCAGTAATTTGGACTGCACATTCAAGTCGATGTTAGCGATCTCGTCGAAAAAGATTGTTCCGCTGTTAGCGAGTTCAAATTTTCCTTTGCGGGTGGCTACTGCATCGGTAAATGAGCCTTTGATGTGGCCGAACAGCTCGCTTTCAAACAGTGTAGAGACCAGGCTGCCGCAATCCACGGTAACGAAAGGCTTGTTTTTTCGAAGGCTATGCTGGTGTATTGCACGGGCAACAATATCCTTGCCGGTCCCGCTTTCCCCTGTAATCAATACCGTACTGTCAGTTGGGCCGACTTTTCGGATCATCTCCTTGATCTGGATCATGGACTCGCTCTCGCCGATAATTTCGTCCATACTGGTATAGGTCTTGAGTTGTTCACGGAGATAAATATTTTCTACGATCAGCCTTCGCTTATCAGCTGCCCGTTTAACGATCACCCTCAATTCATCCGGAGTGAATGGTTTGGGCAGAAAATCGTAAGCGCCGGCTTTCATTGCCTGGACCGCTGATTCCACAGAAGGATAGCCGGTAATTACTATCACCAGCATATCCGGAAGGTTCTGCTTGATTTTCTCAAGAACTTCCAGTCCGCTAAGTCCGGGCATTTTCAGGTCGAGAATAACGATATCGAAAGCTTTGTGGTTCAGCAACTCCAGGCCTTTCAGGCCATCTTCAGCTGTGGATACATTAAAATTATCCTTTGACAGCAACTTAGAGCAGGAGTCCCTCATGGGTTCCTCATCGTCGATAACTAATATATTGAGGATATCAGGCATTAGACTAAGCCTTTTGAACGGGGATGCTTATGGTGAATGTGGTGCCTTTATCAATTTCGCTTTCTACAGTTATAGTGCCGTTGTGTTTCTTAACGATACCATAGCTTATAGCTAAACCCAGCCCGGTGCCCTGTCCTACTGCCTTGAGGGTAAAGAAGGGCTCGAATATCCTCTTGATGTTCTCAGGTGGAATACCACAGCCGGTATCGGTGAAGCGGGTGACCACATATTGTTTATCATCGGATTCATGGCTATGTATTGTTAGCCGGCCATTTCCGCTCATTGCTTCAGCGGCATTTAAAATAATATTCATGAAAACCTGTTGTATTTGGGATTTGTCCACCATAACCTGGGGAAGATTCGGAGAGAGATTAGTAATAATTCGAATATTCTGGAAAATGGATTGTTTATCGATAAGTGAGAGCACCTCTTTTATAATACCATTGATATCGAAGGGGTTAATTTCGGGCTCGGTTTGCCGGGCAAAATCCAACAGACCCTTAACTATTTTTTTACAGCGGGTAGCCTGGGTAACGATCTTGGTCAGATTATCCCTGGTTTCTCCGGGTTCGGTCAGGTCCTCGAGTATCAGGTTGGAATAGATCAATATACTGCCCAGTGGATTGTTGATCTCGTGGGCAACACCCGCGGCAAGATGGCCCACCATTGCCAGCCGCTCCGACTCAGCAATCTTCCGTGTAGCATATTCCTTGAGCTTTTCATCCCGTTCCTTGATGGAGTCGGTCATCATGTTAAAGGCTTTGGCGAGTTCACCTATTTCCCCTCCTGAACCACAGAATACCTTTTGATTGAAATCCCCCTCAGCGATCTTGTGGGCGGCTGAGAATATGCAGCGGATAGGCTTGGTTATACTGTTTCCAAGCAGATATGAGATAGCAATTGAGACCAGTATCCCGATAAGGATAATAGCAAGAAAAATCAGCAGGGTTTTTCTCCTTAAATCGGAAAATTCATCCTCCAGTATGCCAACATACAAAATCCCGATAATCTCGTTCCGGAGATTGTAAATAGGTTCATAAGCTGATATATACCAATCATCTACCACAAATGCACGGTCGAACCAGGATTCCCCTTTTTCCAGCACTTGTTTGCGTACCTCTTCGGATACTCGGGTACCAATAGCCCTCGAGCCATCGGAGCAAACCACATTGGTGGAAATGCGAAGGTCCTTCTGGAAAATGGTAACGGTGCCGACCTCCTTGCCCTTATACTGTTCATTTTTAAAGACTATTTCTTTGACTTTATCCACTATGTTGTAGTCCCTGTTTATCAGCTTGCCGCCGTAGAGAATGCCCATCATATCGCCTTCGGAGTTTATAATCGGATATACTGCCGCGATCATCATTCCTGATGTTTCTTCCTCTTTATCGGTGGGTTCGGCAAAGGGTGTAGGAATAATTTTTAAATGTGCGCGTTCTGCCAGGGACTGACCATCTTTAAGCAGATCCTCACTCGGGATAATCAGTGTAGAAGCACAGCCTTTTTTATTCTCAAGGGCTTTTTTTACCAGGGGATCATGCTTTTTGGTATCTCCGCTTACCGGGGGATTTGAGGTGCGAATCAGAACCCTTCCGTCTTTGTCGATAAGGTTAAGGACATCAAGGTTCTCATTGACCCGGATTTTATTCAACTCACTTTGGAGCAGGTTTTTATCCTCTTTGAGGAGTGCCTCCTTAATAAAGATGCGGATGGCGGTGAGGCGAACGATGGTTTCGATATTTTGGATATTCTGGTTATATATTTCGTTGGCAGAGTTAAGGTCCATATCAACCCTTTTCTGGGCTTCCCGGACCACCCCGCTATTGATCAGATGCACCCCTACCCAGGTGGCAAAGGCGCCGCAAATGACCACTACCAGAATAAAACTAAAGACCAATCTGGTCTTTAAAGGAATCTTCATTATGAAGCTCAATATTATGGATATGTAGCATGAAGTCAAGCTAAAATGGCAGTATTTTTGCTAAATTGGTAGTGAAGTGAGACCCCTTGATTTCGCCTTATGACCCGTTATTGCCACGGGGTGGCACGGTTTTCGAAAACTGCCTGACCTCGTTGACAAAAACCGCGCCACCCCCTGAACATGCCTGCTTCCCCATGGGTGCTTCAACCCGTAAAATGCAGTTGAAATTAAATATAATGCCTGAAATATCGAAAAACAGAATATAAACTTCGGAATAAAATTTGCATTTTTTTTTACAATTCGTAATGCTCATAAATACATGTTCATCAAATATGTAACTTAT
>JAFGGQ010000079.1 GCA_016930435.1 bacterium
AGATGCATAGGCTGTTATCATGATTATCTCTGTTTCCGGATTAGTTTTTTTTATCTTCTCGAGCAATTGAACGCCGTCAATTTCTGGCATAACCACATCTGAAATGACCAGATCGAAATCTTCCTGCCCTATTATCTTCAGTGCTTCCATGGAACTAGTAGTGGTACGGACATGGTAACCCTCTTTATTCAACATTATACTCATGAATTCGCACATAGATTCTTCATCGTCAACAACAAGAATTTTCCTTTTCATATTGATCCTTTTTTTAAAATTCGCCACCAAGGGCGAAGTAATGGATAGGATGGGAGTATCCGGAAAGATCAGTTTGCCATGCTACATCCCAATTAAGAACGAAATAGCCTACATTCATCCGGGTGCCCAAACCGAAACCCATTTTAACATCCTGGAGTCGTGAATCGTTGATCCACCTGAATTGGCGCCATTGGTCATCGGCTACTGCTCCGATATCGATGAACAGGGCACCATTTATATTGGAGAGGGCTATGGGAGGAAATCCCAGGGCAAGCCTTTCGATGAATGGATATCTGAATTCCAAATTTGCCAAAAAGTATTTTGTTCCTGATAATTCAAAATATTTAAATCCCCGTAAGGGCAGCACCATGGAGGAGAAATACATATCCCGTAAGCTGTAAACATTATCGCGGCCGATATTGTAGTTAAACCAGTTATTCATTCCTCCAAGGTAATAGAGTTTAGGATTGCTTCCGACTGAAAGGCCTGCTGCTAAACGTGTGGCCATGCTGTAACCCCTGGTAAATTTGGCATATCTCCTGACATCCAGTTCACCGGCTATATACTCCAGTGATCCATCGGAGAGCGGGGGCACAGCTTCCACTGTAAGACAGCTTCTGCCCCCGTTCACGGGGCCCGTATAACCCCATAAAGTATAATCATTTACGAGGTTCGCCCTGATCTGGAGATTAAGTGTTCTGGTTTCCGTAAAAAGATACTCATAATATTTCCGGTCAACCGCTAAGAAGAGGGCTTCAAAACCTGCCCTGCTGAATTGCGAGAAAGGATATCCCGCATAAGCACCTCCGCCATATACCCGGTCGCTGAAGATGTTGTAATTATCGTCCATAAAATAGTCCTTGTAATGAAACCCAATAATGCTGTAGTCAGTACGCCGGGGCAGGTATGAATAATTGACATAAACATTTGATTCATCAATGTTACCAAACAGGTCGGTCATGATCAGTATCTGATTATTACCCAGGATATCGGAGAACAGTAGCAAGGTTTGACCCATAAATCCATAGAAGGTGCTATAGCCTACATTCATATTCACCAGGTCCGCGGTAAACTTAGGGGTATATCTACGGGGGCCTCTGGGAGCTTCTCCGGATTCATCTAATGTATTGGAATCGAATACGAATTTCTCCAATTTTCCGGTTTCGGTACCGGTGGTTTCAGCAGATTCTTCCGGTGTAGTTGCAAGGGTTTCCATCTCCGCGGCGTAGTCAGTAATAGGCAAATTATCCATAGGTTCCAGTTTTTTCAATAAATACAGATCATAACCGCCATCATAAAAAACAGAACTCACGATATCGGAGGAGCTATCAGGCTTCCAGGAAAAAGTGGCGCACCCGGTCAGGATATTGGTCAGGGGGGCGATTTCGCCTGACTCATGATCCCCCTGATAAATATTATAGATACCGTTACGGTCAGAAATAAAAGCAATGATGTTCTGATAGAGTGGCGACCAGCGGGGATACAGATTCATTCCACCGTAGGTGGTGAGGGGTACAATGTCCTTGGAAAACAGGTTCATAATGTAGATATTATATTCACCGAATATAGGCTGGTCTGTGAATTCTGCCGGGCGATCCGAGGAAAAAGCAATAAATTCGCCGTTGGGAGAGAATGAAGGGTGTTTGTCGTCATAGAGGTCAATTGTAAGCCGTTCATATTTTCGTTCATCCAAGGATAGCAGAAAGAGGTCCTTTTTATCCTTTTCGAGTGCTGAAAAGACGATATATTTTCCATCAGGTGACCAATCCGGGGAGGTAATCGCGCTGAACTCATCGAAAGCGAACAGGTCCTTTCTATCTTTACTGGCCACGTCAAGTATAGCAATAGCATCTTTCCCTTTATGTTTGATGACATAGGCGAGGCATTCGCCATCGGGCGACCAGGTCATTGAGCTATAGAAGGGATGGAAGGATTCTTCTGATCCGGACCGTTCTCCCTCGGCAATCTTTTCCACTTTATTTTCATAGGGGTATAGCAAGTAAAGATCGGTGTAATCATGTTTATTTGAGAAAAACGCGATCCTGTCGCCATTAGGTGAGTATGCCGGTTGAATATTGAAATAGGAATCATCTTTGCGATGGTTTGTAAGGGCTTCACCGATATCATCAGGTGCGGAGAATTTAGCGATCTGTGGAAAGTAAATTTTTCGAACATGGCTTAACCATTCTTTATAAAGCTCCTCTTCATCCTTCCCGATAGCGGAATTAAGGGCCTTACTCATAGTCACAAATATTTTGCCCTTAGCAAGTATCTCGCCCAGTTTTTCCCTGCCATACTTCTCGGCAATATATTTTATCACCGATTGTCCTTCCTTGTATGCCAGAAAACCACCAAGGTATTCCAGGGAATAGACGTACTCATTAAGAATGGCATCGCGAAGGTACATATCGGCGTCGTTGCTCCAGCCCAGGTCGGGATGGGATTCAAATTCGGAGATCCCTTCCGCGAACCATAGTGGCATTCGAAAGATACGGTTCGGAGAGATAAGGGATACAGGTCCCCGACCATATAAAAAATCGAAACAAACTGCATGAGCTAACTCATGAACCAGAACATGGCGGAATTCTTCGTAGGAGCCATTGAATGGGACCGCTATACGGTTTTTCATGGTTTCCGTAAAACCGCCAACCCCTTCTCCCAGAACCTCCATAATAATATTGGTTTCCTGGAAGGTAGATGGACTGGAATAGATGACGATAGGCAACCGTTGCTTAACTTCATAACCAAGGTCAGCAGTTATCTGAATATAAGCATCTTCCAGAATGGTCTCGGCTTTACGGGCAAGGCTCTCCATCCCTTTGACATAGTAAATGGTGCAGTGCTCGGTATCAAAGTAATACCAATGTTTATAGACCCTCTGCACCTTATTCCGTCCGAAGGATGCTCCACTTAATAAATTACTTGAGATAAATATAGCCATTATTATGAATAGCAATATATTATAGCTTATTTTATTATATCCCATTTTTCTTTCCACTCCTGTAGTTGGGCTAATGCCTCCAAAGGCGTCATTTTTAAAGGTTCGATTTTCTTCAATTCCATGAATAGGGGGTGATATTCTGGTTCGAACAGGCTGATTTGAAAAGCATCAATGCGGTCCTGTTTTCCTTTTTTATTTTGAGGCTGGATACTTTCCAGTCTTTGCGATGAGATTGAATCGGTTTCCAGGGTATTTAATATCTGATTAGCTCGATCCAGGACTGCTTGTGGTACTCCTGCAAGTTTAGCTACCTGGATGCCATAGCTATCATCGCATCCCCCTTCGACGATTCGATGTAAAAAAATAACTTTGTCTTTCCATTCTTTGACCACAACCTGGAAATTTTTCACCCGGGGGAGGTACTTGGAGAGGTAAGTCAACTCGTGGTAATGGGTTGCAAAGATGGTTTTGGCTTTTCTCCCGGGATGATTGTGCAGGTATTCCGTAGTTGCCCAGGCGATGGATAGTCCGTCGAAAGTAGAGGTTCCCCGGCCGATCTCGTCGAGCAGGATCAGGGAATTATCATTGGCATTGTTCAGGATAGTGGCGGTTTCGATCATTTCCACCAGGAATGTGGATTGGCCCCTGGCAATATTATCGTGGGCGCCCACCCGCGTGAATATGCGGTCAACGGGGGTCAGCATGACCTTACTGGCAGGAACAAAGCTTCCCAGCTGGGCCATCAGAACGATCAAAGCTACCTGCCTTAAAAAGGTGGACTTACCGGACATATTAGGCCCGGTTACCACAAGTATCTGATGATCAAGATTGGATAGATATGTATCGTTCGGAACGAACTCGGCTTCCCCCAATATTCCTTCGATAACCGGGTGACGCCCCTCTTCGATCTTTATAACACCATCCTTAGACAACAGGGGTTTAACATACTTTTTCTTATGTGCGATAAAGGCAAAATCAGAAAGCACATCCAGTTCTGCCAGAAAATTTGCTATCAATAATATTTCCGGGGCATGGTGAGCTAACTCGTTCCGGAAGTTAATGAACATTGTTCTTTCTATTTCCTGAGCTCGTTCGTCAGCGGATAGGACTTTGACCTCGTATTCCTTTAGCTCAGGTGTGATATAGCGCTCTGAATTCACCAGGGTCTGTTTTCTTTGGAAGAAATCCGGAACCTTATCCAGGTGGGCTTTAGTAACTTCGATATAATATCCAAATACCTTGTTGTATCCCAGTTTTAATTTTGGGATACCTGTCTCTTCCCGGAGTTGCTGTCCGAACTTCTTAATCCAATTTTTACCCCCTCGCGCTATCTCCCTTAATTCATCAAGCTCCTCATTGATTCCTGTCCGAAACACTCTTCCCTCATTTAAATTGAGGGGGCAATCGGGAGAAATAGCATTTTCGATTTGCTCTTTAAGTGATGTCAAATCGTGAAGATTTTCGTTTATTTTTTTTAAAGTAGGGTCGTTCAAAGTCGCAAGTACAGATTTTATCGGGGGTATATATTGCAGTGCTTCAGCCAGAGAGAGCAGGTCACGAGGGTTCGCCTTGAGATTGCCGAGTTTGCAAACCAATCTTTCCAGATCACCGATATGCTTAAGGCCTTCCCGAATCTGGTTGAGGGGCTCCCAATTATCATAAAGGGTTTCCACGGCATTGAGGCGGTCTGAAATCAGTTTCGGTGAGGTCATTGGCTTCAGGATCCATTGCCGGATCAGGCGTGATCCCATGGGGGTTTGTGTATCGTCCAGTTCGCTATAAAGAGTATATTTTTTTGAACCATCCATCAGTGAACGAACCAGCTCCAGGTTGCGGACGGTGGCGTTATCCAGAACCATAAAATCATTATCGTAGTGAGCGGATAGACTGGAAAGATGTTTCAATTCCCCTTTTTTGAGTTCCTTGAGGTACGCGATAAGGGCTCCTGTGGCTTGAACCTGTTCACTGCTGAGATTTCCAAAGCCTTCCAGTGAGGCAGTTCCGAAATGTTCCAGGAGGTTTTGGTAACAATAATCATAGTTGAACTTCCATTCTTCAAAATAGCTCAATCTAATATCCGGGAATTGTTGAGTAAGTGGAACGACAAGTTCCTCATCGCTATTAGTGGGGAGGAGTATCTCCCGGGGTTCCAGCAATGTTAACTCATTAAGGAGCCTGTTTGGGTGAATTTCTTTGGTAAAAAATTGGCCGGTCATGAGGTCTGCGCAGGAGTAAGCCAGTTTGTTCTGGTTCGGGTAGATGGAAAGGAGATAGTTATTGGAAATTCCCAATCCCGGCGTTTCCAGGGTGATCGTGCCCGGTGACATCACCTCGATGACCTCCCTTTTGACCAATCCTTTGGCTTGTTTGGGATCCTCCACCTGTTCACAGATAGCGACTTTGTAACCGGCATCGAGAAGCCTCGAGAGGTATTTATCGCTGGCGTGGTATGGCACTCCGGCGAGAGGAGTACGTTCGGGCATGCCATGTCCCCGGGAGGTCAGGGTGATACCCAGTACCTTTGAAGCCACCTCTGCATCATCTTCGAACATCTCATAAAAGTCACCCATTCGGAAGAAAAGAATGGCATCCGGGTACTTTTGCTTTATCCGGTAATATTGCTCCATCAAAGGAGTACTGGCGTTTTTTGATTCTTTTTTGGACATCTATTCGGTATATAAGATCCGGTAAACATAAAGATCGCTCATTATTTGAGCGCGTTCCTGGGCTTCTTCGCGTGAATCCCAAATACCTGCCCAAACGAGATAGTACAGGGTATCATCAACCTTTTTCTGGACAATCCTGGTTCGAAACCCCTCCTTGTCGATTAAATTCTTTAGGTTCCTGGCATTATCCTGGGAAATAAATGCTCCAAATTGTATAACCCACCCTTCCCATTTAAGTTCTTCGGTATCATCCCCGGACTGGTTATATGGGATTTGGATCTGGCCCAATACGAAATCACAGACATCCTTATCTTCACCGAGGTTACGAAATATCTCGTTAGCAGCGTTTTGGTTACCCTGGAGGGCATAGATATCAGCGATAGATATCCGGGCAAATTTCGCGTAGGGGTTCTTTGTAATCTTATTAAAAACAACTATAGCTGAGTCGTATTCATTGAGAATAAGCAATGTTTGAGCCAACCAGTAAAGATTTTCATCGGTCTTATGGGAATCTAATTCAAGAAGTATTTGAGCTTGCTGGTAGAGTCCTTTGCTGTAAGCAATCTTTCCCAGTTCTGTACAGGCTGGTCCGGTGGGGTTTTGAGAAAGACTCTCTTTGTACTCTTTCCAGGCGATGTCGGTGTAAATTTCAAACCTGGTTTGATAAAGCAGTGAGTCCAGTGCGGTGACCGGTTCCGGCCAGTATGTTAGGTATGGGCCGAGATCAATTCCGCAAAAGAGTAACGCGGGTATAAACAGAAAGAAAATAACAGCATTTTTTATCATTACTCTTACCATTAAATCTCTCCTTAACGAGCTTTTACTTAATATGATTCATCTTGGGCTAATTTCTGTAAAATCTCTTGTAATCTATTCATTTCTCTGCCGAAGTTTTCCCAGTTCCCATTTTGCAGGTATTGTAAAGCGTTGTTATATGATTCCAGGGCTTCTTTAGCGGTTTTTTCGAGAGTGGGGTAATAGGGCATTTCGTGAACCTGTTCCTGGGATACATAATCCTGAGAACTCTCATCGCTAAAAACCATAAGCAGGGCTTTATCAAAGCTTTCAGCCATTACGATCCGGTTCTCATAACCAACGATCACGCGTTTCAGTTCCGGAAGCTGGCTTTGTTCTGCTTTCAGAAACAGGGGTTCCACATAAAGTATAGCCCCTTCAATGGGGAGTACCAGCAGATTTCCCCGTATTACATTAGAGCCTTTCTGGCTCCAGAGTGTCAACACCTCGGATATGGTTGTATTCTGATCCACTTTGGCTTCGATCTGCATGGGACCGTAGATGAGCTTCTTTTTGGGGAATTTGTATAGCAGCAATTCCCCGTAATGCTGGCCATCGCAACGGGCGCAAAGCCAGGAGACCATATTGCTTTTTCGGGCAGGAGTGAAAGGCATCATAAGAATGAACTCAGCACCTTCCATTTCCGGGGGTTCCATAACAACATAATAAGGTTGTATCTGCTGGTTTTTGTTCTCGTATATCTCCATAGGAATGTCCCACATATCCTCTTTATTGTAGAATACCTCCGGATCCTCCATGTGGTAGTTTGTAAGAATTCGTGATTGTATCATAAAAAGGTCTTCCGGATAGCGAAGATGATCTTTGAGATCCGGTGGCATAGTCTCAAATGGCTTGAACAGCTTGGGGAATATAGCCTTGTAGGTACAGATCAGCGGATCTGCAGGGTCGATAATATAAAAGTCCACCGTCCCATGATAAGCGTCAATCACTATTTTAACGGAATTACGGATGTAATTAATCCCTGTAAAGGGCTCGGAATAGGGATATTTATCAGTTACCGTGTAGGCGTCCATGATCCAGAACAACCGCCCTTCTGAGATAACCATGTAGGGATCATGATCCTGGCGGAGGAACGGGGCTATTTTGTGGACTCTTTCCAGAAGATTACGGTTCAGCATCAATCTGCTTTCCTTTGTAAAGTAGCCGGAGAGTATTAACTTCAGGGATTGCAGCTTAGTAGCATAAATGATACGTTTGAAAAATGATCCGAGTATAATTCCTCCATCGCCTTCATAAAAAGTATATTCATTTTTATCACCGACAGGGTAATCGAATTCCTTGGTTTTTGTTTTTACAATAACATAATTATCGGTTTTTTTCCCATAGTATATTTCCGGCCTGGTGATCTTAAGGTCAACACTGGATACCGGTGGAATGTCCTTGATCATCAACTGGGGTTGACCTTCCTTATTGATCTCGTTAACGGGGGAGAGGCATAATCCATAACCATGTGTATATTTCAGCCGCTGATTGACCCAGGTTTTAGCCTGGGATGGTATCTTGTCATAATTCAATTCACGGGGGGCAAGCATTACTTGCCGGTATTGGCCGTTAATGTAGTAACGGTCGATGTCCACGCTGGGGAAATCATAGTATAAACGGATTTCCTGGAGCTGTTTGTAAGTCTCCATCAATGGGCGCCAATCCCATAAGCGAATATTATTGATTGTTTCCGGGTGCTGGTATATTTTCTCGAGATTCAGGCCGTAGTTTACCTCGTACTCCTTAAGCTGTATCTTATCAAGATTATAAGCCTTGCGGGTAAACTCGATATTTGTTTTAATGAAACGCTCTTCCTTTTTTAACTCATTGGGTTCAACAAGGAGTTTTTGAAGCAATCCGGGTAAAATACCATTGAGAATGATGATTCCTGCTACCATGGTCAAGACGCCTATTCGGATAAATCTCCGCATTTTAAGAAAAACGTTTAATAGCAGAAATAAGGTCATTAGAAGGCTGATGATGATGAGCACCCGGTAAGCTGACAGATAACCATAAACATCGGCATAACTGGCTCCGAATACTACTCCGCGCGGTGAATAAACCAGGGAATACGCTGTTAGCAGGTAACTGAATGCTATGATCACCATAAGTATGGCGAACAGAATTGACAAATGCGCTTTGACCTTTGGGGAGAGAGCCGGACCATGCCCTATAGCTCTGAAAGTCAGTATCCCCCTGCTTATGTATGCGATTATCGAGGTAATTATGGAAATAATCAAAATGCCTAAAAGATAAGACTTTAAGGATGATAAAAGAGGCAGAACAAAAGTGTAAAATGAAGCGTTCAAATTGAAAACAGGATCACTAAGGGTAAAGGGTTGTCTGTTAAGAAATGTAAGGACTGATTCCCATCTGGAAGCCCATATAAAGCCCATGATCAGGGAAATGAATATAATCAGAGCCCACCTCAGATAGGGGAGTATTATCTCATTGGGGAAATTTATCTTAATATTATCATACGCCCAATTTGACCAGGAATGAGGTGATACACGCCGGATTATCCTGAAGTTCAACAGGAGTAAAATGGCTGTTATCAGAAATCCACCTAAAAACAGAAATATCTGTGTAAACAAAATCTTCAAATACACTGATTGGTATGATAGACTATCGAACCAATAATAATCGCCCAATATCCCCAGAAATCTCAATAGGAAGATTAGGCACCCGATAACAACAACAGTTATAATTAAGTTCCATTTAACTTTCATTCATCATCACCTTTTTTATAAAAATTAGTTTTTGCTATTATAACAACCGTTAAGCCGATTCGATTTTGAAATATATTAATAAAAGGAGAGCTTGTCAAATATTTTAAAGTCAATGATTCATTAATATATGCGTAATAATAAAACTTTGGTAGCGCATTTATATTTCCCGTGAAAATCCTTTTTCCCATAGCCGGTGGTTATCTTTTGTTCTTTTCGTATTTTTAATTGAAAATAATTGACATATTTGTATCAGGGTATATCTTATAATACAAAACGAATTTATTTAGTAAAAATAATTCTAATAAAAACTTGACAGAATTTGCTAAGATTAATATATTCTTATTGTATTTTTAAACGCGGTTATCTGCTATTGTTAGCATGGTCGTTGATCTCTCTGAGAGTGGCTAACCTGCAAGCGGCCGAACTTGAAATTGACTATACGGATTTTTGTTATAGCTCTATAAAAATTGGTAAGCATCAGAACCTGGAACCTGGTTTTCGAATTTTCAATAGCACTTCCTCTGAGAAATCCTATTCGGTTAAACTGGTGGGATTAGAAAGTGATGACTATTATCAGCGTATCCCTGATTTCAGGTGGGTTAAACTACCCTCTGAGGTTAAGGTTCCGGAGGATAGTTTCTCCATAATCAATCTAAGACTGGACATTCCCGGTGATTCGCAATACTATAATAGAAGGTGGTCTTTTGGCGTGGTTGTACAGGAGAACCGGAGAAGTGGACTGGTTGATCTTGTAGGAATGATTAGGATCATGGTTGAAACCGAGGGATCGGATCAGGAAAAAAATGGAAAAATTTGCGCCCCTACTGAAATTTATGTTGCCAACTATGACACAATTGGTTATTTTGAATTCTGGGTTTGGAATAATGCCCAAAAAGCTTTAGATTATAGGATCAAACCCAACATGAAAGAGAGAGAAGTGCAAAGGAAATTGGGATTTAACCATGAAGGAATTGATGTTTGGTTAGATGATTCAAGTTTTTCCCTTCTTCCGGATAGTTCTAAAAGATGCAAGGGTTTTTACAAAACGGATGATTTAGATGGAGATTATGAATCTATTTTATTTATTGGAAACAACCGAAATCAGAAAGATTTCATAAGGATATTAATATCAAACAGATTCAACAAGTAAGGAGGTGTAAAAATGGGAAAAAGCAGCTGGTTTAGGGTGATTACTGTTGGAATCGTCCTGTTATTCCTTTCAGCCGGGCTTATTCTCGCGGATCGAAGAGGGGAGGAAGTAGCCGATCCCTTCGAAGTTGAACGGTCATTAAGAGATGACAGCGGACCTTATATTCCGACGGAACCAGCCACTCCCATGTCGGAGAGTCAGGAGATCTATATCTATGTTACACTCAGACAGCCAGAGTGTGCCGGACCCCCCGATAGTATCGAGATCAGTGCAGTTTCATCCCCAGGTGACCCGGAGCAACTTCAGCTAAAAGCTAGCCGAAACCCGGTAGGCAGCCAGTGGTTCAATATTTACAGGGATACCAGACCGATGTTCTGGATAACCTCTATTGGTGATACCAACCGGCTTCCAGATATCACTACCAGCAGGTTTTTCACTGATTTTTTCCTGGATCCAATTGGTTTGCTCGAACCAGGATTATATGACTGTGAGGTAAACTACTTTTATGTGATGACTTCCGGAGATACTCTTGTTACTGGTGACACTTGCGAATCGGCATATCCATCCAACTGCGCTGGAGAGTTTGATTTTTGCATTTGCGAGGGGCCATCTACCAACATTAACTTTGTTACCTACGCTGTAACCGATGGTGCAATTGAGGCTTCGGGCCGAGATCCCGCGGTATTTGGTGGTTCTTTTGGAGGAACTTCCGGAGATCCGGGTTGTACCGCCGTGAGAAGATGGAATGGCAATGCACAAATCTGGGAGAATGTAGCCGTATGGGTAACCGTCCCCTTCCCCCGCTGGTCAGTTCCTGCCGGAATGGTTATTGAACTGCTGCATCCTTACCTGGTCAATGGGCCAGGCATGGATCCTATATGGTCGCTCCAGATCCCGGGGAAGGTGCCCCCAGACCCTCACTTCACCCTCTATCGTCATCCTACCGGCACCAGCCTGAACATGGTCTCCCTTCCATTTATGGAACAGCAAATTGCAGAGATCGAAACCGGCGAAGATCTGGGTAATGATATCTCTGGTTGCGTCGCTATCCGTGAATGGGATTGCGATGCCCAAATCTGGGTTAATGTTGCAGTTTATACCCTGGTTCCTTTCCCCAGATGGATCAATTATAGAAATGTCAGGGCAGGATATCCTTATTTTGTCAGTATGGGACCGGATGCACCTCCTACCCTGGAATGGCCACCCTTAAGATAATTATGGCAAATTTATATATGGTAAAAGGAGGAAATAATGTATAAAAAAATCTCTATCATACTGATTGCCCTATTAGTAACCGGCCTGGCCGCGGGTTCCATGGCCGCTGACAAATCACCGGATGTAGCGATCTCTATCTTCGTTTCAGTATTTAATTCCGATGGTACCACAATACCCGGACCAACTACCGGAACGGATATAACCATGGATATCTGGGGCGTAAAGGCAACTACCGGAGAAATATCACGGCATGAAGATTTCGATTCACCCGGTTTCGACTGGCTCTGGGAAGACTTCGGACCCCCTTATGGGATCTGGGCCGTTATTAGTTTCATACCGGCTAACTTCAAAAAAACTGATGGGAACGATTTTGGTTTCGCCATTGGCGATTCCTTCATCATTCGCGTATGGGACAACAACCCCCCATTCGATGCAGATACAGGTTACTTCCACCTGCTGGTCGATGCTGATGTTGCATCCCATGATCCTTTCTATGATACCCTTTACCTGCTGGATTCCGGAACCGGTATCACCGAAGCTAAATCTGAACTTCCAATGGTTTACTACCTTCATCAAAATCATCCCAATCCATTCAATGCTTCTACGATCATCGAATACGGAATTCCCGTTGCTAACGATGTGAAACTGACCATCACCAATATTCTCGGTGAGGATGTTCGCACCCTGGTCAACGAGAATCAGAGTGCCGGGCACAAAAAGGTCGCCTGGGATGCTACCGATGACACCGGGAATAGGGTAAGTACCGGTATCTATTTTTACAAGGTCAAAACCGAGGGTTTTGAAGCCCAGAAAAGAATGATTTTGCTTAAGTAATCTGTTATATTTTTACACCTTATTTAGATACGTAAAAGAATAAGCTACCCCTGGCTGCGGGTAGCTTGTTCTTTTTTTGTATATACCACTATTTCCCCGAATGCAGTATGTTATTTAAAACTCTTTATAAATAAAGATAATCCCAAAAATCACTTGCTATTAATCTTATATACTATTAAATTATAAGTTTAAATTTTCTTTGAAAATTTAATCAGTTCTTCATGCCGAGGTGGTGGAATTGGTAGACACGCATGACTTAGGATCATGTGGTTTTTGCCGTGCGGGTTCGAGTCCCGCCCCCGGCATTTAATAACATGGTTCATGAATGAATTAGTTATATGGTAACCAACTATTTTCAGATCGGAGTAAAATGGATATTAAGATTGAATCCCCTCTTTCCTGGAAGAAGAGCATTATTATCACATATTCATCCGGGGAGGTAGCGGAGCGTTTAAAACAGCAATATAAAAAATATGGTTCCCAACTGAGAGTACCTGGATTCCGGCCGGGAAAAGCCCCTGAGAGCCTGATTAAAACCCGGTTCGGCGATGCAATCAAAACAGAGTTGATCGAAGAACTTTCTAATGAAGGTTTTAGACAAGCAGTTAAAGAACACAAGATTCGAGCAGTCAATACCCCGCAGACTAATCCTCCTGAGTTAGAGGAGGACCAGGATTTAACTATAACTATTGAGGTAGAGGTAGTACCTGAATTTGAACTTCTGAAATACACCGGTTTCCAGTTGGAAAAAACCGAATACGAGATTTCCGAAACTGATGTCCAACGCTATATTGACCAGTTCCTGGGAAATTATGCCGACTATGTCCCCGTAGAACGGCCTATTCAAAACAACGATTATGTCGTTATAGAATACCATTTGGAGGGGCATGAAGAACCGACCGAAGACGCCTTTGTATTAGATCAGAATAAAAACAAGGAACTTTTTGAAAGCCTTAAAGAAGCGCGTATTGGAGAAACAAGGAAGATTAAGGTGCTCTATTCTGATGAATATGATATTAAAGAGAAAGCAAATACCACAGGGGAGGTCGAAGCTAAGGTAGTGGAGATAAAGGCTCCGCAGCTTCCTGAACTTAACATGGATTTTTTAAAGAGCAAAAATCTTGGTTTTGAAAGCGTGGATGAATTTATCATTACTGCCCGGAAGGGATTGGAAAGTTTAAAGCTAAAACGGGAAATAGAAGAACTTGATTTTGCCGTAACCGAGCAGCTTATACAATCCAATCCGTTGGAATTGCCACCTACACTTGAGATTGCAGGAACCGACCAGATTCTGAGCCGTCACTGGGATTTGGATAAGCTTTCAGCAGATGAATTGAGTGAACTCCAGGGAAAATTTAAACCTGCCGGCATTCGCTTAATAAAGAGGGAATTGATACTGAACAAACTGATTAAGCAGGAAGATTTAATTGTATCAAAGGAGGAGTTAGAGACCAGGGTCAGGGAGATTGCCGAGCAGCGTGGTCTGGACTTTAACAAGTTCTATATGGAATATCGCAGTCGCGGCTATCTGGACAATTTAAAGGATGACCTTCTGCAGGATAAAGCGATCAAGTTTGTTGCGGAAAATTCTACATTTAACATCAAGAAACAAAATATAACCCAGGAATAGAAGTGGAGGCTTACATGTCATTAGTGCCCATAGTTGTGGAGCAAACCGCGCGGGGGGAGCGGCCTTACGATATTTTCTCCCGGCTTTTAAAGGACCGGATAGTTTTTTTGGGTAATCCGGTAGATGATGTTATGTCCAACATTATTGTAGCGCAGTTACTTTTTCTGGAAGCCGAGGATTCGGAAAAGGATATCTATCTTTACCTTAATTCTCCGGGTGGGTATGTTACTGCAGGATTAGCTATTTATGATACTATGCAGTTCATTAAGCCTGATGTAGCAACCACCTGCATTGGTCAGGCGTCTTCTATGGCTGCTCTTTTACTGGCTGGTGGTGCTGATGGCAAGCGCGCCTCATTGCCCTGCTCAAAGATCATGATACATCAGCCCTGGGGAGGGGTACAAGGTCAGGTTACGGACATTGAGATTCATACCCGTGAATTGCAGCGCACCAAGCAACTCATCAATGAACTTCTAGCGAAACATACCGGGAAATCGGTCAAACAACTGGAGAAGGACACTGACCGGAATTTTTTCATGACACCCGAAGAAGCGATGAAATATGGGATCATCGATAAGGTTTATGAACACAGGAGCAAATAGTAAATGAAGAAGGACAAAGACCAGGAACAATGCTGTTCATTTTGTGGCCGGGAATATAATGAGGTTGACAATCTGATCGCCGGGCCAGGGGTTTATATCTGTAATCACTGTGTTAACAGTTGCTATGATATTCTAAAAGAAAAGACCCCCCTGGTTAAATATTGGAATAATAAAGCCCGTCCAACTCCCAGCCAAATCAAGGAATTTTTAGACCTTTATGTAATAGGCCAGGACACCGTAAAAAAAGCCGTTTCAGTTGCTGTTTATAATCATTACAAGCGCATTTTTTCCGAGCAGATAGATGATGTAGAATTGGAGAAAAGTAATATACTGCTTCTGGGGCCAACCGGCACAGGTAAAACATTGATAGCCCAAACCCTTGCTAAATTTCTGGATTTGCCCTTCACTATTGCCGATGCAACCGTACTTACCGAGGCGGGATACGTGGGAGAAGATGTTGAAAATATTCTGGTAAGATTGTTGCAGGCTGCAGACTATGAGGTTGACAAAGCGGAATTAGGAATAATCTACATTGACGAACTTGACAAGATCGCCCGTAAGGGAGACAATCCTTCTATTACGAGGGATGTTTCAGGTGAGGGTGTACAGCAAGCTCTTCTTAAGATACTGGAGGGAACCAAATCATTGGTTCCACCCCGTGGCGGCCGAAAGCATCCGGAGCAATCTATGATCGAGATCGATACCCGTAATATCCTTTTTATTGCCGGGGGCGCTTTTAATGGATTGGAAAACATCATTGCCCACCGGGTAAACAAGAAGGTCATTGGCTTTGACGCTGAAATGCAAACGCTGAACGAGGATCAACGTGGCCAGCTCTTATCTCTGGTGGAACCGGAAGATTTACTGGAATACGGTTTAATCCCCGAACTAGTAGGGCGCCTTCCGGTCACCGTAAGTCTGGATTATCTTGATGATGCTGCTCTGAAAGCTATCCTCACTGAACCTAAAAATGCCCTGATCAAACAATATAAGAGGTTATTCGAGCTGGAAGGGGTCGAACTGGATTTTGATCCGGAGGTTCTTGATCTTATAGTTAGCGAATCGCAAAAACGTAAGACCGGCGCACGGGCTTTGAGGTCCATATTAGAACGCGCAATGTGCAATGTTATGTTTGAAATACCCTCCCTGAAGGATGTAAAATCATGCCGAATAACTACTGAAGTAATAACTGAGGGCAAGCTGCCTGAGATAACTTTTATAAAAAAAGAGAAGAAACGGGCTTGATTCAGTGTATTTTGTTTAATATTAAATTTAATTAATACCCACAAAGCTAATTTAGCACTATGAAAATAAAGAGCATTATCTATATCCTGGTCATATTTATCCTGGATCAGGTTTCTAAAGTCCTAATCGTCCAAAATTTGACCCCTCATCAATCCATCCCGATTCTTGGGGACATCTTAAGGTTCACCCTGATCTTTAATGTGGGCGGTGCCTTTGGCACTAAACTGGGTGGTACCCTCTTTTACCTTGTGATGACAATTTCCGCTACTATCGCTATAATCGTTTATTTTTTAGTTAACAAGCAGCAGAGCCGACTTTTGAATATCAGCCTGGTGATGGTTTTGGGTGGAGCCATTGGAAATCTGGTGGACCGGGTCCGTTTAAGTAAGGTCATCGATTTTCTGGATATGGGAATTGGAAATTTGCGCTGGCCTATCTATAATGTTGCCGATATGGCTATAACTTTCGGCCTGATACTATTGATTATCACCAGCTTTAAACAAGATGGAAGAAACAAAAATAACAGTCAGTGTTCCGGAAGGGATCGAACCCATCCGGATTGACCTTTACCTTGTTAGTTTACCCCAGGTCGAGTTATCCCGCAGTCAAATCAAGCATCTGATACAGGAAAAGCTAATCGTGATCCCGGGTAAGGGGATCAAGCCCAATTTTCAATTAAGGGGCGGTGAGAGCATTGATATTTCAATTCCTGAAGCGGTCAGGCCCCGTTTGATCGCCCAGGACATCCCCCTTGATATCCTGTACGAGGATGATCATTTACTGGTGGTCAATAAGCCGGCAGGGATGGTGGTTCATCCCGCCCGGGGGAACTGGCAGGATACCCTGATAAATGCTATTCTATACCATACCAAGATTGAATCCAATATAGGTGGGGAATTCCGGCCAGGGATCGTTCATCGCCTGGACAAGGAAACCAGCGGACTGCTTATAGTAGCAAAAACCGAGAAGGCCCAGCATAGTTTGAGTTATCAGATCGAGAAACGCAAGATTGAACGGAAATATGTTGCCCTGATCTGGGGCACTCCCCGGGAAGCTGCAGGTATTATTGATCTCTCTTTGGGCCATCATCCCAGGGATCACCGAAAAAGGGCCGTTATTCCGGGCGGGAAAAAGGCCGTTACCGAATATCAGGTACTCCAATATTATCCGTTCCTGACCCTTTTGGAAGTCAAGCTACATACCGGACGAACCCATCAGATAAGGGTTCATATGGAGCATATCGGGCATCCGGTGTTCGGCGACCCCGACTATGGGGGTAGGGAGGAAAGGCTAAAAGGTATCGCTCCAAATTACAGACTTACCGCAAGTGAACTGCTTAAACTGATCGATCGTCAAGCCCTTCATGCCCGGACTATCGGTTTCAGCCATCCGATAAGCCGTGAATTTATGCAGTTCGAATCACCCTTGCCCCAGGATATCAAAGCAGTTTTAGACAGCTTAAAGGAAATATGAGATTAAGGGCAATTATAATCATCATTACAGCAGTTTCCATTTTTGGTGGTGTTCCAGGCCAGGCTGTAGTGGGTTTTGAACCAGGTGATTGGGTAACATATAAAGATTTCAGAGTTCAGATCAAGGTAGGAGGAAGCAGACAGTACATTTACTTTCTGAGCACCGAAGGCTTGATACGCTTCGACACATACACTGAGCAGTGGGAGGAACCTTTAAGTTTCCGGGATATCGGTTTTAATGCGCCCCCCTCAAATATGTGGATAAAGGATGAAGTACTTTTTTTCGACTATTATGGCAGTATATACTCGATATCCGAATTCAATCTTACCTGGCGATCACCACGGCGGGTCTATAATACTCTTGAACTGAGCCTGCCGCAGTACCCGTGTCCGGAAGAATTCCCCCTTTTCTTCACACCTTATGGATATATTTTTAAGGATGAAGGGGCTATAATGGACTATAATTTCCGGGAATACGAGGTAGTAGCATGCTACCAGGACGAGTGGGAGAATTTATGGATGGCTACCTGGGGAGGAGGAGCTATAAGAGCATCCTTGCGAGACCTTAGATTAGAAATTATTCCTTTTGGACTTGCCAATTCAAATATTGAGGCTATATTAATAGATGGGGATTCAATCTGGTTCGGTGGATGGAATATACCCTACCAGGAATCATCAGGAATTACCCTTTATGACCGTAACAGTGAGCAATGGACATACTTTGATGCGGATCTTAACGTTTATATGATTTCTGATGAAGTAAATTGTTTTGAAGCAAACAAGGAATTTGTTTTTATCGGTACTTCTATGGGTTTAGTGGTTTACAACAAAGGTTCCGGAAACTTTACTTCATATAATACTTTTCAGGGCATTCCCGACGATGAAGTTACAGCTCTGTGCATTAAGGATGAGGAGCTTTGGGTAGGCACCGAAACGGGTATTGGGAAATGTATAATCGGAGATTTCGATTTTGAACGGGCCTCCCGGATTCATTTCCCTGAAGTATATGATATTATCTACGATGGGGTTACCCTTTGGGCAGGGACCAGTGATGGAGCTTATTTCCTTACCGGGGAAGGCTGGCGTCACTTCGGCACACCGGATGGCTACCTTGATGCGCCTATCTGGAGTTTAACCCTGGATGGAGATTATATCTGGTTTGCAGGCCAATTAGGACTACTGAAGATGAGTACCAAAGGGGGCTCCCGGGAATTATTCCCGGTTACCTCGGTATTGCCCCGTACCACCTTTTTCGATATCAAAGCCGATAACCGCTATGTATGGGTCGCTACAGGAAATGGCGTTTACCGGTATCGTAAAAATGATAAAACCTGGCTAACCTATTATTACTCTGATGGATTAGCCTCCAATACTATCTGGACAATCGCTCCTGATGGTGATTATATCTGGTTTGGCACCCCGGAGGGAGCAACCCGCTTTCTCTGGAATGAGCCTTCAAGGCTCGATTATTGACTGAAGATGAAGAGGAGAGTTGGGATATGATCAAGTTTGATTCTACCCGCTTCGGGTCAGTTACTATCGATGGCAAAAAATTCAGCGATGTGATCGTTACCAAAGGAAACTTCATTATCCGTAAAAAGTACGTCCTGGAAAAAACCTTCGGTACTTCACATACAATCAGCCCATCTGAACTGACCCAACTCGTTTCCGGGCACCCTGACATCGTCGTTATCGGAACCGGTCAGAAAGGAAACCTCGAAGTGACACGCGAGATCCGGGCCGCTATTGAAAAACAAGCAGAACTGATCGTGCTGCAAACACCGGAAGCCATTAAAAAGTATAATGAACTGGTTGAAGACCATAAAGTGAATGCTTTAATTCATACTACCTGTTGAATTATATTAAATTAAATAAAACAAATAAAGCATTTTATTATAATATTGTTGTAACTACAATCAATGCAATATAGTAACAATAGTATATAGTAATATTTTAAAAGCATATCTTCCTAAACCTTTTACTGAATAAAACAATGAGTATTATTATAGGAGCTTATAAAATGTTAAAAAAAGAAATTCTGATCGCTATCACCTTGTTGACCTTATTATTGGTATCCTGTTCCATGCTTAACCAGGTTCAATCCAGGTTGGCTATAAAGAATTGCCAATTCCGCATAGTCAGCGTTAGGGATATTACATATAATCCCCTTCAAGATCCCGACCTGATAGGCTTTACAATCAATATGGACTGCAGAAATCCCAATGAAAGCATTGAAACAATCCTGGATAAACTCTCTTTTGACCTTTATATAAATGAGGAGAAAACAACATCGGCCATTATAAATGACCAGATCAAAATAGGACCTTCCAAAACTGTAGCGATTCCGGTGGGGGTCAAGGTATCTATTGCGGAGGCTTCTTCTTCCATTTTCCAGGCTATTGTGGACAGGGAGGCTAATTATAAGATAAAGGGAAACGCTTATTTTTCTACGCCAATAGGGGAATTATCATTTCCGGTCACCATTAAAGAGGGTACCTGGTCGATCTGAAGTCTGCATTTGTAAGTTCCCATCCGTTTAAAATAGGGGGGGGCACCAAGAATTAACTTGATTTTCCCCACAAATGCTCTAATATGTTGTGATTAAATTTTTAAAAAAGCCATGAGAGAATCCCTTAAGTTACTAAAATATATAAAGCCACTCTGGAGGAGTGTTTTAGTTGGTTTTATTTTCATGCTATTTTTTGCCCTCTTCAGCGGGAGTTCCATAGGCATGCTGATTCCCCTGATGGACAATGTATTTACCCCACAAAGGGTTATTGAACCAGACACTCAACTTACAGTAGGCGAAGCCTGGCAAGCTTTCAGCGGGGATATCCGAAAATATATCGGGGAACACCGGGGAGAAGAAAACTGGCTGGAAGAGCTTCTTGGAGAGATCAAGTCAAATGGAATTAATTATCTCAACCGTATCCCCCCCCGTGAAATCCTTAAGGTCATCTGTATCGCAATTATCATCCTGTTTTTTCTGAAGAATCTCTTCTTTTATCTGAACAAGCTGATATTCATAATTGTTGAAAACAAGGTAACGAGGGATCTTAGAAACGACCTTTATGCGAAATTTCACGCGCTTTCCATGTCATTTTTCCATAAGCATCCCACAGGTGAACTTACCTCGCGGTTGTTCAACGACATCTTTGTCATCGACACTCTGACCGTTAATGTATTCGCAATTTTGATTCGGGATATAATAATGGTAATAATCTATGCTGCGATTGCAATTTATATTTCCAGTGGGCTGTTCCTCTATATCCTGTTAGTTATTCCGCCTATCGTTTATGCGGTAAGCTATCTAAACCGTAAGCTTAGAAAATACTCGGGGAGGAGGCAGGAAAAGATAGCGCAGCTTTATTCGCTGGTACAGGATGTTCTTCCCGGAATCCAGGTCGTTAAGGCTTTTAATATGGAGAATTATGAGGTTCAGCGGTTCAGGAAGGAAAACCAGAAATTTTTTAAGTATATAAACAAACTGAAAAAATACACTATAATGTCCATTCCTCTCAGCGATATCTCGGGAGCTCTGATAGCAGTGTTTGTCCTGTGGTATGGAGGAAACCGCTTTTTATCTCCGGAAACAAGCCTGACAACCGGGCGTTTCTTTGCTTTCCTGGGAGCATTGTTATCCATGATCACTCCCATGAAGAATATCATCAAGGAAGTTGGCAATATTCAGAAAGCATCTGTAGCAGTGAAGAGGGTTTTCGATCTATTCGAGATAGTGCCCGAAATCCAGGATGATCCACGTGCGGTAGCCATAGAGAATTTCAATGATAGTCTTATATTTAAAGACCTCTATTTTAAATATGATTCCAGCGAACCGGTTCTGGAGAACATTAATCTGGAGATCAAAAAGGGCCAAATTGTTGCTTTTGTTGGGCACAGTGGTGGTGGAAAAACTACTCTTGTGAACTTGTTGCCCCGTTTTTATGATCCTACCAGCGGGGTTATCCTGTTGGATGGCTTTGATCTGAAAATGGTCAAATTAAGCAGTTTAAGAGCCCTTCTGGGTATAGTAACTCAGGATGTGATACTATTTAACGATTCTATTCTTAATAATATTGCTTATGGTTTGGAATCTGTAAACCGGGAGCAGGTAGAGGATGCCTGCCGGGCTGCCAACGCCCTTGAATTTATCAAGAGGCTGCCAAACGGATTCGATACCAAAATAGGGGAGCGGGGATGCAATCTATCCGGAGGCCAAAAACAGAGGCTGGCTATCGCCAGGGCAATCCTGAAAAACCCACCAATCCTGATTTTTGATGAAGCTACTTCCTCACTGGATACTGAATCGGAAGCATTGGTTCAGCAAGCTATCAATAACCTGATCAAAAATCGAACCGCTTTGGTTATCGCCCATCGGCTATCCACAATTACACATGCTGACCTTATCGTAGTGGTGGAGGGTGGAAAAATTGTTGAGACCGGTTCGCATCATCAGCTTCTGCAGAAAGGAACCCGATATAAACAGCTCTATGATCTTCAATTCAGGGAAGATAGGATCAATCCGGAGAAACCTTTATAAGTAAACACCAATCAGGAAGTTCCAGCCATCTTTTCCAGTATTTTAGCGATGATAATTCCCCTTTTCTCCCAGGTCAGAGATTCTGCACGAGCCCTCACTGCCTCAACCAATTTCCAATAATCCACCTTATCGCTAAAAGCGAATTTCAATATCTCGGTCCAGTTCTTGTAATCAGGGTCTTTTACCGTAAAACCCTCTACGCCGTTGCTAATATAATCATTTACGCTTTCCAGGGAGTTGGTAATTACCGGTACACCATTAGCATAGTAATCCAGTATCTTGAGCGGAGAGGTCAAAAAACGATTGAAGAAGGTGTTCTCAAGGGGAACACAGCCATATTTGACCTTGCTCAATAGCCCGGATATCTCCTTGTAGGGTACCCAGCCAGTTATCTCTATGCGATGATCTATGTTCAGTTCACGGGAGAAAGCCATAATAGTATCGATCTCCTTGCGATTGCGGCCCCCGATAATGAGTAATTTGATATCCCGGTCATCTAAAGAGGCTAATGCCCTGATCAAGGTAAATACCCCCTTGTGCTTATCAAGGGAACCGATATAGCTGATAATATTCTCCTTTTCAACCGGAACGCTGTCCTTTTGCATTAAGCCGGTGTGGGCAATGTAACCCCTGACCCCCGGAAATAGTTCGCTATAGAGCATTTGCTGAGAACTCTGTAAAAAAATGAGGGCATCCACACTGGGAATATACTCCCGCTCCAGCCGCTCTTTAAAAACATATTTTCGTTTATTGATTATATCAGTTCTTCTTGAAAGGTCGGCGAAGCAGTCATGGATTTCATAAAATACCGGAACCCCGAGCTTTTCCTTCAACAGTACCAGATTGGGAAGGAACTCGATAGAGCGTGTAATGACGGCCTTTAATGGCTCATTTTGGTGAAGCTTTAGAAGGGTTCCCATTACCTGTTTGAAAAAATGTCGATGGGCATATAAAATATGTCTCGATTTTAAACGATGAACCCTTAAATTTTCTGGCAATTCAAGTTTAAAGCGATTAAAAAATATTTCAGCGCTTTTTTCGTTGGAATTGTCCTTAACGAACAGGTGTGTTCTCAAACCTGCCTGAGCCATACCATAGGCATTGAAGGACACAAACTGGAAACTGGGTGAATCCGAGGGCCAGTTTGTGGTATGTATATAGGCAACGCACTTCTCTAAATTCAAGCTATTAGTCATTTCACTTTATCCGGATAGAGGAGCTGTTGGTATAACTGAAGCAGGTTTTGGGATTCTTTTTCCCAGTTGTAGTGGCTCTGAACGGCTTTAAAACCACTTTCTGCATAAACTGTCCTGTCCTCTCGGTAGAATTCCAGGAGTTTTCTTGCGCAATCTTCAGGATTTCCCGCTTCAAATACCTTTCCGCAACCATTACCTTCTACCATCCGGGCTAACGATCGGCAATCGCTGACCAATACAGGTTTGCGGAAATACATATACTGGAATAGCTTATGAGGAGCGCAGGCTTCGGTAAGAAGCTCTTTCTGGTGTGGAACACAGCAAATATCCGACGTTTTAATGTATGATAATGCGGTAGCAAAATCCACCCTGGGAATCAGTTCGATGATATTTTCCAAATCATTTTTCCTGATCAGCCGGCGAATGTAATCAGAATATCCTCCGGATTTTGCACCCACAAGCAGAAGCTTCACTTCGGGAATCTCTTTTCTCAAATATGGTATCGCCTCTACAAGTGTGTGAATACCACGAAAGAAACCACCGAAGCCACCAACATAGGAAATTACAAAATTATCCCGGTAGCAATCGAACACTTTTAGTTCTAAATCATCGACTTCCGCCTGATCAAAGGTATTGGAAACGATAATGATCTTTTGTGGATCGACCTTCTGTTCCTTAATAAGGTAATCCCTGTTTTCTTCAACTACCACAATGATTCCCTGAACCTTATGGAGATAACTATGCTCATAGGCAAACCATTTTCTGAATACTTTTTCCCGTTTATAGGGGGGTTGGGTAGAGGATATGTAAGCAGGATAATTTTCATGTAAGTCCAGGACTATGGGGCTCGAAAAACCGTGGGGTAAAGCATGAATGACCGTTTTTATTAATGGTAAATCATGGACATGAACCAGGTCAAAACGCTCCTTTTTCAACAGTCGCCGCAATTCCAGCCACCATATCGTGGAGAAGTGGGTCAGTTTCCTTAAATCCTGGGTCAGACTGAACAGCAAAGGATAATCCTCACGGCGGTTAAAACGTACAACACGGGTCTTTGGGGCATAATCAAGATAACGCTTTTCATCCTTGCGGCTCCGATAGGAAAGCAGCGTCACCTCGTAATTAGCCTTGTTAAGACTGCGAATTTCTTTCTCCACCCGAATATCAGGTGGGAAGGCATTGTCCAGAACCATTAATATTCGCTTGCTCATTAATACTATCTACCAGTTAGTTCATCAAACAGTTGTGATAAGCGCGCGGTCAGGGAGCGTCTTGAAAACTCCCGGATAAGCTGGCTAAAATATCCAGAATTATCCCTCTTATAGTCATCTTGAAATACTCTCAGCAAACCGGTTTTTATGCTATCCACCGAAGCTTCATCACAGACATAGCATTTATCGAACCGGGAACAAAGATCGTGAAGGTATCCATGTGGAGGCACAAGGCAGAGGATAGGCCGGTTCAGGTATAAATATTCATAAAATTTTCCCGGAACGAAATCCCTTTCATTGGTATTAGTAGCTAAAAGCAGTAAGAAATCAGACTCCGCTAATTTCCCCAGGCAGTCTTGATGGGGAAGATACTGTTCAAATTTGATAATGCCGTTATTTAGAAGTGAGGGGAAATTATCCAGCCAGTTCGCGCTTTGAGAATTTGTGTAAAAAACCGTCTTCAGTGGAGGAAGCCGATCGTCCATCCTTAGTTCGTTAAGAGCATTCAAAAAATTCACCGGGGAATGAAGTTCATTTAAACGCCCGGCATAAGCAATGGTGGCTCGCGTAGAATTTGGCCGGTTTTCCTTGTGTGGTAAATTTTCCGGTGCGGGAAAATCTGTTTCGTCAAAACCATTGGTAATGACCTCGTATCGGGAGTCCGGGCAGAGCTTTTGAAAATTTGATTTCATAACCGGGGTATTGCAAAGGATAATATCCGCTTTCCGGATGACCTCCAGCTCCATTTGTAATTGCTTTGGGGCTTTATGCTTTTGCCCGAAATGGGGGTTAAAGCTCCATTCGTCCCGAAAATCAGCGACCCATTTAATCCCCATGGAATCCTTTAAATTAATCCCTGTTAGCTGAGTTGAATGAGGGGGAGAGGTGGTCATCAAGATATCTGGATTAAACTTTTTTATCAACCTGATTGCCTTTTTGAATGAAGGTATTGACCAGCTTATACGCCGATCCGGAATATTCCTGTCAGGTAGTAACTTGCGTAACTCTCCGGGGATAAGATTCCCAAAATCATATTTCCGGAAGATCAAAACCCTTTCACTGAGCTCTTCCAGCAATTGAGGGTCCTTCCCGGTCATTGAATAACCGGAAGCAGTAAGGACTACTGGCTGCCACCCGAATTCAGGCAAATATTTACAGAATTTAAGTACGCGCTGTACTGCCCCTGAGCCGTCCGGCGGAAAATTGTAAGAGATAATCAGTACCCGATTCATTAAGTTTATTTAGGTAATAAAATATAATTTTTGAATTCACCCACGCGCCTTCCACCCAAAAAGTTGTTTTCAATGAAGGATAGAAAGCGGTATTTGAATCGCTCGTGTTTATGGGGTTTTCTCATCTTATTAAGCTTCCCCTTATATTGCAGTTTGGATTTCCAAAAAAGTTCTGCGATCCGTTTTTGCATAACAGCAGGATGGGAATCCCTAAAAATGTCAAGTCTGTTCAGGGGACCATAATCGAACTCAAGAGGTTGACGCTGATAATAGTCGGATGAAGCTTTTTTCCCCCAATGCACGCCATCCAGTGCTTTTCTTTTGCTTTGCATAAGTTGCGGAGGACGAACCCAGCCATAGTGGAATATTCGGGCCTTTACTTCAGCGACCTTCAACTTAAAATGACCTTTTTCCTGCCTGGGATCTTCGTAATTATCGAATCGCCTGAATGATTGAGCGCTTTCCCAGGAATGAATGGCGGCATCATTTCGAATAATGCGAATCTCCTTGCTATACCAGCCATGGCCCTTTAAATAATGATCATAATCACCCCAAAAATGAAGATAATTGAATATTAAGCCTTCTACTTCCCGGTCATCAAGCAATTCTTCACAACGCCTTTGGATAACCGGCAGGTCTTGTTCATGTACAACTTCATCTGCCTGAAGATAAAAACACCAGTCTCCTGTACATTCCTTCAAGGCGATATCGGTTTGAATTGAATTTATCCGGCCCCGGTCAAAATATTTTTCATCCCACTCGGTCTCAATTATCCTGATCTTGTCGCTTTGAATGTTCTCGATCTGTTCCCGTGTGCTGTCGTCGTCGTCACCCTTTCCGACTGCGATAACGAATTCATGGCAAATAGGGAGGATGGAGAGGATTGACTCCACAACGGGATAATAAAGTTTAATTCCATTTCGTACGAATGAGAACCCACTGATTTTCATTTTATTTCCTGATTTTAAATTTATTAATTATAAAGAAAGAATGATTAAAGTCAATTGTATTTTTTTAAAGGGTGTTGCCTAATGGATTTTTAAGATAAGGGAAGTTATATTCTATTGAATTGAGTAGAAGTATATTTTGGATAGGGGAGCGGATTTTAAAAGCTACAATTTACAGCAGGATTTTATTAGTTTACATAATATTTCTTATACGAAGCTATTTGGGCCGGTTTTCTATAAACCCGCACCAATACCTACCTCTGAATCATATCCAAAACCCAAACTACTTATTAACTCCGAGTCGATCGCCCTTAAATTATAAAGCTCATTGATTGTTTCGCCAACCGTATAATGAGAACCCGTTACCAGCGCAACTGCCCTGGGACTTTTTAGTGATTCAAGCATTTCGCGAACAGCTTCACCGATATTCTCTGAAGGTCTGGAGCCAAAACCCTGCCCGTTAAAAAACCGGGAAAGCTCATCAGAACCACAAGCGCGTGGATTTAGGGGTTTTACCGTAACAAAATCCAAAACTTCAGGTTCAATCCTTTTCAGGCAACGGGCTATAGCTGTCAGGTCCTTATCCTGTGCCATTCCCAGCAATAGAAATATTCGCTTTTTTGGAAGGAATCTGTTTACCAGGTCTATCAATGAGTTAAAGGACATCTCATTATGAGCGACGTCTGCAATAATAAAGGGCGATTCGCTAAGTATCTCGAATCTGCCGGGCCAGTAAAGCTTTTCGATGCCCGATTTAATCTGAGCAAGGCTTAATTCAAGCCCATTTTGGTTCAACAACCTGACAGCCGTTAAGCTCGTGAGCAAATTGTCCACCTGGAAATCCCCGCATAGAGGGTAGAAACATCGGAACCCGTCCATACCGGGCAAATACAATGAGATTTGACTCCCATTAATATAATAATCTGCATTAACTAAATTAACTAACACATTATTATTATATAATTTAGAATTCCTATTGCTACATTCAGAACGGAATAAACCGGAGAGTTCATCGTCCTGAGATCCCAGCACGGTCGGTCTGTCACCTTTGATGATTCCGGCTTTTTGGCGTGCTATAGATGGCAAGTCGTTACCCAGGTACCTGGTATGATCGAATCCGATTCTCGTAATTATAGCCAACTCCGGAAGCAGTACATTGGTTGCGTCATACTCGCCCCCCAAACCGGTTTCAAAAACGCCCCAGGGAACATTGTTATCCCTGAAATAACAAAAGGCCATTGCCGTTATAGTCTCAAAAAAGGAAATCCCATTATCTGTTAGATAACTTTTGTTATCATTAATAAAATCAATTATATAATCTTTTGAGATAAAGTTATTTCTACCAATTTTAATGCGTTCCCGGAAGCTGACCAAATGTGGTGAAGTAAAAATTCCTACATCTGGTTCAACTTCACCGATAATTGAGGCGACAGTTGCGGTAACCGAGCCTTTGCCATTAGTAC
Source organism: bacterium (assembly GCA_016930435.1). Lineage (GTDB taxonomy): Bacteria > UBP14 > UBA6098 > JAFGQG01 > JAFGQG01 > JAFGGQ01. The sequence goes on from JAFGGQ010000079.1 coordinate 28,127, forward strand.
CGGCAATATGAATTGAGCGGAATTTGTCCTGGGGATCTCCAAGGTGTCTGCAAAATTTCCGGATATTATCAAGTCCGGGCTTAATGCCAAACCGATGCAAATTGAATATATAATTTAAGGTTTCGGGATATGTCATCTAATATGCTATTATCATTTTGGGAGATAAAGGTATTTCAATAATTGTGACACCACTACTTTAAGGTTTTTTCTCTCTGCGATGATATCGATAAAACCATGTTCCCGGAAGAATTCGGAGGTCTGGAAATTTTCGGGGAGTTCTTTACCGATAGTTTGTTTAATCACTCTTGGGCCGGCAAATCCAAGCAGGGCTTTAGGTTCGGCGATAATAACGTCTCCCAGGGATGCATAGCTTGCCATGACACCAGCGGTAGTTGGATTGGTCAATATAGTAAGATAAGGGAGTTTTTTTTCGGAGAGTATTGAAAGCAATGCGCTGGTCTTAGCCATTTGCATCAGGGACAGTATCCCTTCCTGCATACGCGCCCCGCCGGATGCGCAGACTATAAGCAGTGGGATTTTAAGTTCAATAGCTCGTTCTATAGCCCGGGCGACCTTCTCCCCTACCACTGAACCCATGCTTCCGCCAATGAACCGGAAATCCATTATGGCAAGGCTAACCCGAATTCCGGAAATTGTGCAGGTTCCACTCAACAATGCTGAATTCAAACCGGTTTTTTTTACGGCCTCTTTAACGCGCTCGGGATAGCTTTTCGAGTCACTAAAATTCAGCGGGTCAGTCGATCTTAAAAGAGCATCCTTCTCCTGAAAGCTATTCTCATCGGAAAGTATTTGCAAATATCTGGAAGCATCAATTTTGATATGGAAACCGCAGTTGGGACAGACCCATAATTTCTTTTCCAGTTCCTTGCGGTAGATGATCTCCTGACATGATTCGCATTTCAGCCATAATCCATCAGGAATCTCTTTGGGTTTCTGTTGCTGGATACCCTTTGCTATTTTGTTAAACCAGGCCATATTTGATTATAATCAGTTTGAAATTGTGGAGTCAAATTACTCTCAAATAAGGAAATGTCAATTTAAATCTTTGATGACAGATGTCAGGAATTTTGAAAGGACCGTCCCCCCCTCAACTGCAGTTTTTAGGACGTCCTGATGATTGGGAATACCCTTTCCGTGGACATTTGTGATAAATGCCAGGCCCAGAACATTGAGGTTCAGATTTACTGCCAGTTGAGTTTCAGCGGCTATGGACATAGAGATGGCTTGCATTCCTATTTTTCTCAGGAAGTGTATTTCAGCGGGTGTTTCGTACATAGGTCCCGGCACGGCTACCAGTGTTCCCTTTTGAATTCCGAAATTCATTTTTTTTGCGGTATTCAGCGCCAGTTTGACCAGTTCCGGATGGAATAATGCAGGTTTGTTGAGTTTGGTATCAAGGCCCGGTGAGGGTGCCGCAAATTGCAGGTCGAGAATATCCGTAATGATCATAAGGTCTCCCACCTTGAATTCCGGGTCAATACCACCCGCAGAGCACGTCAGGATAACATTCCGGCAGCCTAATTGCTCTAAAATTCTTATTCCGAAAGTTACAGATTCCCAGCCTTCGCCTTCATAAAGGTGCTTTCGTCCCTGAAGCGCAGCCACATTATGATTACCTATGCTGCCAAAAACAAAATTGCCCGGATGGCCCTCCACCCTACTTACAGGATAACCAGGGATATCCTTATAGGGAAAGGCTATTTTGTTATTCATTAGAGCAGTAAATCCGGACAATCCTGAACCAAGAACCAGGCCGGTATCCGGCGGATATTGAATTTTATCCGCAATGTATCTATTGGCTTTAATAATTTTTTTTAATTGTTTCAATCGACTTCCACCTGTTGTTTCCCGAACGTATTCTGTCTTCCCTTCCAATGATGGCGATTAGTGAATTAGGGTAATAAATCCATTTGAAAATTCATATCCTTTTTTTCCCATCCGTCCCTACGGGACTGAAATTTAATCAGATCATTAAACCCCATCAATAAATTGATGGGTTAATTTCGCATAATCCCTCACGGGATTAACGGTTGAGTATATGAAAAGTAGGCGATTGCGAACTTCAAACTTATCAAAACGAGATAATTTTCAAACGGGTTTCAGCCCTTGAACTTACTACTATCACGCCTATTTTGGATATACATTGTTCGGGGCAGTATTATTTTATCCAACCTACTGATTTTCTCCATTTGTCATATTCTCGTCTTCTTTCTTCAAAGTCTTTCGGTGGTCGTTGTTTCTCGCTTTTCACTCTATTTTTCATGATTTCAGTCTGTTCTTCAAGCGTGTTTAAACCAAGAGCTTTTCTCCTTTGGTTTACTTTTGCGGAGTCGTCAAATTGATTAGGTTTCATTTCTCCATTTTCGTTCCAATCAAATTGAGTTCCGTAGAGTTGTGGTTTTCCTTCAAAAACGGCTATTCGGTCGGTCAAGTATGCTAAGCATTTCGGGTCTGCTTTTTTTTCGTTAACAGCAATTTCTAATAGTCTTGCAGATTTTTTCATAAAGTTAGGTTGCCCGATAGAGTGCTGAATAATGAGCCAAGCAGCATTACTTGCTTCTTCGCCAACTTTATCAGATGTCGGAAACCCAATTTTTTCCATTATCAGGTTGAGTTCTTTGGCATTTTCATTATTCAAGACTTCCATTTCCTGATTGTAGCCATTTGAAAGAGTTCCTTCCCTTATCAATTCAGTTCTAAGTTTGTCGTCCTTCTTTTTAAGTCCAATTAACTTCCTAGAGATTTTATCAAAGTCCATTATGCTCTTTTTTAAATTAACCCAAAAGGTTGCGTGTATGAAACGTTGGCGATTAAGGGCTTCGTACTTGTCCACCCAAAACTTAAACTTGCTAAGAGCCCGAAACTTGCGGAAACCACTGTCCGCCCTATATTTTATACCCATTGTTGTGTGTAGTTTTTTTGTTCTTTATATGATTTCGTTATTTCACTTTTTAATTCACTATATCTTTTGGGTTCAGTCAGTTTTTTTAATGAATTAATTGTGATTGAACTCTGACTTCTTTCGTAGTTGTCAAGTCGATAAGTTGGTAGGATATAAAAATCCCATTGTTCCATTTTTAATGGGTCAATCGTTTTTTGGTCTTTATGTTTTAAATGGCATAATACGTAAAGGTCAGCATGTCTTTTTGCTTCTCCACTTTCCATATTTGTTTCTGCGTCCCAATATCTTGCAGGCCTGATTGAAAATGAAATGGTCGAAAAGCTCTTTTGGTTCCAACTTTGGATATAAGCGGCAGATTTAACTTCTATTTTTATTCCATCTTCTGTCGTCAAGTCATAAGCATCCCATTCGTTTCTTAAATTTTCGGGATTTAGTCCGACTGCTGTTCCAACAACAAATTCTGCAAATCTTCCGCGAGTTGCATTGCTCAGAATGTCTGATACACTCCAACGCCAAAAGTCCAACAGGTTATAGTTCGTATTCTGTCCATTGTCCGTTAAACTTTCTTTTCCGGTTTTTGGACTGGCTTTTATTTCTTTGAGTTCGTTCATTTTAAATTACGCACAACGTATGTCTATATTCATTGTTGTTACAGCACAAATCTGGAGGGATAACAACAATTGTTGATACATTCCATTTACCATATCAAACCTTTTACTCAAAAAAAACATCAACTGGATTTCAAATTTTACCAATCGCCTTTTTGGACAACAAAAATGATCTAATCCTTTTTTATTACCCAGCAAGGGAAAAATCCCCCTTTTCAGAGCTTCACCTCGTTTTGAATTTTTTCATGTAAACTGGCTCGATTGAATCCGGCGCAGTGAAATCGCTGCATTCATATTTCATAGTCCCTATCATTGCCACGGAGACTGCTGATGGATAGATATTATTCGGTGAAGCAAACCGGGCTCTTTCACCTAAAAGCCCTGTTATCTCGTCCTTATAGGTATGGATGGCTTCGCCGGTAAAGATGATCGTTTTTTCAACCGGTATAAGTTTTACAAAATCAGCTAACTTGCGACATTCAGCCGGGAGCAACTCCTGAGGGAGACCGTCCTGGCAATTAAAAAGGGCAGAAGCCACCTGGCCTTCCCGTGCATCCAGAATTGGAGCTATCAAGAATGGATTAGGTGCAAAAAGATAAGCCATTGCCTTCAGGGTATTTACTGTGACCAGGGCTATGTTATTCTCCACCACCAAACCCAATACAGTAGCCAAACCAACCCGCAAACCAGTATAAGCCCCCGGACCCGTGGAAATGGCAATTGCATCGATGTCATTCAGGGTGAGTTCCCGTGCCCGTAGCAAAAAAATAAGGGCAGGAATAATAGTAGCTGAATGCTTTTGAGTATGGGAGCATCGGATATCCCCTTCAAGCCGTCCCTCATTCAATAAAGCTATAGCCGTAATTTCAGTAGAACTGTCAATACCCAGGATACGCAAAATACTCCTCCCTATTCGACGGTTACGCTTTTGGCCAAATTACGGGGTTGGTCGATATCGCACCCGCGGTTGACGGCTATATGATAAGCCAGGAGTTGAAGGGGTATTACGGAGAGCAGGGGGACCAAAAATGGCTCGGTAGGAGGAATGTATATTACGTGATCCACAAGTTCCCGGATAAAGTTATTCCCTTCGGTAGCTACGGCTATGACATTGCCGCCACGGGTTTTGACCTCTTTAATGTTGCTGATGATCTTTTCATAGATAGGGTCATCGGTAGCAAGAAAAATTACCGGCATATTTTCATCGATAAGGGCAATGGGCCCATGTTTCATCTCTGCCGCTGGATAGCCTTCTGCATGTATGTACGAGATCTCCTTGAGCTTAAGCGCTCCCTCTAAAGCCACCGGGTAATTATAGCTTCTTCCCAGGTAGAGGAAATTATTCCATTGATAATACTGATCGGCAATATTTTTAATAATTAGGTTATTCTTTTCATTTTCAAGTATATTAGCCACCTTAACGGGGATCATCTGGATTTCCTTTAAAATCTGGGTACCCCGGTCCACACCCATGCCCTTCATTCTTCCAAGCATCAGTGCAATCAGGTTGAGGGTCATTACCTGTGAAGTAAATGCTTTGGTAGAAGCGACGCCTATCTCCGGGCCAGCGTGAATATATACTCCGGCGTCGGTTTCCCGAGCGATACTGCTTCCCACTACATTGCAGATACCGAGGCCGACAGCCCCTTTACGCTGCGCTTCTCGAAGTGCAGCCAGCGTATCTGCGGTCTCGCCCGACTGGCTTATCACAAAAACAATGTTACCAGGATTAATTACCGGATTACGGTACCGGAATTCAGAGGCATATTCCACCTCAACGGGAATGTCCGCCAGTTCTTCGATCAGGTATTCCCCTATCAGGCTGGCGTGGAAACTTGTTCCGCAAGCGGTAATAATAATCCTGTTACTCTCCCGAAGCAGGCTGAAATAGGGTTTCAATCCATTCAGACGGCTGGAGCCGGCAGGTTCATCCAGGCGGCCCCGAAAAGCGTTCTGAAGTGTTATCGGCTGTTCATAGATCTCCTTGAGCATAAAATGGTCATGACCGCCTTTCTCAATCTTGTGGAGATCCCAGGAGAGCTTTTCCACCATTGGGACCACCGTCTTGCGGTCAAGGGTGGTAATGTCATAGCCGTCACGTGAAAGGCAAGCTATCTCCTTTTCCTTCAAATATATGACCTGATTGGTATGTCTGATAATAGCTGCTGCATCTGATGCCAGAAAGTATTCTCCTTCTCCCTTACCTATCAAAAGCGGGCTGCCGTGCCTCGCAGCATATACCTTTCCGGGCTCTCCCTCAAATAGTATTCCCAGACCATAAGTTCCTTCCAGCTCCAGAAGGGCAACCCTGACCGCCTCCAGGAAATCTCCATCATAAGCCTCTTCGATAAGATGAGCGATGATTTCCGTATCGGTTTCAGTTTCAAATCGATGGCCCTTTTTCTCCAGATACTTTTTCAGGGTATAATAATTCTCGATGATCCCATTATGAACCAGGGCGATCTTTTTTGATCCGTCCATTTGAGGATGAGCGTTCAGTTCGGAGGGTTCACCGTGAGTTGCCCAACGGGTATGGGCTATACCTGAAGTGGCTGAATACTCTGTATGCGCAATCAATTCCTTTAAACGGGCAATCTTACCCCGCTGCTTTATACAGAGCAGTTTATTATTTTCCCAGATGGCCAAACCCGCCGAATCATAACCCCTGTATTCCAACATTTCCAACCCTTCCATCAGAATGGGTACCGCTGGTCTGTCTCCAATATATCCTACAATTCCGCACATTTATTATATTCCTCCATATTCTTGTATTGCCGGCGTTTAGTTAACCTTTCCAGCACGATGCTAAATTGTTACCCACGCTTTTAAAATACCCTTTAATCTATTCAGCTCCTGTTGGGAATCCGCTTCTATAATGACCCTGATAACCGGCTCGGTATTTGACCTCCGTATCTGTACCCAACCATTTTTCAATGTCAGGCGCAGTCCATCACTTCTATCCACGCTAACCGGATTGAATTGCTGTATTATCTGGGGGTTATTAATATCAAAGCTGGGATGGTCCTGAATTTTATCCTTCAGCATATAGTATTTAGGCAATTCCCCGATAATTTCGGATATTGGGCGTTTTTCGCTAACCATCAAAGTCAGGATCAGGATTGCGGCAACTATACCGTCACGCCCGTAATGAACATCGGGGAGAATAACTCCTCCGTTACCTTCTCCTCCAAAAACCGCGCCTGTTTCGAGCATTTTTTCCACGACATTCCTCTCACCCACTTTTGAGCGGGTACATTCAACCCCGAATCCAAGTGCGATCTTCTCCACAAGTGCCGAGGTGGATTGGTTAATTACCACAGGGCCCCGGAGATGGCGGAGCGCAAATAATGCCGCAAGTACAAGTGTGAACTCCTCGTTCAAAATATTTCCTTTTTCATCAAAAACAACCAGACGGTCCGCATCGGGATCGGAAGCAAAACCGACGGACAGGTTTTCCTTCTGAAAGATTTCGGCCACCTTTTGAAGGTTTTCGGGTATGGGTTCCAGTGGATGAGCGAACTGCCCGAGTACTTCACAGCCAACTGGCACGCATTCAACTCCCAGCCTTTCAAACAGAGCCGGGAAAATGACGCAGCCCGTGCCTCCATTGCCATCGTAACCCACTCTAAAAGCGGCTTTTCTGACATCCTCAAGATGCAAAAAATTCAAAGCGCAGGCTGCTTCAATATGATCCTGTATTGCACGGTCATAATAGACCTGTGGGTGCAGCTGGTCATAACGGGCATAATCCAACTGGTCATTTGAGACCCCCTTTTCAATCCTGGCCAGAGTGGTCTGGTCAATGAATAATCCCCGATGATCGAAGAATTTCAAACCGTTCCATGGTGGTGGATTATGGCTGGCGGTTACCATCACGCCAGCTTGAGCCCGGAGAGCCGGGACAACAATTCCCATGGTAGGTGTGGTGACTATTCCAACGTCCACGACCTGGTTTCCAAAAGCCTGTAAAATAGCTTTTGCCAGGCTGCTGATCCATTCACTGGAGGAGCGGGTATCCCTACCGATGATTATTTTTCCGGCTTTGAAGACCAGGGCGAAAGCGGATAAAATATCGCTCAGGCTCCGTGGCGAAAGTCCTTCGCCTACTACTCCCCGAATGCCGGAGATACTTATTTTCAGGTTTGGGAATCTATCTGACATGGGCATTTCCGAATTAATTGATACTGATAATTGAATAAAAGCTTATTAGGTTAAAAAGTCAAGGAAAAATGGGAGGGCTTTTCAGGGGTGAAAGTCTAAGAAAAAAAAAAGGGTGGGAACGAATTCCCACCCTTAATAGAGTCGTCAGGAAACCGCTGAACTACTTGTTGACAGCGTCTCTCAGGCTCTTACCGGGTTTGAATTTCGGTACAGTAGCGGACTTGATGGTCATGGATTTGCCAGTTTGAGGATTTCTTCCACTTCTGGAAGCTCTCTTAACTGCTTTGAAAGTGCCAAAACCAACGAATCCAACCTTGTCGCCTTTTTTCAAGGCTTTGGTAACGGTATCAAGAAGAGCCTTTAAGGTCTTATCTACTTGTGCCTTTGGTAATTTGGTTTGTTTGGCTACGGTCTCTACGACTTCCTTTTTAGTCATGTCGCGCACCTCCTTTAGTTAAGTGTTTATGGGCTTTAGCAGCCCTTTTGATGATATGCGTACAGAATAAAGAGAGAAATTAATTTGTCAAGTGTTTTTTTAAAAAAAGTCCACTTTTTTTTGCTATTTATAGGCATTTGAGAAAAATCACTCAAAAAATATTTATGTCAAAAAAATGAACGGAGCCGTCCGTGCCCACCCTCAATCTTTACCTCTTTATGCTCTTTTACATTGATTTTGAAATAGTACCCGTTCTCGTAACCCATTGGTACCCATACAAATCGACCCTCAAAACAATGCATATCGCGGTATATGACAATCTGCTCACTAACCTTCTCAAATGCTTCTATATCAAAATATAAATCGTAATCAATCTTCCAATTGCTGGTGATTTCAAAGGTTGTTTTAAATTTTAACCAATGACTTTGTAAATTAATATCAGAGGATATAGTTTTCGAAAAATAGTGTGAAATTCTGGTATCCCAGCGATGAGATTTCTTTTCGAGGGAATTATCCTCCCTCCAGTTTAACATTTGCTGAAATGAAAGATCGCTGTTTACTGATATATTTTTCAGGTTTGGAACCAGTTCAATTTGATCACTTCCCTCTGGATAAAAGGAATGGGTCATGCTAATATTGATATTCCAGAAAGAGAAAGGTTGGGTTCGTAAACTTGTTTTTAGGTCGGACAATGGCTGTTCTTCTGAGAGAAAGTTATAGCTTCCGCTCGTGGAGGCATTAAAAAGATTGATCTTTTTGGTTTGTGCCCCTTCCTTGATCTTAAGCTGAAATATATTGGATACGCTGAAGTTGAGTCGGCGGTCTTCTGCAGCAGAGCCGCCCACTCCCCCTACAGAATAGAAACGGTCCATATCCTTGAACTTGGGTCGCCAGCTAAATCCGGCAGAGGGGCTGAAAACATGCCGAATGCCATCCATCTTTCCAATCCGGATCGGAAAGTTCCCATACATAATGGTCTTGGCGTTGATCTGAGCATCGCAGATGGTCCTTAACGGAAATTTATGCCCTTCTTTATCTTCATCGTAAAGGGTAGCCTTCAGGTTCAATCTGGGTGTCAGTGTAAGATAAGGACCCAGATCGTAGGGGAATGAAAAGGAGGCCTGGTTGTCCAGTGCTTTACGGTTCTCCTTAACATCAGGTGAGTGTTTCAGATAATTGATAGCCGTAGCTCCATAGGAATATTGAAAGAGGTGGAACCACTTCTCCTTTTCACCGATATCCCGTGGGATAATACTACGGCTGTACAGGTTATACTTTAGCGTTGGCAAATATTCAGTCCTGATACCGGTTTCCAAGTTCTCCTGCCTGCTCAGGGTAGCTGATAGTACCGAATTTTTCCAGCTCTTGGTAAGGGTGAGGTTTGAACTAAGGGTTCTCTCCATTCTTTCCTGTGGAAGGTCCTTGGATTCCTGGAGGAACGATGCATCACTCACGAAAGTACCGCTTCCCCTTATTTTTAAAGTTGGACTGATATCCTGGTTATGGCTAAGCCGGAAATCCCAGTGATTTTTCTCCTCTACCTCTTCCCAACCCTTAACCTGTTTCCACTTATAACTGCCCCTGAGGTAACCCGAAAATTTATACCGAAGGGCGTACTTGAAATCTGATTTAAAGAGCCAGCCGGCATTCTCATCGTAGTCAAAACTTGCGCCAATATCCCAATAATCACTGGGTGCGTAATAGTAGCCGATATCCTTTACGAAGCGGTCCCCTCGCTGAAACCTGCCTACCTTGAAGGGCAGAATTCCCGAATGCCGGTCCGGCTTGATGGAAAATACATAAAAGGGAATGGCAAAGACCGGAAGCTCCATTATATATAGTACAATCGAACGGGCAATTATCTTATCCCTGGTTATCATCTTGAATCTGCTGCTGGCAAAATGATAATGAGGATCATGGGTATATTCACAGGTGGTGTAATCTATATTCCTGCCATAGAAAACATTATCATCGCTTTTCTTGATAACCTTACCATTATAGTACCCCCGCTTGTAACTGGTGCTTGCGGTGATTATTTTCCCCCTTTTGCTTTGGGTATTGTAATACAGTTCAATTCCTTTAATAGTACCTTCATTATCCGATAGCACAGGATAATTTACAAGGCTGTCGGGTAGCTCTTGATAATCCGGTTCAGGAGTCGCCTTTATAATATTTTCTTCGATATTATATATTATTATATATGAAGTTAATCCCATTTTATTATATTTTACTTTAGCTCTATCTATTATCCTTACTATTTTATTAGGTATAGAAAATTGAATAATTTCACCCATATACTCAATAGTATCACTAATGGTGTTTTGGTCCCTCTTGTATTGTTCGGTGAAATATGCCCCTATCGTTCCACCGGAAATTTCGATGCTGTCCATCTGACCCTCCTTGAACCAGATCAGGATGGAGTCACCAGAAACCTCATTCCATTCGCGTTTCAGAGTGTCCGGTGAGAAGGGATAGTACTTGGACCGAGCCCTGCGGTACAAAGCTCCCCGGACAATCTGGCCCTCTTCAAAATAGAAGACCATGGAATCAGATTCGAATTTGCTGTCTGGCAAAATACCCAGAGAATCTTCCGGGGGATGATAAAAGCCTTCCGGGTTCCCCTGTACATTGACCTTTGAAATCTGCCCTTCTTCAAGATAAACAGTAATATTATCACCTTTGATGCGGCTGTTAGGATCTTCAATAATTGGCCGGTCAGAAAGATATATGACCTGGAGTGACTCCTGATATTCTGCATAATGACAGAATGCTGAAGTAGTATCCTTGATTATTTTCACATTATTATATGCTATGACCAGGTCTGACCGGGTAAAAAACTCCATGCTATCGCAATAAATAATAAGCGGATTGAGGCTATCCCCCTGTTCGAACATTCGGGCTTGAACGTTGCCGACTGCCACTCCCTTGTCTTCTTCCATATAATAAAGCATTTTTTGAGCGGAGACATGAATACGGCCTGAGTCCGCGGAATCGACTGATACAAGCGCCGGTTCCTTTTTCATTATCATCTTTTTTTCACGGCCCCAGTACTCCCCTTCCTTTCCAGAAACCCGAGTATTCCCGCGGTTAAGAAAAAGCTGTACTTCCCCGATAGCCTGAGCATATTCCAATCTCTTATCGTATTTTAACCATTTCGTGCTGAGTTTGAAACGCTCTCCATAGATCCAAACGTCCTGGATGAACTGTACCTGATCCTGATCCTTGTTCCAGATAGCGTGGCTGCTGGTGAGCGTATCTGACTTATACCTGACCTTCACATTTCCGTCCAGATATACCACTTCCTCCCCTTTCAGAGAGGTGCGCAAGCGGTCAGCGTGGTCAAGGATGATCTCATCTCCCCATAGAGGAATGCTTATAATGAAGAGGAATAACCAAGCTATTTTGTTCATCAACCCTTACTGTTAAAAAATACAATTTGAGATTTTTTTTGTATCAATATAAAGAGGAGAGCGGTTTAGTCAATGAATTTTGGGATCTGTATTGAGTAAAAAAAATACAGCTTACCCAATAAAAGAGTAAGCTGCATTTTACAGTATCAAGACCGTTACATTAAGCCTAATTACATACTCCCAGGAACTTTGATTTACCTTTAAGAATTTCATTGCAGAGCTTTGCGAATTTTCCACCACTGGAGTCAAAATTCACCGGAGAATTTTGTAATTGCTGAATATTAATTATCCTGAACTTTTTGGTAGGTTCAATATCGACATTTTTAGGTTGACGATAATGAACCTTGCCCTCGCGAAGGTGTGAGGTAGCCAAAGCAGCGCATTTAGAACAGCAATATTTCTGCTGATATTTAGCGCCGACTCTAACGATGAAGGTATTTTCACATCCTTCTCTCTCACACTTTTTCATGGCTCTGGGCAACTTTTTCCTGGCCATTAGAGTTCACCTCCCAATATAGTTATAATCATATTAATTAGTAACAAATATCGTGCCAAACCCAATTAATAGCATGTACTGTTAGTATTATCCCTTGATATCAAACAGCTTATACGATTTATTCGTAATTATTATTTAATAATATAATATAAAGGTGTGAATATTTTTGGGGAATTAGCACCAATCTATAACAATGTTGGGGAATATGATCCCCCCCCAAAAAAAACAAAAAATCTGATTATTTATAATCGGAAGGTTCTATTTCAAATTTCTCGATACGGTAGCGCAGCCTATCTCGGGTTATTCCCAATGCTTTTGCGGTTTTGGTCTGGTTGCCGCGATTCTTCTTTAGGGTTTGAATGATAATGTTTTTCTCAATAGATGGCAAGGTAGCATTTTCAGAGATAGTAATACTATCCCTTTTATCTGGGACATCTTGCATTTCCGCCGGGAAAAATTTAATGGAGATAATATCCTCCCTGCCCAGGATAACCACTCTTTCGAGGGTGTTTTCCAATTCCCGGACATTGCCCGGCCAATGGTACTTCATCAATAAATCCTTGGCTTCCCGGGACAGAACCGGAGTGGCAATGCCGAATTTGCGGGATAACCTCTCCAGAAAATAATCTGCTAATAGAAGTATATCGTCTTTCCGTTCCCTTAATGGAGCAAGATTCACGGGAACCACGTTCAGCCGATAGTAGAGATCATCCCGGAATTCCGATTGTTCAGTAGCTTTTTTAAGGTCCTTATTCGATGCGGCGATAACCCTTACATCTACTTTCAAGGTTTTGGAACCACCCACCCTCTCAAACTCCATCTCCTGAATAACCCTTAATAGTTTTGCCTGTAAGTTTAGAGGAAGTTCTCCCACTTCATCCAGGAAGATAGTTCCCTCATGGGCCAGTTCAAACCTTCCAATGCGCTGGGCTGTAGCTCCTGTAAACGCCCCCTTCTCGTGGCCGAAGAACTCGCTTTCCAGAAGATTATCCGGTATTGCGGCGCAACTAACCTTGATAAAGGGTTTGTCGTTCCGGTTGCTTTCAAAATGGATATTCCGGGCAACTACTTCCTTTCCGGTACCGCTTTCTCCGCTGATTAAAACCGTGGCGTCTGTGGGAGCTACCCGCTTGATCAAGGCAAGAGTCTCCCGGGATTGGCTGGATTGACCAATAAACTCATACTGACGGTTCAACTCCTGCTCCAGCGTATGAGCTTTACCCTTAAGTTCCGCAAATATCTTGGCATTCTCAATGGCAATCACCACAAATCTTGCAAAGGTTGAAAGGGTTTTAAGATCATCCCCGGTAAAACCAGTCTGATTGCGCTTGTTCACTGCTTCAAGCGCCCCTATGATATTTCCCTTACTGACTAATGGAACTGCAAGGATGGAGCGCGTAATAAAATCATTTTGAGCATCGACCAGGCCGTTAAAACGTTTATCTGCTTGGGTATCATTGACCAGAGCCGGCTTATTTTCACGAACTACCCACCCCACTACACCGGTATTGGCATCCATACGGAATTCGCTTAGTTCAAGAGTCTTCAGGCCCGTAACCACCTTAAAAACCAGCTCATTGGTTTTGGGGTCCAACAGCAGCACTGACCCAGCTTCCGCATCTACCAGCTCTGCAGCGGTATTCATCACAAGAATAAAAAGTTCATTTAAATCCAGTGTCGAATTTATTTGGGCGCCGGACTGTATTATCTTTTCTATCTTATCCATACCAAAATGATACCCTTAAAAAATATCGTATAGGGGCCCTCTTCAAAAGGACCCCTATACTTGTATTTATGCAGTTATTCTGTCCTTGTGTTTATAGCTTCATAGTTTTTAATTCAACGAGGGCTATTTCATAAGGATCATTTTTTCAGTTCTAACCGTTTGAGGGGTTGTTAACCGATAAAAATAAACTCCGCTGGGCATATCGGTAGCATCCCACTCAACGATAAAGGAACCGGGTTCGGTAATCCCCTGGTGCAAAATCTCAAGCTTCTGCCCAAGTATATCATAGACCGCGAGTTCGATATTTTCTCTCTGCGGAACTGCGAATGAGATCTTGGTTATTGGATTGAATGGGTTAGGATAGGCTGCTCCCAGGCAATAATTTGCGGGTACCGGTTTGATTTCCCGGACTATCCCCTCGGTACTGCTCACCAGCGCCCTGATCATCAGGTCTATCTCATTGAAGGGAGAAGATGCGCCTTCCAGTGACCAGAAAGTATCGCTTATCACTACCCAGGAATAAGGATCAACACTGCTGTTATCGACTCCAATGCTGACGCCGCCGAAGTCCAGATTGCGGAAGCCCACAAAGAAATTATGTCCATCAAGTTCGATATTGGGCAAGGATACGTCAAACCATTCGCCTGTAATGTCAGGATCTACCATAAACGGGGCCATAATGGGGTCACCGGGTTCGCCCATGCTCTCTTCCCAGACGTTGACTTCAAAAGGGACCTCGGTGCCAAGGTAAAACCGGGCTCCGATAAGTACATCGGTGGCATAGGGGGGCATAAACTTGACCAGAAGACCATCGCCGGGATCGGTTGTAGCATAGAGATATGAGAATGAACCGCTGCCGGTAGTAACCGTGTCGATCACTCCATCATCCCACTTGAGCTCGATGCTATCACCTTCCGGCGGTATAAAAGCGGGACGGTGCCAGGTCACCAGTATTTGATTGAACATTCCTTCAGATGCCAAAAGGTTCAGGGGAGGGAAAACAGTGGTCGTAGTGGCAAGACGATAGCGAGGATTGAGTTCAATCTCAAAGGTTTCCATAGGTGCTACCCGGAATCTACCGGTAGGTTCACCAACCATATCTTCCATATAAGCGGACAGTATAGTAGCCCGGTTATTGGGTTCGATATCATCATGCATCCCGCCCAGATAGACTGCGGAATAGATCGCTTTATAACCATGGATTGTGGAGTAGTAGCGGGAACCACGTCCGGTTCCATCCTGATCGGTTAATATTAATCCGGCTCCGGCAGCAGATATCTCATCCACGTAGTGATCAGCGGTCATCTGGTAATCATAGTCCACGGTAATACCTTCACCAAAATACACGCTGGTTCCCTGAATATATTCCACGTTTCCGGTAGATGCTTCGTAACCATCATCGTCCCAGCTGATATGGAAGATATCGAAGAAGGTGCTGCCTGCTGCGCTGCCGTCATACAGGTAATCCCAGCCAAGGTCCACCCCTTCAAAGTATATACTTCCACCGTCCTCAAGATAAGCAACGATGCTGTCCAGATCCTCATCACTGATCGGGGGAGGATTGGGATATGCACCGGTTATCACTATTATCGCTTGATAGTCCCTCAGGTTGTACCGGGATAGGTTCTCGTCTTCCATGGAGCGATAGACATCGGTATAGCCCAGATCAGCCAGGACAGAGATAATCACATCGGCTTCGTCATTAGTTCCTTCGTCGGCAAGGATGTCTCCCCCATCGTAATCATAGATCAGCACTTGAGCTGGAGGAGCTGTTGAGGTTGCCTGTCCGGAGTCAATCGGGGAGAGTTCACTTTCCCCATCATCAAAAACAGATGTTATTCCGTAGAAATACCATTCACCCGGTACTACATCAGCATCGATATAATGGAGACTTTCTGCGGGAACGGTTCCAAGAAGTTCCCCTTCGGATGTTTCGGTAAATACCTCATCGTTGCGGTAGATATTATATTCTAAGAGTTCCATTGGGGCGGTCAGGGGTCTCATCAAAAAGGTAGCTTCGGGGTGGCCAGTATATTCTGTTATCGGGCTTCCCTTAGATGGATTGACCAGGGAGGTATGTCCTATATTCTTGGGTTCTGAATAGATAGGGGTAGGTCTCAGAGCCATGATGCGCCCATCCTCGGTCTCAATAACCGCTCTGATAATCAAGTCATGGTATTCAAACCCACTGAAATCGCTAAGCACTGACCATCCTTCACCGGATGTATAGACCCAGGAGCGGTCGTCGGGATCGCTTGTATCAGCAGCTACGTAAGGGGTTCCCATAGCGAGTTCGATCCAGCCGCCAAAGAAATCATTATCGATGAAGATTTCAGGAGTAGGGACATCTACCCATACTGCAGCTATTGTAGGGACATTGATCGGGGCGATTATGGGAGTGACCAGATTAGCGCCGGGACCGTCATCCCAGACGTGAACCTCGAAGCTCAGACCATCACTTATATTTGTGAACATAAACCTTAAACCTAATAGAGTGCAGCCACCCGGGGGCGGGGTAAATCTTACCGCCAGGCCATTTCCGGCAGAACCATAACCCAAGGACAGGTAAGGAATGCCGCTATCATAATAAATCTCATCCCCTACTAAAACGGTTGGAGCGGCCCAGTAAACGTCAACCTGACCAAAATTAACATCGGTTGCGTAAACGCCCTGCGGTGGGTTGATTGGTGTAGGCGAGGGGGGAACACTGTAACCGGAATCCAGATTCGAGGGTACCGACTCACTATCTCCATATACCGCAGTAGCGCGATAGAAATAGTAAACCAGGCTATCCACATCCGTATCTACATAGCGCTCAGTTCCAAAGGGAATAGAAGCAATAAGGTCTGCATCGCCAATACTCTCGAAATATGAATCACTACGATACAAATTATATTCATCAGGCCAGTCCATTGGACCACTAAAAGCCCTTGCAAATCCTTCAGGATAAGGTTCCACGGGTACTTCCTGCAAAACCTTTTTATCCAGTGACATTACTTTTACCGTTTCAGATCCGAGTCGCTTGTCAGCATTGGTAAGTGTGACCGTCATAGCTACTACAAGAACGAAACCAAGTAACAAGTACATCCCTTTTTTCATCTTCATAACCTCTCCTTGTCTAAATTTCGGGTTTAGGGGTGCTTCTTATTGAAGGGTTATCCTGTTTTCGCAACCTCCTTTTTCTTGTTTTTTTTATATAGAATTTTTTGATTAACCTTTAGCTACTCCGATTGGAACCATTCTGGCAATTTTTTTGGAGATCCCGGCCCCTACAACCACCTCAATAATATGATCGATGTCCTTATAGGCATCGGGAATTTCCTCATGAAGGGTTCTCCAGCCTTTAGCTTTCACAAAGATTCCTTTGTGTTCAAGTTCTTTTTCAATATCCCTGTTTTTAGATGATTTAACAGCTTTTGTTCGGCTCATAACTCTTCCGGCGCCATGGCAGGTAGAGCCGAAAGAATCGGTCATAGCTCGTTCGGTACCGGCGAGTATATAAGAAGCTGTACCCATATCACCGGGTATAATTACCGGTTGACCAATACTATGGTATTCTTGGGGAATTTCGGGGTGACCAGGTCCGAAGGCACGGGTAGCGCCCTTACGGTGAATAAATATTTTAACTGGTTGACCATCAACAGTGTGCTTTTCGAATTTGCCTATATTATGAGCTACGTCGTAGATCAGATTCATTTTAAGTCCAGTAGCAGCGTTGGTTCCGAAGATTTTCTCAAATGTTTCCCTGGCCCAATGGGTAATGCACTGGCGGTTTGCCCAGGCATAATTAGCGGCGGCAGCCATAGCTTTCAGGTAGCCTTTTGCCTCTGGTGAATCCAGTGGTGCGCAGGCCAATTGGCGGTCAGGGAGATTTATCTTATACTTATTCATGGCTGGTATCATGTTTTGTACGTAATCTTCACAGACCTGATAACCCAGGCCCCGTGATCCAGTGTGTATCATTAGCGTAATCTGGTCCTTAAACAGGCCCATGATATTGGCGGCTTCCGGGTCGAAAAGCTCATCAACTTTTTGAATTTCCAGGAAATGGTTTCCTGCTCCAAGTGTCCCCAACTGGTCCAGTCCGCGTTCGCTTGCCCTGGGTGACAGTGCTTCGGGATCCGCACCAGGAAGAGCGCCATTTTCCTCGCAATGTGTGAGGTCCTGGGACCAACCATAACCATTTTCAACCGCCCATCCGGCTCCCTTGACAAGGACCTTTGCTAATTCCCGCCGGTTCAAATGTACCTTACCGGTAGAACCAATTCCGCACGGAATATTGTGAAAAAGCCCTTCTATCATCTCACGTATCCGGGGTTGAACATCCTTTATACTTAAATCAGTCCGGAGCAGACGGACTCCGCAATTAATATCTGAACCTACCCCTCCGGGGGTCACTACTCCCCCATCAACCTTAACCGGGACTACCCCTCCGATAGGGAGACCATAGCCCCAGTGAATATCCGGCATAGCCATGGAATACTTGATTATCCCGGGCAAATGAGCGGCATTGGCCACTTGCTTAAAGGCTTCTTCCTCCAGTACATGGCCCAGAAGTTTTTCATCGGAGAAAATCAAACCGGGAACCCTCATTCCGGTTTGGTAATCCACGGGTATCTCCCAATGATACTCATCGATTTTTTTAATCATGCCCTTATAAGTAGTCATAGCACTTAAAAATATTTTACTTGCTATATTAAAAAGTTGATTTAATATAAAATCAATAGTAATGTTTGCAAGAAAAAAATACAAGGAGGCACAAAAATGGCTGATAATCCCCAAAACCCTCAGGAATTCCGGTTAAATATCGAACTTCCCGATGACAAATCAGAAGGGATTTATGCAAATTTGGCTATTATTGCATTTTCCCCCTCTGAGTTTATTGTTGATTTTGTACGTGCAGTACCGCGTTCCCCGAAAGCTAAGGTGCAATCCAGGATCATAATGACCCCTCATAATGTGAAATTATTGCAAAGGGCTCTTGAAGAAAATATCAATAAGTTCGAGAGTAAATACGGGGAAATTAAAATAATGGGTAAGGGAGAGAAGTCCATCGGGTTTGCTTCTGCAGATTAATAAACCACCCTACCGTTATCCTACGGTAATTTCCCGCTAAATATTGATATTCCCGAAAGACTCTAAAGGGATTTCAGGAATATTTTCCGCTTAGAATTTCCGAAATCCTTCCATAGGCTGAAAATAAGCGTCAAACACGATACCGTTACTGAGTATTTCCTTAACCTGCAGTTTCGCGTAATATTCACCGTCAATAAGCAGATAGAACAGGAAATCCTCGTAGATCCCGGCTACTTCGGGAGCATAACCGTCTATGATGGTCTTTGGCGAGTATGAATCGGTAGTTTGAGTGATTCCGGTGTTCCCCCAGGGCACATCTGGGGGTGTGCTGCTTCCAACTGCTTCGTCGGGAACGACCAAGCGGAAAAGGGAATCGACAGAAGCGCCGGGCACCCCGTCATCCAAGTAACAGAACCATCTGGTTGATGCTTCATTAACCGAGGTGACAAAACCCTCGCCTGTGGTCATATTCCATCCAAAGGCGCTGGAGTTCCCGCCGGAGTGATCTCTCTCATAAAGGGTGATTTGAGCTGTTTTAACTGGCGCGCTGGATACAATTTCGCTTAAGGGGCCGGAGGTTGCGTCGTAATCCCCTCCCACTGCGCGCACCGCATAATACCCTGCGTTCTCCAATGATGTGCTATCATGATAGAAATAGTTGGGAGCGATCACCTTACAAAGTGCTCTCAGCGAGTCGGGATTTCCCGAAATTCCATAGTAAAGATAATATGCATTTGCCTCGCTGACCGTATCCCAATCGATCCGTATTCCTGCGCCATTCTGAACCACGGTAAGTTCGATGTTTTGAGGAGCAGCCAGGTCCGGCTCATTGCTCTCTTCGCAACCGAAAAGGAAGAGCAGCATAGCTATCAAAAGAAGGGTAATTAGTTTTTTCATCATGGTATCTCCTTTTAGAATCCGACTTTTAAGGCAAAGCGGTGAGTGAAACCTAATCTACCCCTGTCTTCAGCGGCGTAATCGAAAGTATAATTAGAGTATTTAAACCCGACTCCGCCGGCGAATCCTTCCAGGCTGGAATCCCGGTCTTCCCACAAGTTGGGATCATAGTTGAATCCGCCTCGTACAAAGAACATATCGTTCCAGGCGTATTCAGCACCGGTTTGGAAACGTTCCGGACCATCATTGGGGTGAGCAAGGTCTATCGCCCAGGTTAAGTTATGACCGGGACCATTGAGTATCCGGTAAGCGAGTCCCAATTTTACGCACAGTGGCAGGGCATAGGATGCTGAAACGGGTTCAACCTCCATATCCCCCGTACCGGTAACCCATTCGTCACGGAAGAGTTTTTCGGAAATTCCGGTGAACTGGAGATTGGTACCGAAATTAGTCATGGTAGCGCCTACGGTTAACCTTTTGAAACGGTCTGGATATAGCAGGAATCCCAGATCCATAGCCAGACCGGTAGCGGAAAGTTCCCAGATCGATTCCCTGATCAATTTTGCGGTAAATCCAAAGGAGAACTCATTGGTAAACCAACGGGCATAACTTACTCCCAGGGCTATAGAATTGGCATTCCAGTAATAACCTGTACCTTCTGGTTCCTCTATAGTGGTAATCTCTTCTTCACCCATAGTCAAAGCAGTAAGCGAGATTCCGATGGTACTGTTCCTGTTCCCAAGGGGCATAATAAAGCCGGCAAAGTTATTTCTTATATCCACAAACCATTCTACATCCGAAAAGAGTATTTCCGTTCTTCGCGGTACAGCGATACCTGCTGGATTCCAGTATAGCGAAGCGATATCACCGGTAACTGCCGTAAATGCGTAGCCCATTGCAGCGCCCCGGGGGTCAACCGATATACTCAGGAACTTGGCTCCAGCGGTACCTACTTTAGAGACCTGCGAATAACTACTTGTCGTCAGCAATAATAAGCAAACGGCAAGTAAGATATATCGCTTGAGCATAGATCCCTCCTTTTTTTTCTATTAATATTTTTTGTTTCATATTTTTATTTGACTAAACTTTTCCTCATTAGATTGACAATGCTATTATCTGATTATCGAGAATTTTCCGGTCTTTTCCTGGCCACCAGGGGTCGAAAGGTAGTAGATATAGACTCCACTAGCGGGTATCTGGTCGTCCTCGGTACGAATATCCCATTCTTCTACTCCACCGTCTTCGATGGTAGCGAAATGTTCGAGTGTGCGAACCAGGTCACCTGCCAGATTGTAGATCCTAATGGTGCATTCCTGGGGCAAATGAGTAAACTGAATCTTTCGGGTGTTCTTGCTGCGGTCCCAATCGGCCCTGATAACGTAAGGATTCGGGACTACTTTGATCAGGTCCAGATTGCCCTCGGAGAGATATCCCGGTGCTTCCGTGGAGAATGTATAGAGATTTCCCTTCACCGGTGGGATAGTATTAGCAGATGAATAGATTCGCCATATATCTCCCTGTTCTGGCCGGGCGGCCCAGTTCATAGGAGCCGGCTGATTGAAGTAATACTTCATACCGCAAACGTAAAACCATATCCGGTAAGGAGGGGGCTGTGTCCCGGTGATAAAACATCTTGCCGGAGCAGAGCCAAATCCAAAACACCAGTTATCTCCAAAGGCACTGTCATAGGGAACTTCCTCGCCGGTGAGGACATCGAGAACCTGCATAGTTAAGGTATCTTCGTGACCATTATAGTAGTTCCAGCGGATCTCCAAATCCAGTCCGCCGTGATATGCCCATACTGATTGAAAAGAAGGGAACAAAGCCAGGTTCCCGGTGTATTCAGTCGCCCCGTCCTCAATAATAACCAGGCTGTCCGGCATGCCGAAAGGAGTTGTATAGTAATCCTTGTAATAGGTTGTGGTAAAGGTGTCTGGGGGTATAATAGAATCTACCACCACGCTGTCCACAAGCGTATTCATAACCTTTGAACTTGATACCAAAACGGTATCAGTCCATATTCCATAATCATTAGTAGTAGCCCGATAGGTATTCCGTAGTACCTCCTGATAGCTGACCTGGTGTCTGGCCTGGGCCACGCTAAGGGAGCCTGATACCACTAAACCATCGAAGGGCTTGTTGAAATAACCGAACCAGCTCCAGAGGCTATCATAATAAACCGTCTCCCATTCTGTTTTACGCAGGAAAAACACGGTGTCTTCGCCGCTGGAAATAATGGAATCTGCTAATACATTTGAGTCAGAGCTTTCCACCGAAACGGTTACTCCGCTAATAGTAGGTACCTGGAAATCACCGATCGAAATGTATCTGCTGGTAGTTTCGTCGTAAATATTATAAGTATAAACAGGCAGGTTTGAAGAGCCTATCTGAATGTCCTTCCATTCCAGGGTGTACTCATGCCCGGTAACTTCAATATCGCCAATTATCTCCACTTCTAGGGCGGACAAGGTATTGCAGTTTCCGCTGACCTGGTTGATTGCTGATGCAGTTGGATAGTCAAAGTTAGCGGGTTCAGCCCTCGGTGCAGCGGTAACAGGGTCTATTCCGGATTCAAGGCTGGTGTATATATTTTCTTCGTTAGGTACAGCCCCCGGAGTATTGTAATCATAGGAAGTAATAGAATAAAAATAGGTGATCCCATTCATTACGTCTCTATCCATATATGAATATACTAAACCGCTATTGTTGCTGGAGGTTCCATTAATGTTAAATCCATCAGGATAATCATCATTCCTGATCCAGAAGTCGCCTGGCAGAATGGTGATTTCGTTTTCGAGATCCCATTGTCCTAACAGGTCCCATTCTTCTGGTAAGCCGGTTCGTGATTTCCATAAACGGTATCCCTCAAAATCAAATTGGCGGTAAACGGTATCCCCTGCTTCTTCCATGACCTTGCTGAAGGGATCGGGTGTAAATTCAGCGGAATTATCCCAAACCAGAGCGATTTTCTGGTCGCCTGGAATAACGCTTAGTGCGGGTGATGGAGGCGGAGATGGCACTACCCAACCGGCAAGGTAAGCTGTAAGTGCGGCGTCTCCTTCAGACTGGAGGTATTCCAGACCGCCTGTGCCGCCATTGGAGAACATGATCCCTACAAGGAAAGTATCCACCTCACCGGGACTAAGACTAAATGGCCCACAACCCATAACCTGTCTTTTATCTGCGGGAACCTCATCGGCCACGCCCTGCCATGGGTCATAATCGTGAGTTTCGATATTATAACCTGCAAGCATTTCGTAGCGTTCAGCGTCGTTCTCAGGGTCGCCTCCCTTTTCACGAGTACAGCGGGTAAAGGATGTAAGCACAAGATGTTCACCAGGCAATACGGTATCCATAACCGCATTGGGATAGTCAGGATTTTCGGGTCCCGGGGGAGCGGGAACATAAACGGTATCATCGGATTTAGGTCCCTGCAGGAACTTAACACCGACGTAATAAGGGGGCCGTGAGCTCCAGCCGTCTTCCTGGCTAAGTGTATATGTATAACCCAGGCTTCGGCCCACATCACAGCCGGTGAGATCGTCATCGGCATAACCCACATCCATGTCAGAGCCCATGCCGACATACATATTCTCTATTCGTTCATCGCCTACGTTTTCTATTTCATAGAGAAAAAAGACCATATTCACGTAGAGTTTGGTAGTCCAGCCGAAGGTAAGCTGTCTGACGTGCAGGCCTAACGGACCCGTACCGGGGTCCCAGGAATGGCGATCCGCCCAGGTATCATTATATTCGCACCACATGTCCTGATCACCCAATATAACGGGTTCATTCAGGGAATCCCTGTAAGGCCACAAATCGAGATCCTCACTATTTGTAGAGACCAACACCCGGTCTTCCGGGTGAGAATTTGGGTTCAGGTAATGGTCTCCTGCGTTTACAGGCGGTCCGGGTATAAAATCATTGCCTGCACCATAGGTGTTATAGCCACAACTTACCAGCCGTTGTCCGCCTTTGATCCCTCCGATCCAAATTCCGGAGCCAAAAATGTAGGCTTCGCCGGAACCCTTTGGCCAAAAACCGTACATATATCCGAATTCACCATAATTGGTAACCGGCATCTGGCAATTATTTACGTTAAACCACTCATCCCCGCTGTAGAGCTTTGACCCCTTGCCAGTCTTTTCAGCAGTGGCCAAACCAATAGTGATGAGTAGAGAAAGCGTAATAACCAACAGAATGGTCAGCTTTCGGTTAGTTTGAAAGTTATGATTCATATTTTCCTCCTTGCAAACTGCCTGCTCTTTTAGAGCTACAAAACAGAAGTTTGGTAGCTCATTAGAGCCATTTAAACAGTTTACCAGTTTATTTGTAAACCTACTTCGATTCTGCGTGGAGAGCTCACCATATTAGGATCCTTCAGAAAATCTTCACGAGCTGTAATATAGGACTGATACCATTCGTCCTGAGTGATGAAACCATCATCATCCAGATCCCTTCTCTCATCTGCGCTGGCCGAATAACCTACCGCTACCCGGTCACCGCTGTAAACCCAGGTCTGGTCCATATAGGTCGTAAAATCCTGGGTCATTCCGTTATCATCAACCTTACCGGTATTTGGATATACATTAAGAATATTTTTCATATTAAAGAGGTTGGAAACGCGCATAAAAACGGAAGCGCTGATACCAGCTATGGTAAAGGGTCTATCTAATTTCAGATCGGTGCTGTAGGTCCAGGGAGTGCGTGCTCCGCCTACCTCGCCTATCCGCTGACCACGGCTATCCTCCTGGGTATAAGGGAGGCCTGATCCGACTTCGGTAAGCAGATTCAGGTTCCACCGTTCAAAAGGCCGAAGTCCGATAACTTCCGGACCGAATCCTTTGGGAGTGAGCAGATTAATGTTGACATTGAAGGTATGTCTCTGGTCAAATTCCAATGGGAAGTCGATCTTGGGCATCTGCAAAGGCTCGCCAGTTATGGGATCGGGCATTATATTGGCAATATATTCGTAATAGGCTTCCCGGACGTCAGAACTGGTGCCGTTCGCAAATTGCATTGTGTAAGCTACATGCCCGGAGACCCAGTCGCCCATCCGTTTTTTCAATGATAGTTCAACACCCTTTACATTTCCATAATCTTCGGTTTGATATATACTGTAATTCCTGGGTACTGCTTCTACATACCGGGTTCCCACAAGATGATATATATCCTTATAGAAAGTAGAGACATTAAGAGCTACATCAGGAGTAATACTGTGTCCGATACCCGCCTCGAACTGTATAGTATGCTGAGGGTCTAAATCCGGATTAGAGACAATGGGCCAGCCGCCTGGGTAAGTGTAAAGATCGATATTATGTGAATCATAAAGCCAGCGGAACTGACTAACCTGGAAGAAATGGCCATAGGCAAGATGAAATGCGGTGCGGTCCGTAATTGGGAAAGCCAAACCTATCCTGGGGGATATTTGCATTTTCTTCTTGGCGGTAACCGTATCCAGGGCACCGGTGATTGAATCGTAGGGAACCGCGAGATCCTGATAGCGCCATGAAGCCGGATCGAAGTAGTCGAACCGTATTCCACCGTTGATAATAAAGCCTGGATATTCTATTTTATCCTGGAGATAAACCGCAAACTCTTTAGGATAATAATCATAACTATCCGAATACATAGCATATTTCATATCCCTGTATTCCGGAGAGACCTCAGTCCCGACTTTTTCGCCATAATTGTAAACCGGAACATTAGGGGTATAGTCTATATACTGGGCATTATCCCTCTTTGCCCTGTGAAGGCGGCCATCAATGCCCACTTTTATGAGGTGATGTTTGGTGAATTGAGATGTCAGGTCGAACTTTACACCGTCATAAGCGGAGATTCTTTCCAGCCAGCCAACCGGGCTTCCCAACCGGAAACCGGAGGCGAAGGCAACCCCGTAAGGGTAGTAGTAATTTCCATCCTCATCCTTGGCGTCCCAGCCCGGGTCATCATTTCGGGCATCGCCAGCTTCGGTATAGGTCCACCATGGCCGGAAAGAGAAGTCCTCCCAAAAATTGCGGTCTTCTTCCAGATCCCAATCCCGATGCCCGTCGATCCGCTGAGACCTGAAAGTACCCGCGCGAATCTCATAGAATGTGGCATTGGAAAGGGAATGGGTAAGTGTCAATACCCCTTGGTAAGCACTCTGGAATCCATCGGAGCGGTACTCCGGTGCTGCGTATTTAAGGGAATTAGAACACCAGGAGTCAATATCAGCATATCCGACATACATTCCGAATCTCCCCCATTGTTGCCGGGACATGAACCCGGAAAGATTAAGTTTAAGATTAGGGGATATCCGGTAAGTTAGTTTAGCCTGAAGTGAATAGGATTCGTTGTCGGTATTGGACATCTGACCGTACCAGGATTGAGCATGGTCCCGGAAGGAAAGTTCACCGGAAAAGAAATAGCGAAGGTTGGGCATGAAGATGACCGGTCCGCCCGTAAAGACCTCGATGACTTCCTGTTCCCTGGGGTTGCCGGAAATCCGGTCAGTCGTGACCCTGAGCATCCCTTCGGGTTCCCGGGCGCCTTCTTTAGTTATCACATTTACCACTCCGGACATAGCCTGTCCGAATTCCGGACTGAATCCACCGGTGATCACCGAAACCTCTTCTACGGCAGAAATATTGACGTTAATCGCGGCATCGCTTCGGCCGGTCAGGCGGTCTTGAGCAGGCATACCATCGATCATAAAGGCTACTTCATCTCCTCGACCTCCGCGAATATGCAAACCATCAGTAGTCCAGGAGGTCCCGCCGGTGGAACTGACCACACCGGATTGTTGTTGCACGACTTGAGTGAAAGCCCTAATAGGCTGCTGACTGATCTGTTCTGCAGTCGTGATATGAGTGGTTGCCGTGGCATCCACATTAACCATGGGTCTCTCCGCAATAACCGTAATCGCCTCACCTTTGATCGCAGCAGGTCTTAATTCGAAATCAAGATTAGTAGTTAGATTTGAATTCACCTCTACATTGGTAACACTAACGGACTCATAACCCATCATAGTAGCAGTTACTGTATATCTGCCAACCCTGATGTTTACAACAAAATAATATCCATCCAAATCAGTA
This sequence comes from bacterium, assembly GCA_016930435.1. GTDB lineage: Bacteria > UBP14 > UBA6098 > JAFGQG01 > JAFGQG01 > JAFGGQ01. Next base: position 54,936 of record JAFGGQ010000079.1, read on the forward strand.
GCTCCTCCCCTCTCCGTGCCTTCAACTATAATATTGGCACCGATAAGGGGTTTTCCCGTTTCTTTATCCTTTACCTGGCCGGATATCTTCCCGGTAACTTGAGCCATCAAGAAGGTGGGGATAAGAAGCAGGAATAATAACAAGAGCCAAAGGGACTTCTTTTGCATATTACCTCCCTTTTAACGTATTGTTAAAATTGCTATTATATGATAAATCGGTTTTTTTTATTTCAATGCTATGATTATTATGCTCACTGTCACTTGCAGGAATTCTGAAGGAAGTGTTTTTGCAAGTGTAATCAATATCCTTATAAGAATGTATAACTTCCCTTATCTTTTCCCGCGCTACATTATGGAATAAATTTGAATCTGGTCCCATATTCAGAGTAAAAGCTTAATTTAAAATGTCATATAATTTATTGTTTACCTCGAGCTTGAATATTCATCAACTGGAGTATTTAATGGCATATATTCTTTGCCCCCGATACTCCTTAAATAATAGAGGGGGGAACCTTTTCTGGTTCCCCCCCATAGAACGTTTATCTTATCATTATTGTTTTTTGGGTAGCGTTGGTATTTCCGGTACGGAGTTGATAGAAATAAACTCCGGCAGGGACTTTTTGGCCGTTGGAATCTTTGCCATCCCACATTACACTATGAATACCGGATTCCACTTGATCATCGAGAATAGTGTTAACCACTCTTCCGGAGAGGTTATACACTTTCAGGGATACCCTACCCGCTTGAGGCATAGCATATTTGATGGTAGTGAATCTGGCGAAAGGATTAGGAGTAGCTTGATAGAGGGTTAGTTCCTTAATAGTGGTTACTTCTGGTTCATCAATAGCAGTGAGGCCCATCCAATCCCTAACGTTTTCGATAAGGGTGATCTGTGCTACGGTATCTTCTTCGATATAGCTTCCTATGTAGTTGAATGGCCAATACAGGAAGACTATCTTGTAGGTGCCTGTGTCCATTCGATAACCGAGGTTAGCGCCAAAACCATCCATAAAGACTAATTCTGCATTGGCGTCAAGGGAATCGAATCTACCGGCATAATTATAACCGGGGCCTACCCAGTAGTAAGGACTGACTTCGATACCAGCCTGGAAATCATCGCTGATTGGGTCACCCGCCATTCCATAGAGGGTGAAAGTACTATCCAAATTATAGTCATCAAAGACCCCTTTGATACCCATGTATCTATTCAACCAGTGATCGGCAGGGATGACAACACCTTCATCATAACCCAACTCGAATCCGCCACCGACAACATCCTGAGCGGAGAGGAAGAGGTTTCCGCCGGCATCCAGAAATTCGCCGATCCAGGTGGTATCAGCGGCAAATGAGGTTCCTCCCCAACCAACCCAGAAAATCCCTTTCTGGCCGGCACCGGAGGTATAGAAATCCAAA
>JAFGGQ010000009.1 GCA_016930435.1 bacterium
AAAATGCATTATATTATTTTTACAATATAAAGTCAAGTGGTTTAGATTAAATATGGATTTTCGATAAGTCCAACTATCAGTTCCATCCCCTCTAAGACCGGTTTTAGATTTTGTACTTGCCCAAATTAAATATAATACTATTTTTGTTGTCATTATGAAAAATGGAATGGAGGAACTCACCCCTCAAAGGATTGTAGATGAGCTTGCCCGTTATATAATCGGGCAGGAAAAAGCTAAGAAAAGTGTAGCAATAGCGCTACGGAACCGCTGGCGCCGCCAGCAGGTTCAGGGCACACTCAGGGAAGAGATAATGCCCAATAATATTCTGATGATCGGTCCCACTGGAGTGGGGAAAACCGAGATTGCCCGTCGTCTTTCCAATCTTGCCAATGCCCCATTCATCAAGGTTGAAGCATCTAAATTCACCGAGGTCGGTTATGTGGGGCGGGATGTTGAATCGATGGTGCGTGAACTCCTGAATATCGCGGTTAATATGGTCAAAAAAGAGAAATCAGACGAGGTGGAGGATAAAGCTTCACGTCAGGTTATTGCACGTTTGCTGGATGTATTACTGCCCAAGCCCCCCAGAAAGCGGAATACTGGTTCGGGAGACGAAGATGCGATGACCTCCTGGAAACGCAGTCAGGATAAGATAAAGCAGAGACTTGAAAACCAGGAAATGGAAGATAAGTTGATCGAGGTTGAGTTGAACCAGTTTCAATCCCCTACCATCGAAATATTTTCCCCAATGGGGATGGAGGAGTTGGGCATTAATTTCCAGGAGATGATCGAAGGGGCTTTTCCCAAGCAGAAGAAAAGAAGGAAAGTTAGCGTTAGGGATGCCAGGAAGATCTTTTTGCAGGAAGAGATCCAAAAATTAGTAGATTTGGATGAAGTTATCGATATTGCCCGGCAAAGGGTAGAGGATAATGGGATAATCTTTGTTGACGAGCTGGATAAAATTGTTGAGGATCAGTCCGGCCAGAGCGCCGGGGTTTCCAGGGAAGGCGTGCAACGTGATCTTCTCCCTATCATAGAAGGCTCAAATGTTATGACCAAATACGGAATGATTAAAACCGACCACATTTTGTTTATTGCCGCAGGTGCTTTTCATACATGCAAGCCATCCGATCTGATACCCGAATTACAGGGACGGCTGCCCATCCGGGTGGAACTGGATAGCCTGGGCCAGGAAGAGTTCGAACGCATTCTGGTCGAACCACAGAATGCCCTTATTAAACAGTACGTAGCGCTTATGAAAGCGGAAGAATTCGAGCTTAACTTCACCTCCGGTGCAGTTAAAGAAATCGCCAAGATTGCTTCTGAAGTGAACGATGCTACCGAAAATATCGGAGCCCGACGCTTGCAAACAGTACTTTCCGCACTCCTCGAAGATATTATGTATGAGATTCCGGAAAGAAAAGACCGTCAAATTACATTCACAAAAAAGATGGTCAGGGAAAAATTAGCAGATATCGTTGAGGATAAAAACCTTTCAAGATATATCCTTTAAAATGTTAATTGGAATTTACCCGGGAACTTTTGATCCTATTACTTACGGCCATATAGATATTATAGAACGTGCCCTGGTTCTGTTTGACCAGCTCATCGTTGCCATCGGAACCAATCTAAGAAAGGAGACACTCTTCACTGTCGAAGAACGATTGCAAACGGTCCGGCAATGTACAAAGCACCTTCCAAAGGTTAAAGTAATGCAATTTAATGGCCTGCTGGCTGATTACGCCCGGGAAGTTAAAGCTACGGCGATAATCCGCGGTTTACGGGCTTTGTCGGATTTTGAATACGAATTTCAGATGGCATTAGCCAATCGACGGATAAATGCTAAGGCAGAGACTATCTTTCTGATGCCCAGTGAACAATATACCTTCCTTAACTCTACTATCGTTAAAACTATTGCCCGGATGGGAGGGGATGTTACCACTTTTGTACCCGAACAGGTAAGACAGGCTTTAAAGAGTAAATTCCAAACTCAAGATACCCCGGGTACTCAAAGCCTATGAAATCTCCCAAGTTCTTCATTAGCATTATGCTCCTCTTGACTCTCTTAATTATCCCGGCAGAGGCATTTAAACCCGCCTTGCCACCAAATGCACCTAAAATCTGGCTGGAATATTTCTCACCTGAAACACAGGTTGAATTTACTTTCCTCTATTTACACGTGGAGATAAAAGATTCTAACGCCCTGGTTCACATGGACCTCTATCTTCATGGTACCCTTATGGATTCCATGTATATAAATTTTTTCAACCGAACCCGGGAAACTGACTTTTTCATCAATGGAACACGTTATAAATATTCATATCAGAGTGAGAAGCTTTTATATTATAGTTACTATGATGATGTTATTAAAATAAGTACTTCCTATAATATGCCCCTCCGCTATACTTTCAGTGGACCCCCGGGTCCCTGGAAAAAGGGATATCTTCTGGAACTCTCTGGACCTTTGGTAGAAAACGAAATCCATGGTAATCCCATTATGCCTAAATCGATGCTCGTTTCTGTTCAGGCTCCCAAAGATTATCAGTTCCAAGGTGAGGCAAAAATTTGGTCCATCAGGGAGGATGCTGACTTTTATTACTACACTATGCAGAACCAGATCGGGTTAAAAATGGCCTCCCGGTGGGAAAAACTAAATTTAGATTAGTCTGACCGAAAACAGTTTCTTTTTCATCCCAAAAAAACCTTGCGATTAATCTGTTTATATATAATATTAGTATATTAGAAAAAAATAGTGTGTATTTAAGGTTCAGAATTATTTATAGGAGGTATTTTATTATGAATATTAAAAGGTATTTGTTTTTTGCAGGTCTATTTTGGCTGGTATTTTCAGGGTCGCTCTTTGCTGTAGAGAGTGACCCGGTTGAATTACCAGGTTCCGGCCATATCATGCAGGTACATCAGGATACTATCTGGGGTTACTGGGGAAATTGTATTGGATTTCCTCTGAACTGCCTTAGCACTATACCGGTAGGCCTGCCCTCAGTTTATACGGAATGGGAAGTAGGAATCTACAGGACTTGTTTCAATCCACTTACCGATAATTTCACGAACAAGATCGTTCCACTGGAATTTTCCATATTTGGGATCCCTGATGACGCTGTCATTGAGTATGTTACCCTGGGCCTGAATACCGATAGCACTTACTCCAATCATTTGGCTCCGCCTTTTCATATTAAAGCCTATGATATGCTGGATGCCCGTCCATCCACAGGGCTTTCAGTTACAGTCTATACGGATGCGGTTTCCGGAAATACTTACTTCACAAGCTCAACCATTAATACTGGTGTATATTCCTTTCATCTCAATGCCCAGGCTACCACGGATATGCAGAATCAATTAACCCAGGATTGGTTTGCGGTTGGCATTAACCTTGACGAGACCGTTATAGGTTCTACCGATACAACCTATTTGACCCTGAACAACACGGCTTCAGAACATTTTCTTATAGTTGGCTACATGATCCCTGTCGAGGTTACCATACAGAACAGTTTCAGCGGTGGACAGGTAATTGTGGATTGGGATTATAAGGATTCGCCCTTTGATACCGTTTGGCATCCTGAAGAATTGCATACCATTGCAGTGGATTCCATTCAAACCCTGCCCAGCTATGTCCGGTATCTTTTCCGGGGCTGGAGCGATGAAGGCAGCCGAATCCACCAGATCCAACCGGAATCGGATACCGTGTTCACTGCATATTATGATTCCCTTTTCAGGCTGCTGGTAATGTCAGATTATGGAATAGCCTATGGTTCCGGCTGGTATCTTCCATTAACAAGCCGTTTATTCTGGGTAACTCCCGAGACGGTTTACGTGGGAGGAGTCCGCCACGCTTTCCAGGGCTGGATAGGTACCGGCAGCGGCTCCTATACAGGGCCCTCGGATTCCGCTATGGTAACCATGAACGAACCTCTCATAGAGCGCGCTCAGTGGGATACCTCCTATTTCCTTGCCCTTGATGATTCAGGCTGCGGAGCGGGAGAACCCTATCAAACCGGCGCCGGATGGTATGCCCCCGATACCTGGGCTAATATCGCTACCTCCGATTCCGTTTATGATACTCTCTCCGGTGAGTGGTTCTTCTTTCACCATTGGACCGGCGGCGTGTTTGCCGATTCGATGAACCGGAGTACTCAAGTATATGTAGATGGACCTCTTCAGGCTATTGCGGTTTACCATCCACCCGTCAGACTATGGGTATTCCCGCCGGATACTACTGACGGAACGCCAATGAGCGTGGTTCAAATTCCGGTAATATTCGAGGCTACTGTACCATTCCCCATTGATTCCTTTGGTTTCAGTATTTATTTTGATAATTCCATCCTTAGTTTTGTTTCGGTAACCGAAGCCTTGATCGATTGGGATACCCTGGAGGCATTCGATCTTTCCTCCGGCCCGGCAGGTCAGGTGATCGCGGGAGGTGGCTCAATACTACCCGAAACGGTTTATTCCCCGGATACCCTCTTCTACTTCAATTTCAGTGTAAGATTAGGCGTTTCCGGTGAATGCTTACTGCAGTTCGGTGATTTTCTGGGCGATCTTGCGGGAGCTATAACCTACGACGGCATTTTCAGGGTGGAAACTGCTCTTCATAATGTTATGATCAGAACATCATTTGGCGGTGGTCAGGTTTATGTGGATGGCACCTCATTCCCCTCACCATATATAGATACCTGGACCTCCGGTGAATTTCATGAGATAGGAGCAGATTCACTTTATGAACCCGCCCTGGGAGTAAGATTAAAATTCGATTCCTGGAGCGATTCCGGGGAACTCGTACACGATGCAGCAGTTATATCCGATAGCATTTTCACAGCTCTCTATGATACCATACTGGGACTGCTTGTGGAGAGCAGCTATGGAGTTGCCTATGGCAGCGGATGGTATGAAAAGGGGAGTGCCGTACCCTTCTGGGTTGAGCCGGAAACTATTTCCGTTTCAGATAGTACTCAATTGATATTCACCGGTTGGGACGGCCTGGGATTGGGAGCCTATACGGGACCGGATAATCCCGCTAATTGTGTGATGGGAAGTCCCATCCAGGAGACAGCCGAATGGCAGAGCGAACATTATATCGGTCTCGATTTCCTTGGTTGCGGAACAGCCATCCCCCTGCAAGCGGGAGAAGGGTGGTATGAGCAGGATACTTGGGCGGCAATTTCTACACCGGATAGCGTTTCCGACGGGGTTCGCTGGTACTACTTTCAGTGGTGGCTGGGGGGTACCTTTACAGATCGTTATGCATCATCCACCAATATACTGGTAAATGCGCCCCATACTGCGACCGCAGTGTACTCCGGAGAACCGGGTTATTTTAGGGTTAGCCCACCCGACACCGTGGTGGGAACCCCCGGTGGTCTGATATTAATACCCGCTATATTCTCAGCATCCGGACCCATGGAAATGGACACCGTTCTCTTTGATTTTAACTATGATGCTAATATCATCACCTTTCTGAGAATGCAGGAATCTGCCGTCGATTGGGATACCGTATTGGGCTTTGATAATTCAGTTGGCGATTCCGGGCTGGTTACGGTGATCGCAGGAAACTCTTATGGCTCATTTCTCTTGTTCCCTCCTGAAACTCTCTTTTATTTCGTGTTCCGGGTAAATCCGGGGGTCTCCCGGCAGTCAATTTTACATTTTGATAATTTTCTGTTCGACCTCGCCGGGGCAACAACTGCCGATGGCGTTTTGATCATCAGGGGCAGGGTGGAAGCTGTTGTGGACGTGAATTTTGAAGGGGGATCGGTATGGGTAGATGGCACCAGTTATTCAACCCCATATTACGCATCGTGGCTGCTGAACTCCGAACATCTGCTCGAAGCGGATAGTTTGCAGCATGGCCTGCCCGGAGTGCGAATGGTGTACCGGAATTGGAGTGATGGCGGTAACCGGGCTCACCTGGTAACCGTTAATACAGATACATCCTTTATTGCCTACTATCACCCCCAGTTTATGTTGACAGTGGAAAGCCCATTCGGAACTACTGAAGGTTCCGGCTGGTTTGAAGAAGGAGATACTGCTAATTTCAGAGTGTTTCCTGAAACATTGAGCTTTCCTTTGGCTGAACACTACTTTGTAGGTTGGGAAGGATTCGGGGACAGCTCCTACAGCGGCCCCGATAACCCCGCCTGGTGTTTGATGTACAGCCCGGTAAGGGAACGGGCAAGATGGACCCATAATTATTATTTGCAACTTGCTTATAGCGGCTGCGGACTGGCTATCCCTGCACAGACTGGCGAAGGATGGTACATGGAAGGAACCTGGGCTGGTATTACAACCGACAGCATCGTGTACGATGGCGCGGATACCTTTTATTTCCTTTACTGGGGCGGTGCAACCTTTGCTGAGCCCTATGAGCATTCCACAATGGCTTATGTTGATGCCCCCGGTCTGGTCGCTACTGCTTATTACGGAACCAGTCCCGCATTCATTGCCGTGGGACCTCCTGATACTACCTACGGAGCTTCCGGAGAATATGTCCTGTTGCCTGTAATCCTGCATACCGGAGAACCGGTAGAAATGGATACTATTGCCCTTAATGTACTCTTCTCGGCAAATATCATCGATTATCTTATCGCCATACGGGCTTCTGTTGACTGGGATGTGCTGCTGGGCACCGATCTTTCCTCAGGCCCGGCAGGAAAAGTAAATGTCTTTGCCGCTTCTGCAGCACCTAATACGTTAATGGATAAAGATACCCTCTTCAATCTGGTTTTCTTCGTCAATGGCGATTCCGGAGAAACCGGGGTCCGTCCTGATAGTCTAAAATTCGACCTGAATGCTGCTCTTCCAATTAGAGGAATTTTCATTATCGGCGAGGTAGTGAACGTTCTGATAACTACCAGCTTTGGAGACGGTGAAGTAATAGTGGACGGGATTCGTTATGGCGCCCCTCATCTGGAAACCTGGGCAGTGGGCTCTGAACATCTGATCAGGGCAGACCTTTTCCAACCATATAACCCGGATACCCAGTATGTATTTAGGAACTGGAGTGACGGCGGAGCCATGGGGCATTATGTCACCGTACTCTCGGATACACTTTTTGTAGCTAATTACGGTTATCAATTCCGTCTCACAGTGGATAACGGCGGCCATGGAACAACGTATGGAGATGGATGGTATAATGAGGGATTACGCGTACCCTTCAGGGTGGAACCTGAAACCGTTACTGTAGGTGGAATACGCTATATATTCATGAGGTGGCAAGGGAACGGTACAGGGTCTTACAGCGGCCCGAATAATCCAGCCAGCTGTGTTATGAATGCCGCCATCACCGAATTGGCATTATGGAACACACAGTATTACCTTAGCCTGAATTATTCCGGGTGTGGCGCAGGAATACCCTACCAGGAAGGAGAAGGATGGTACAATGAGTTGGCCTGGGCCCCTGTACTTAGTGACGAGATAGTCTATGACGGCGATAACCGCTATCACTTTAACTACTGGACCGGAACCTTATTTGCCGATTCCTCCAACTGGGAAACAGCAGCGCTGGTTGATTCAGTGCGTACTGCTACTGCATTTTATTCTGCCTTCGAAGTCAGCCCACCGGATTCCCTGTTCGCCCTTCCCGGTGAGATCGTCAGGATTCCCATCTTCCTTTATAATAATGAGATTATGTATATCGATACGGTCTGTTTCGATTTCTATTTTAACAACAATCTGCTAAGCTTCCTGGGGATGGTTCCTGGGGATATCCCCTTCGATAGTATTTATGGTATAGATAACAGCGCGGGTCCTTTCGGAAATATTGAAACAGGGGCATTTTCAGGGCTGGAGCATGAAGTGGATCCTCCTGTAATAGTGTTTTTTCTGCTCTTCCGGGTACGCCCCGGTACCGGGTTTTCACGATTGGAATTGGATAACCTAAGTTGCGATTTGACTGGTGCCTACACCCGCCAGGGGTGGCTGGTCGTTACTTCTCCCGTTGAAGTTACAATCACCTCTGAAGCCGGAGGAATGGTCTATATGGATGGGGTAGGCTACCCTTCACCCCTTGATACACTTTGGGCGATAGGCTCACCGCACCTGATAGCCGTGGACCCTGTGGTTCCGGTCGCCGATGACAGCATTCGAATGGTATTTGTCCGGTGGTCTGACGCAGGCGCCCTGGAACATACCGCAAGCGCGATAGGCGATACCCAGTTCACAGCTTTTTATGTACTTCAATATCATCTCTGGGTTGCCAGCCCTCTGGGGTCCACTTCCGGCGCAGGATGGTATTTTGCCGGGGATAGCGCATATATCTCAATAGACCCCGATTCTATCATGATCGGGGATAGCATTATGTATATTTTTGATGACTGGATAGGTACCGGTGATATTTCTTATACCGGCCCCGATAATCCCGCCATGGTAATAGTGAACAGCCCCATCGTTGAAGTCGCTAATTGGGAACACTGGTATTACCTAACGGTGGATAACGGCGGTCATGCTACAGCTAACGGGGAGGGCTGGTACCCTGCCGGAGCTCTCGCTTACTTCTCCGTGGACCCGGAAACGGTTATGGTGGATGCTACACACCGGGTAACCTTTTCCGCCTGGGATGGTTTCGGTCCAGGCGCATACAGCGGTTCGGATAACCCCGCCAGTGTCATAATGAATAATCCCGTCAGGGAAGTCGCCTCCTGGTTGGACCAATACTATCTGACCATTCTAAACGGAGGTTATGGTACCGTTACTGGTGAGGGGTGGTACACTTACGGTGATTCCGCTTTGTTCTATATCACCCCTACGGTATTCGATGTTGACCGTGATATTCGCTATCTCTTCGATGGTTGGGCCGGAACCGGCGAGTGGGCTTACAGCGGCCCTGAAAGCCTGGCTTACGCTCATATTATGGAACCTTGCGAGGAGGAAGCGCAGTGGACGCTGCAGTATTACCTAACCGTTAACAGCCCCCATGGCATTCCCTATGGGCAGGGCTGGTATAACGCCGGATCTGAAGCAAATTTCGGGGTTGATCCCGATACCTTTGACGTTGGTCCCGGCTCAAGATTCCAGTTCGCACTTTGGAACGGAACCGGTTCCGGCTCTTATACAGGGCCCGAAAACCCCTCCGGGTGCATTATGAACGGACCAATTACCGAAGATGCTGCATGGGACCATCAATTCTATCTCACCCTGAATTACTCCGGATGCGGCGGGGCAACGCCTATCCAAAACGGGGAAGGATGGCATCCCGCCTTCAACTGGACCCCAATCAGCACTGAAGATATAGTATATTCGGGAGCAGTTCGTTATCATTTCGACCATTGGGAGGTGGATTCCGGCGGGGTGATTATGGATGATACCTTAATCCTGACCCAGACATTTATGGATACGGCTCATACTGCTACGGCTCGCTATTCCGCTTTTGAAGTCAGCCCCCCTGATACCACTTACGTCCTGGCAAATGATACCGTTGATATCCCCATAATCCTTTATAATAACCTATCTTTGGATATTTTAAGTGTAGGATTGAACCTGGATTATCCCCACCATATTCTGACCTTCCTGGGGATAGAAGGCTTGCGCGAGGGTATTCCCTGGACCACCATCATCGGAACCCCTATGGATAGCAATACAATCCAGATCTATGCAACTCAATCGGGGACAACGGTTGATCCTCCTGAGACCCTCTTCTTTGCTAAATTCTATGCTCATGCAGGTTTGGCGGGTATCGGTGAATTGAATTGTTATAATCTGATTTACAGCCTGGCTGGTGCTGATAGCCGTCCCGGTACCGTCATCGTTCAGGGTTCGGTAACTATCACTGTACAACTGGATTTTGCCGCCCCCGGCGCCCAGGTTCGGGTTGATGGAGTCTGGCATGATTCGCCATACACGGCAACCTGGCTTTCCGCATCTTTGCATGAGATATCTGCACCTCCTTATTTCAATATCGATCCTGAAACACGGCGGCGATGGGATAACTGGAGCGATGGGGGTACTATTACCCATAATATTGCCCCTGTGGTTAACGATACCTTCACCGCATCATACCAGCTGCAATACTATCTTTTTGTTAATTCTGCCCGGGGAACCGTATCCGGTCAGGGTTGGTATGATGCAGGGAATCCTGCTAACTTCGGGGTTACACCCGATAGCATAGAAGCAGGGGGAACCCGCTATATATTCCAATCCTGGACAGGAACAGGGAGCGGGTCATATTCCGGCTCCAATAACCCGGCAACCGTTAATATGAATAATTCCATTACGGAAGTTGCAAACTGGCAAACGCAATACTATCTCACCATACTCAACGGCGGAAGAGGGTCAGTTATCGGTTCAGGCTGGTTCCTTGCTGGATCGCATCCTGAATTTGAGGTTACTCCCACCATTATCGATTCCACTGCGACTATACGATACATCTTTAAGCAGTGGACGGGTATTGGACCCGGCTCCTATACGGGCAGTACCAATCCCGGATCATGTACTATGAACGGTCCGGTAACCGAAACGGTGGTTTGGACCAGGCAATATTATCTAACCGTGGATAATGGCGGCCGTTCAACCCCGGCTGGTGAGGGCTGGTACGACCAGGGCGTTCTGGCAGGATTCAGCATCGCCCCGGGAATAGTGGACTCTACAGCCGATATCCGCTTTGTATTCAATGGTTGGACAGGATTGGGTTCCGGTTCATACACCGGCAGCGCTAATCCAGGCGAATGCACCATGAACGGCCCAATAACCGAAACCGCCAACTGGCGAATACAGTATTACCTCCGGGTTACCTCCGATTGGGGGGCGGTATCCGGTCAGGGATGGTATAATGCCGGGGTCATCGCTAATTTTGGTGTAACCCCTGATACAGTCCTGGAAACCGGAACCAGACACATCTTCCAGCGCTGGGATGGAACAGGCGATGCAGCATATTCCGGCCCCCTCAATCCCGCTTCCTGCACGGTCAATGGCCCTCTAAATGAACAGGCTATCTGGACCAATCAGTATTACCTTACAGTATATAACGGTGGTTATGGCACCCCGTCCGGCGAAGGTTGGTATGATTCCGGCGCTATAGCAGTATTTTCAATCTGGCCTGAGACCATTCCCGTTACAGACAGTGTGAGAGTATTATTTTCCCGCTGGGCGGGTACTGGCCCGGGCGCTTACAACGGCCCCGATAACCCGGCAGGATGTTATATGAATAACCCTATCCGCGAAGAAGCCATCTGGAATACACAATATTACTTGACAATATTGTCAGAATATGGTATAACTTACGGCGAGGGTTGGTATAGCCAAGGTGCCACTGCGGAATTTTGGATTGAGCCTGAAACGGTTAATGTTCTGGATTCCCGCTTTGTTTTCGGCCAATGGTCAGGTTTTGGTGATGAGAGTTATTCCGGTCCCATCAATCCCGGGCAGTGCGTTTTGAATGAGCCTGTAACAGAAGAGGCCTTGTGGTCCGAGGAAGTTTTTCTGGATCTGGATTATAGCGGCTGCGGGGCGGCGGTCCCCGATCAATGGGGAGAAGGGTGGTACCCGCTGGGTTCGCTGGTGGATATCTATACTGCTCATGTTATATATGATGGCGGAACCCGATATTCCTTCGATCATTGGTCTGGAGCAGTATTCACTGATCCTGCAGATTGGCATACTACGCTAACTGTGGACAGTACAATCCTCGTGATCGCCCATTACGCTGCATTCGAGGTCAGTACTCCGGATACTTTCTGGGGGTATCCCGGCGATACCGTTAATATCCCCATAATTTTGTATGATGATTCTATTTTCAGCCTGGATTCCCTGGGATTGGATTTCTATTATGATGATTCGCTTCTGCATTATGTTGGGATACTTGAGAGTGCGATTGCCTGGGACAGTTTATTTGCCTGGGAGCCGCCCACCATGTCTTCTGACAGTCGAATAAGGGTTCGCGCCTACAGCGCCACACCGGTAATAACCTCTCCCCCGGAAACCCTCTTCTTCTTCCGGATGGAAGTGGACACCGGAGCCTCCGGGTACTGCCCACTCCTGCTTAGAAACCTGAGTCATGATCTTGTTTCTGCTCAGACTGTAGATGGAATCTTTATCACCAATACGAATGTGGAAGTGGTTGTTCAGAATCAGTTTGGCGGGGATTCCGTCTATGTTGACGGAATCAAATATGCTTCTCCATATACGGTTATCTGGGCTCCGGGCACTCCCCATGAGATCTCGGTTGATCAGGTGATCCCAGAAGATGCTGGTGTCCGTTATGACTTTACCGTATGGAGTGATGGCAGAATCAGGACCCACATTGTTACCGCATTGAATGATACTACCTTCACCGCTTATTTTGACAGGCAATACCTATTTGGAGTATTCAATCCGGACGGCGGCGATACCCCAGTGCCTCCGGTGGGCTCGCACTGGTATGATGAAGGGTTCAATGTACACGCCTATGTAACTTCCCCTGATGATTTAAACCACCTTTACTGTGCGGGTTATAATGGCACCGGTGATCTGGCTCCTGGCGGGACCGGAAGCGACGTGGAATTTGTAATCACCCAGCCTACTGTTTTGGAATGGATCTGGCAGCAGCAGCTTTATCTGGTAGTCGTTTCTGAATACGGCACTCCTGATCCACCACGTGATACGACCTGGTACAACCCCGGTGAAGAGGTAGCCGCAATGGTGGATAGCATAGTTGTATTCGGATCTGATATAAGGCATATCTGCACCGGCTGGTCAGGTGCAGGATCCGTACCCGTAAGTGGGGTTGGCACTCTGGTTATATTTGTTATTAATGATAATTCTTCCCTTGAATGGCAATGGGATGAGCAGTTTTACCTAAACCTGGCATATTCCGGTACGGGCGGTACGCCGGTAGCGCAGACCGGCGAAGGATGGTACGATCGTGCTGAATGGGTTGATATTGAAACTCCGGGTTCGGTCTCATCAGGGGATGGGGTAAGCTACTTCTTTAATTACTGGCGCTCCAACCCACCTGGCGCAACGTTCTCCGATTCATCTCTTACCGTTTGCCAGGTCTTTTTAGATACCCCCTATGTGGCTATTGCCGTTTACCAGCAAGGAGTTAGAGTAGCTGTCATTAAAGAACCAAGGGAAGCTTACGGGTCCATCCTGGTGGACTCATTGGACTATCCCGGGGCAGATAGTATCCTGGTCTGGTT
>JAFGGQ010000080.1 GCA_016930435.1 bacterium
AGGCCGGCTGAAGGTTTTGATTTAGGCTCAACTGCACTCTCCGTGATGTTGCTTTGGGAAATTTCCACCCCTTCAGCGGGTTGAACTCGAACCGCATACACAGTACCATCAACTTCTACCTTATAGCTACGAGTGCCAGCGCCGGGTGCCGGCGTTGGAACCGGCTGGGCTGCTGAAGGCGTTTTCGGTACTACTACTTGACTCTTCAGGGGCAACTGATCACTGGTAAATTCAGGTTTGATCTCGCCCTTCAGGAACTTTAATCCGACTTCCGGATAGATAGTATAAGTTAAAACATCCTCTTCCTTTTTCATCAAACCCATTGACTTAAGCTCTTCCCGTCTTTTTTCGTATTCAGGTTCTAAAAGGTCGGCGGGTCGGCAATCGATAACCTGATCTTTCCAGTCCTTGCCCAAGACCAGTTCCTTGATCTCTTCAGAAATCTCGCCCGGGGCAAGCCCGTACATACCCCTGACATAATTTTTAGTCTGTTCCGGGATCTTTTTATAACGCCCGAAAAGCACGTTCATTACGGCTTGTACCCCCACAACCTGAGAGGTTGGTGTCACCAGAGGGGGATAACCCATATCCTTCCTGACCCGGGGGGTTTCCTCAAGAACCTCCAGGTACTTATCACCGGCTCCCTGCTGCTCTAATTGAAGCAGCAAATTGGATAGCATGCCGCCCGGTATCTGGTGTACCGTTACGCTCGGGTCCACCTTCATAGCGGTTTCACGATGAAGATGAGAATATTTATCCCAGATCTTTAAAAAGTACTTTCGGAGTTCGATGAGATGATCCAGATCATATCCGGTATCATATTCGGTACCCTTAAGCGCGGCGACAATGGATTCGATAGGTGGTTGGCCGGTTCCGCCTGAGAGTGGTGACATCGAACCATCCAGAATATCAACACCCGCCTCTGCAGCTTTCATATAGGACATCCCGGTCATGCCGGAAGTAGTGTGAGAATGCAGGTCTATAGGTATCCGAATCCCCGCTTTCTTACATCCTGAAATAATATCATAAGCCTTTGTGGGCGAGATCATTCCAGCCATATCCTTGATACAAAGGGAGTGGCAGCCCAGCCTTTCCAGTTTCTGAAAATCCTGAACAAAGCGCTCGACGGTATGAACCGGGCTGATCGTGTAGCACAGGCTTCCCTGCACGTGTCCGCCAACCTTAATGGCGGACTTGATGGGTACCTCCATGTTCCGAATATCGTTTAAGGCATCGAAGATGCGGAAATTATCACAGCCATTCTTCTTGGCAAAGTAGATGAACTTCTCTACTACATCATCCGGGAAGTTCCTGTAAGCCACGATATTCATGGCCCTTTCAAGCATTTGCAATGGAGTGTTTTTTATCTTTTCCTTAAGCAAATTCAACCGTTCCCACGGGTCCTGATTTAAATACCTGATCGGTACGTCGAATGTTGCGCCACCCCAAACCTCCATTGAAAAAAATCCTACCTTATCCATTTCCTCAGCGATAGGAAGCATATCTTCCGTTCGCATCCTGGTAGCCAGTATAGACTGGTGAGCATCTCTCAAGGTTTGATCATGTAGTCTTATACCCATCCGTTTTCCTCCTTTACCTCAGGGCATTTTCAATTATCGTTTCGTTACACAATTATTTAAAGAACAAACAAAAGTTATAAGTGAACACGATTTCACTCACTAATTTTCATGAAATTACAATATATGTAGAGAAGTAAATAAACAAAGAAATTTATAATATTTTATATATTACTTAATAATATTTAATAGTCAAAATAGTATAAAATAGCTACCATCCTTTGGGCCGGAGAGTATCATGCTATTGTCTTTGAAAATGGGCGGGTGATTATTACGCAAGCGCGCCTGGAACACTCCATAATATTACCATTTTTATATACGTTCGGAAAAAATAAAAATGCCCTACCGAGAGGCAGGGCATTTTCATAATCCTGAAGAGGGATATTTTCCCCTTTATTTAAGCAGCAGAGCTTTTCGAACCCTTGTTTGATTTTCGTAAGTAGCCTTGATATAGTAAATACCGCTTGCAGATGAGCTCCCCTCCCAGGAGAGGGTGTGACTGCCCATAGGGAAATCCTGGTCCACAATGGTGCTTATCTTATGGCCGTTAAAATCGAATACTTCCACCTTCAGCCTGGCTTCTTCGGGCATTATAACCGTGAAATTGGCAGTGGGATTGAATGGATTAGGTGTAATCTGGGAAAGGTCAAACTGATTGGGGATGCTGGTGTTATCAAAAGTGACCTTCTGTAGTTCACCGTAGCCGTTGCGGAAATCTGCTTCTACGATTTGAAAGGTATTTATACCCTGGTAGGAGATCTCCAGGAGATTTGCTTCACCCATGATCTCAGCGTTTTCTCCGTTTCCCGCCAGTTTAATTGCAGCGATTTCAATCAGTCCGTTCTGCGCTGAGGTAAATCCCTGAGGCAGGTCTTCAAGCTTCAGGGCTGTAACCCTTGTCAAAGCCGGATCGTAGCGGAGCACCAGGTGGCTCATTGCCACGGGGGGAAGATTTTGACCCAGGATAAATAGCTTATCCCCTTTTTCGGTAAGGGTCAGTTTCCCTTCCGGGATCTCTATCCGGGGCATTCCCAGCACTGTGATGTGGTACCAGTTCCACATTCTGCCGAATATGAACAAGTCTTCGAAATTTACGTGTCCATCGGGATTGGGGGTTATGATCGGCGCTGCGCCGGTTGCCGGACCCACGTCTCCTTCGCCAGCATCTACCGGCTGCCAATAGGTGCCCAGCAGGGCGAAATCACGGATGTCAATGTCCCCGTCGCAATCAAAATCGCAGAGGATACAGTCCGTGGTGTCCCCGGGTGTACCTGAGCCTCTGGGGCCGGAAAGGTAACGTATATAGCCGAATGTATCCACTACGGTGAAAACGTCCGCATAATCGGGATCTCTTACCACTACTTCATCAAAGTAGATATCGGAAGTGGGGTCGAGGGCTGTGGCGGTGAAGAATAACGAGGCTATCGTTCCGCTGCCTGATACGCCGGTAGTGCTTCCATTCCGCGTCAATGAGATATCTATATAACCACTTCCGTTAGTTACCACCTGGAGCGGGTCATCGGCATTACGAGCGAGGTATTCCCCGGCACTTATCGAGTTGTAGCTCAGTTTTGCGGGGTCATAACGGACTATAAAATGAACATCATAAAGATTTACCATGGCGGATACCCGGACCTTAACCTCAAAGTCATAATCCTGGCGGGTGTAGGTGGTCTCCGGGTCGAAATAGAAACCGGAGAATCCGGGAGGATAGTAACCGTTATAATCATCATCACTTAGGGTATCTTCTACGGTAACGACACCGTAAATTTCACGCCAGTCGCCGGTTGGTTCAGGGTTTGGGGACAGGTAGGTAATGGAGTATTCGCCCACGGTGCCACCACCAAAGTCAATCCCGCTACTATCTATTATCTGGTCGAGGAGGGCGATATTAATGAAGGACCCTCGGCAGCTGTCCGCCAGCATCTGCATATCATCATTCTCCACACCAAAGATCACTCCGTGAATATCGCGCTCTACCATCCCCTGGGCTACTTCCAGAACTGTGTAACCCGAACCGGTATCGAAGGGGCGGTTAGAGAAATAGGTCAGCAATCTGGTTGAACCTTCCCGCCAATAAAAATCGAAGGTGCGGGAGATTGCTTCCAGTCCGTTTGAGACCGTAGGTGTATTGGGATGGGGGAAGATAGCGGTTTCGGTCCAGCCCAGTATTTCATCTGTACTGGAGGTAAAATCATAAAGCTGCTCTATTTGATCAGTAAAGGTGATCAAGCATACTTCAAGGTCAATTTCCAGTGAGTCGATCATTAGCGGTACCATTCCCAGAAGATTATCCTGTATTTCGCTGAATTCGCCTATATCACCTGAGACATCGACCACCAGGGCAAGGTCAATCGGCCCTGAAATACTGTCATCAGATTTGGAATCCACTTCAACGCTGTTAAACGTAACCTCGAAATCAGAGATAGAAGTGCCATCTTCATATATATCGAAGTTAGATGCATTCAAACCGGTCAGTGAGACAAAAGGATTTGTAATGGGGTCAACTATTCGACACTGGGCCTGAATGATGGGGAAGTTGGACTCATCAACCATAATGATGGTAAAATCAACATCCTGGATTCCGGAAGGAATGGTTCCTCCTTCTGGGATAATGATGTACCGCTCTGCTTCGTTGGAATAACCGCCGCCTTCGACTGAGACGGTATAATGCAATTCGGCTTCGACGGATTGAATATCAGCTTCTACCAGCCAGGAAACAGAACCCGTTGAGCCGCCATCAAGATCAGCCGGTGAGATATTTTGGGTTGCCGTTTCACCGCTGGCAAGGCTTAACCCTGTCGGGAGATTGATAGTAGCGGTAACCCCGTTAATTGTTGAGGAGGTAGTATTGGTAACAAGTACATTTATCTCGAAGGGATTTGGGGAATAACCGCCAGTTTCAATTGGCTGTAGGGTTAATGGCGCAGTTACATTCAGAGCCAGGTCACCGGTTACAAAATTTCCGGCGCCTACACCGTACATAGTTGCCACAATATGGGTTCCGCCGGGGTATATTCGGACGGGATTCCACCACAGCAATACACCGCTGTCACCATAGGTATTTCCATATGAAGTATAGCTCCATCGGACATCATCATAATCTCCCCAGGGCCCCAGGCAGAAGCGATCCGGAGTTACAGCATACCCCCCAGTCAGTGTTCCCTGACCAACTAACAGGCTCTCCGGCTGGGTAGGACTGCTCTGAAAAGCTTGCCAGTACTGGGGGATGTAAGGATATTCGAAATCCTGTTCTACACCGGTATAACCAAAGCTGGTTGATATTGGAGCGGCATCATTGTAGTCGATCATTGTATCCATCTCCAGCAGCACACCAACAGATTTAGTAGTGGATGAGTTGTTAATAATGGTATATTGGATCAGGATATTATCGGGCAACCCGGTGGATGGCCCGGTAACAATACTCAAGGTCTGTATAACATCAACGTCAGCATAGGACCAGGTCATTGTTAGTTCATCACCGTCCAGATGCAATGGGTCAGTAATAGTGCCGGTGGCTAATCCCGCTATCTCACCATGGTTCCCAAAAGCGCAGGTATCGCTATCGATAAGAACCTGGGTATGACTGGACCAGGGACTGTAAGGAAATCCGTACAGCAATCGCCGTTCATCGGTGGTGCCGATTACAAATTGACCATCTACATCATCAGCAACCACCTTGATGTAATCATTAAAAAGCTCGATATTAATTAACTTCTGATCGGGAAAATCACCTCTGCGTTCGGCTTCCTTCCGGTCGGAATGCGCCAGGGCAATCGAGGAAAATCCAACCAGGACCAGCAGTATTAACAGAATATACCTTTTCATTTTTGTTCTCCTTCTTCTTCTATCTAATTGGATATGTTAACTTCAGCATTTTCAACTACTACCCCTTCGATAAGAGTAGCAAATTTATCGAACAGTCCCACATCACCATCGGATTGATGATCGATATCGATAGTTAAATCCTCGCTGCCTGGTGATAATGCCCGGAAAACCACCTTGCAAATAGGATGCCAAACATCATCCAGCTCGCAACTTACCGCGTTACCAGCGGGTACAGTAAGGCCGATATTCACCATCCCTGCTTCCTGATTGTTCTCAAATTCGATCTGAATGACATTACCGCCATTACTGGTAAGGAAGGAATCGACACGGGCCAGTTCTACCACCTCTAATTTGTATTTATCATAGTAGATTTTGGTCCCGACGGTCATAAGATTTTCGATGTTTTTTACCTTTAAATGGGTCTGAAAAACCTCATTGATCACCACCGCATTTTCAGCGGGAAGTATCCCAATAGTAGCTTTGTATTCAACTGGCGGGTCTTCCTCCTCGCCACAGTGAAACATCAGAATGGACATCAGCAATAATACTAACATCACAACTTTTAGTTTACCCATTTTTTCTGCCTCTTTTTAGTGTTGTTTAAACGTTTACAAACAAGGTTCAGCTTCTTTTGAATCGCTTAAGAAAAATATTGGATCTATTATTCATTACGTCCGATCTTAAATCCCTTATAAAATAAAATGTAAATGAGCTGCATTTAAAATATATTTGTTCATTATAGAACATTTATATCGAAAGTCAATTTATTTATATACATAAGAACTGGAAATACGGGTTAAAATAGCAGATTACTATGATTTTTCTTGTAAATGGCGCATCAAAACATAAATTTGGTGTATAAGGTGTGAATACCATATAATACCATTACTTTTTTACGGGTCATTAAAAATGGGCAAGATAGCATTATCATGGATTATATTGCTGGTGGTAATAGCGAGTGCGCAGGAATTCACTGCGGAAAAGATAATTGGTCTGGGTTATCAGCCGGGGGAGAGGTTGGCACCTATTTACGTAGCTCATGGAATCAATTCCATTAAATGTCTGTGCACTACCTGGGGAGGCATTGAACCCGTTCCGCCGGATAGCCTTGGAAACCATACCTATCAATGGACTGATCTGGATAGTATGATTCTTCAGCATCAGAGGCATGGGATCACTGAATTTTGTCTGTGGTTGGGTACCGATTGTGAATGGGCTACCTGTCATCACTGGGCTCCAATAGGTACCATGAACCGCCGCCGTCCCCTACCCGAACATGAAGCTGATTATTACGACTGGGTCTATAATCTTGTAGAACGGTATGATAACGATGGGCAGGATGACGTTCCTGGCATTCATTATCCTGTTTTGATGTATATGGTAGAGTCCGAGGCACAACAGATCTATTATTTCGAAGGATGCTCCTGGGATAGCCATCTGGATGATTATATTGCAGTATTAGCTATTGCCTATCGGGCTATGCACGATGCCTGTGAGGATGCTCAGACTGGCCTTTCGGCAGCCCTGTTTATGGATATGTTCGATGATTTTCCGGATACCGTGACCCTTCTGGAGCGATTAGCCATTCTGGATTCACTGGGTACTGAAGCCGGTGATACCAATATGGGCACACGGGAAATGCATTTCATTAAAAGTACTCTGGCTCAGGATTCCCTCTATGATTTCGCCTGTTTCCATCCTCTGAGTTGGTGGCAGGGACTTTACGGACAAGTCCAATTCATCCGTAACGTATTCGACTCACTGGGAATCGATAAACCCATCGTAGCCGATGATGCAGTATCAGGTCCCATGTATCCAGGCGGTGAGTTCGTATATCACCTTTCAGACCAGGCGGATTCCCTTTATAATATTATCGGTACGGCTTCGCACCCCCTGCATGATTCTCTGGTAGCCTGGCATCGGGCTAACCAATCACGTCATCTTACCAAGATGTTCGTGGTAGCGCTCTCCCTGGGGGTCAGACGGATGTGGATTGAGACTTCTCAGGACTGGTGGTGGTTTGCGCTACTGGCCAGACCCTGGGCATATATCGGATTGGTTGATTACAACTTCCTCTTTCCCCGGTTATCAGTCCCACGACCAGCACTTCATACCTTAAAACTTCTGAAACAGAAGTTTGAAGGATACCGCGAAATAAATAGGCTGGAACCCCTGGAGGACCCAGCCCGGCTATACATCTTTCGCTTTGAAGAAGGCACCCGTGAGGATATGCTCTGCCTCTGGTTCGAAAACCATATTGATGAACTAGCCGAAGAACCAATGCCCGATACTGCTCTCCTGGAAATTTCAGGCAGTTTTGCCCCGAACAGAACCATTCTCCGAACCTGGATTATAACCTCCCGGGATGATTCACTCCCCCCCATGGATACCCTCTATACCAACTCTATGGGGAACTTCACTCTACCCGCCCTGGATGAAACCCCGGTATTCCTGGAAGATATTGGTCCGGCAACACATATTGATGAAATACCAATTAGGGAGAAAATACCGGAGATAAGGGCATATCCTTCCCCGTTTAATAAGAGGATCTCGATAGAAATATCCCCGTCAGATTTCTTGATAAATTCAATAAGACCAGATAAAAC
>JAFGGQ010000081.1 GCA_016930435.1 bacterium
AATTTATATAGCTCTTCATTTCTGGGCAAGATCACTGCCAGGAAAGGATGGCGGGGACCATCGGGGGGTATCTGGTGGTTACTCCCGGGGATTTATTTTGCTTCCATTTAGTTTGCTTCTTTCGCTATGGGTGGTAGCCCATTTCATCGTTATACCCGAATCCCAAAACTGGTATCTTTGTTTCGGCTTATTTAATTTTGAGATATTTGATCTGGTTGGATTAGTCATCCTGGGCGTCGGAGCCATTCTCCAATTTTCCGCTATCCGGGCTATGGGTTCACGGTACAGGGTTCTCCTTCCGCGGCAGCCTCAGGGCTTGATAACCTTCGGTGTATATAAAAATATCCGGCACCCTATAATTTTCTCCTTAATCCTGATGACCTTGGGAATTTTTATGATATGTCCCAATCTCTTGACACTGTTCAACCTGATCCTTGTAATCTACATCAATAACCAGATAATAAAGTTTGAGGAAGAATATCTCCTGGCCGTTTATGGTGAACGATATGAAGAATACAGCGTAAGGGCAAGCAGGTTTATCCCTCATATTTATTAGTATCGAAGTTCTCCAAAATCGAAAAGTATAATAAAAAAAAATTTATTGACATTCTGATTTCAATTCCCTATTTTCAGAAATCTATAAGTTGCAGGCAGAGAAATTTTGGGACTGGTCAGTGGCTTATTTGTCAAAACTACTCTCAAATAATCAGCCTTTCTTTTAACCACTAAAAGATTGGGGCTAAGGATGAGCGATTTCAAGTTTTTGCTTTTCGAAAAGCAAGATGCTGTTGGTGTTTTGCGTATTAACCGTCCGGAGGTTCTCAATGCCCTGGATCGATCGGTGCTCGCCGAACTGGATTGCTTTCTCGATGAGTTGGAAGCAGATAATGCGGTAAGGGTATTGGTAATCACGGGGTCGGGTAAGGCTTTCGTTGCCGGTGCGGATATCGCCGCGATGTCCAGAATGAGTCCGCTCGAAGGGCGCGAGTTCTCCCGGTACGGTCAAAAGGTTTTCGATCGCATTGAAAATCTGGCCATACCGGTGATCGCTGCGGTAAATGGATATGCTTTAGGGGGCGGCTGCGAGCTGGCAATGGCCTGTGATCTTCGATGGGCTGGTGAAAAAGCAAAATTGGGTCAGCCCGAAGTGGGTCTGGGGATCACCCCCGGTTTTGCAGGTACCCAACGGCTGCCCAGGATATGCGGACCGGCGGTAGCCAAAGAGATGATCTACTCAGGAGCCGTCATTGACTCCCAAAAAGCCCTTGAGATCGGACTGGTATCAAGGGTGCTTTCTCAGGATAACCTGATGGAAGAAGTCCTTAAATTCGCCCGGCAGATCGCGGCTCAGAGCCCGGTGGCTGTTGCCCTGGCAAAAGCCGCTATAAACAAAGGCTTCGATTCCAATTTCCAGACCGGAAGCAAATACGAAGCGGAGGTGTTCGCCCTTGCAATGTCCCACCCCCAATGCAAAGAGGGCATGTCCGCTTTCCTGGAAAAAAGGAAACCCGACTGGAAAAACGAGTAATCATACTTTAATTATTTCGACAAATATAGTACGTTATGTCAATTAAATATTATTATATATGAAGTCCAATAGGAGGTAAAAATGACCTTAGACGAAAGACTGCAAAATGTTTCTGTAGTCGGCGCTGCGGGTAAGATGGGTAGCGGAATAGCGGTACTTATCGCGGCTCAAATGGCCGAACTGAAGGAGAAAAATCCGGATGTGCTGTACCGGTTGAACCTGATCGATATCAGCAAGAAGGGGCTGATAGGATTGGGTTCTTATATGAAAAAACAACTGATCAAACATGCTGAAAAATCTATTAATGCTATTCGGGAATTATATGCGAACCGGGACGACCTGGTTGAAAACACCGAGATGATCGATAATTTCGTCTTCGAGTCTATGCAGGTCTGCAATCTGACAAACAACCTGGATGCGGCCCGTGACTCGGATCTTGTATTCGAGGCGATTATTGAGGACATACCTACCAAGCTGAAGGTGTTGGGGCGCCTTAAGGAAATCTGTAAAGACGATGTCATTTATTATACAAATACATCCTCGGTCCCCATCGGGTTGCTGGATGAAAAATTGGGGCTTAACGGCCGGATTGTGGGTTATCATTTCTATAATCCCCCGGTTATCCAGAAACTGGTGGAAGTTATTACCAACGACAAGACCGATGAAGAAGCAAAGGCGCTTGGGATGGAATTGGGAAAACGCCTCCGCAAGAAGCTGGTCCCTGCAAACGATATTTCCGGTTTCATTGGCAATGGTCATTTTGCCCGGGATGGACTGCATGGTTTGAACGAGGTGGAAAGGCTTACCGGTGAGGGTTTCAGCATTCCCGAAGCGGTCTATATCGTGAACAAGGTCAGTCAAACCCTTCTGATAAGGCCCATGGGAATATTCCAGCTCATCGACTATGTGGGAGTGGATGTTTTCTGGGCTATTTTCGAGGTAATGCGGGAACATATTCCGGATCCCACGCTGAAGAACGATCTGCTGAACAAGATGATGGAGGTTGGAGTTAAGGGTGGACAGAACCCCGATGGCACACAGGTTGATGGTTTCCTGCAGTATAAAAAGAGCCGCCCTGTCGGTGTCTATGACATTAGCAGTGGCAGTAATATCCCCATTGAGGGTGAGTGGAAAGAGAAGCTGGATAAATATATCGGGCCATTGCCGGAAGGATGCCAACCATGGCGGTCCATGCTGGTTGATCCCAATAAAGGCCAGAAGCTTGAGAGGTACTTTGCTAATCTTCGGAGATCGGATACTGCAGGCGCGAAGTTGGCAGTGGGTTATCTGGAGCGTTCCAGGGAGATCGGCCAGATGCTCGTGGATACCGGTGTGGCGGATTCACCACAGGATGTGAACGATGTCCTGCTCAATGGATTCTTCCATATCTATGGTCCCATCAACAATTATTAATAAATACCTCGTGATATATAAATATTAAAGATAAGAAGGAGGGAAATAAATGGCAAAGTTCAGGAAACCAGTATATGTAACTGCTGGTTATAATACTATTGCCCTGGGTCCCGGTCGAAAGGAATGGCGGCCCAAGGATACCCGTCCTGGTATTGAGCATTATGTTAAAGAGGCGGGGATGGGTGCTCTGAACCAGGTAAATGACCCGGCCAACATTGATGAGGGGGTTCTGGGGAATTTTATGATGTCCCGTTATTGCCGGCAGGGCAACCGACCGGGCTTCATACCCATGATACATCCTGCGCTTGAGAAAAAACCGGCTACCGGTACGGAGGGTGCTTGCGGCTCCGGGGGATTAGCCCTTACCGTTGCTATCAAGTCAATCCTTGCGGATGTTGCTGAAACCGTATTATGTGTCGGTGTCGAGGTTCAAAATTCGGTCAAGTCAGTTTATGGAGCGGACATTTTAGCCGGGGCGGGGCACTATGCCGGGCAGCGGAAAACCGGACATGCCCATTTCTTCCCCGGAAAATTCTCGGACAGGGCGGGTTTCTACTTTAAAAAATATAACAAGCCCGAAGCCACCCGTGAAGCAATGGCGCTCTGGTATGCTAATGCCATTGAAAACGCCCGGTTGAATCCCAAAGCCCAGGAATACTACAACGACCTGGAAGATCCCTTCGCCGTCGGCATGACCCCTCCCAATCCCAAAGCCTTCTGCGAGAATATTAATTACTATGACTGCTCCAAGGTGACCGATGCCGGTACCGCCCTTATCTTTGCCTCCGAAGAGGGTCTGGCAAGGCTGGGGGTAGATAAAAAGGATGCCGCAGAAGTGATCAGCTACGGACAGGCGGAATCGGATATCACACGAACCCCGGATGACCTTTCGGTATTATGGACCACCAAGGCTGCCGTGGAACGAGCCCTAAAAGATGCTAACCTGACCATCAATGACATTGGGGTGTTCGAGTTTCATGACTGCTTCTCTATTGGGGGTATCATCGCGCTGGAATCAGTCGGATTGGCAGAACCCGGGAGAGGTCCGGACTTCGTTAAGGCTGGGCGTATAAAACGGAGCGGCGACCATCCAATCAACACTACCGGCGGCTTAATAGGTTATGGTCATCCGGTGGGAGCTTCCGGGGTACGGCAGGCGGTGGATATACTTCATCAGCTTACCGGCAAGGCGGGAGATTGTCAGATCCAGATAGATCCCAATCGCCCTTATGGGCTATCTATCTCTATGGGTGGGGATGATATCACGGTGATCTGCACTATATACAAGAAAACCGGAATTTAATCTGGGATCTGCCGGTGGGGGTAAATGGGGAGCCCCTGCCGGTGGGAAACAGAAGAATAAACTGAAAAGGGAGAGAATTATGGTAGGAATTGTTGGTTATGGGGCTTATTTGCCCCGTTACAGGATAAAGGTTGAGGATATCGCCGGCCAGTGGGGCCGTGATCCCGTTCTGATCAAAGGGGGCTTATTGGTAAACGAGAAAACGGTACCCGCTATGGACGAGGATACTATTACTATCTCAGTGGAAGCCGGCAAAGCCGCCCTGAAAAGGGCAGGGATCGACCCTCAAAAGATCGGCTGCGTTTACGTGGGCTCGGAATCCCATCCCTATGCCGTGAAGCCATCCGGGACAGTAGTTGCGGAAGCACTGGGTATCGTTCCCGATGTACATATTGCAGATTTTGAGTTTGCCTGCAAGGCCGGTACCGAAGCAATGTATGTAGCCTACTGCCAGGTTAAGGCCGGAACAGTGAAATATGGTTTGGGAATCGGCGCGGATACTTCCCAGGGCGCGCCTGGCGATCCCCTCGAATATACCGCATCAGCGGGAGGGAGCGCATTTATCTTCGGGACAGAAAACATTCTGGCAGAATTGCACCATACCTATTCATATACCACCGATACCCCCGATTTCTGGCGCAGGGAAGGAGCCGATTATCCCCGGCACGGAGGACGCTTTACTGGCGAACCGGCATACTTTAAACATGTCCTGAATTCCGCCGCCGGAATACTGAAAATGGCCAATATGACACCTCAGGATTTTACCTATGCTATCTTCCACATGCCCAACGGTAAATTCCCCCAACGGGCCGGTAAAGAACTGGGATTTACCAAAGAACAGCTCGAACCAGGATGGATCGTACCATGGATGGGGAATACCTATTCGGGTTCCTCCCCCACCGGTTTTGCCGCTACACTGGACATCGCTAAACCCGGTGATGTGATACTGCTTACATCATTCGGCTCCGGCGCCGGAAGCGACTCCTTTATATTCAAGGTCACCGACCGGATCGAAGAGGTCAGAAATAAAGCCCCTCTACTCTCTGATATGCTTCACAATGATAAAGTATATCTGGATTACGGGAAATATGCAATGTACCGCCGGAAAATATTACTGAATGAAAAATAGAACCCTTATTTGAACTTAAATACCCCCATTCTTTTGGGCTATTTGCATAGGGACAGTCTGCTGAAGTACTGTCCCTATTATTATAACCCGTTTAATGCAGTTGAAATTCACTATAATGCCTGAAATATCGAAAAACAGAATATTAGAATATAAACTTCGGAATAAAATTTGCATTTTTTTGTTCAATTCGTAATACTCATAAATACATGTTCATCAAATATATAACT
>JAFGGQ010000082.1 GCA_016930435.1 bacterium
AGTTATATATTTGATGAACATGTATTTATGAGTATTACGAATTGAACAAAAAAATGCAAATTTTATTCCGAAGTTTATATTCTAATAACCTGTTTTTCGATATTTCAGGCATTATAGCTAATTTCAACTGCATTAAACGGGATCATTGTTTCTATGCCAGCGCGCTTCGATACACCCAGCAAGGCTGGCCACTCACCGTCCGTAGTTCGCACCACCAAGGCGGCTGAGTAGAGGCGAAGCATCGTATCGAAGCCCCGCCCAAAATTTACTATTGCCGGACTCCGAGTAGCCAAAGGCGTATCGAAGAGCCATTATAATTTGAAGATATCTTAAATCATTTTAAGAATAAAAAAAGCCTCTTTAGGGTAATGGTATCATTCATCCAGTTCTGTATGGTTGGTATTCTTATGCCCTCGGCCTGGATACTCCGGTTAGTGCAAAATGCTTAGCTATCAACTCTGTGTGAGACCACTTAAGATAAAATTTCCTTTAAGACAATTTGGGTAACTATAGTTAATAATTCATGAATTTAAGAGCGTTAATAATTTGGTATCGTTTATATTTTCCGGGATGATATCAATGTCACCGAACTTTATTTTAGAAGCAACAAGGATTTTATGACAGTACTGGAACCAATATTAACCTTCACAAAATAAAGTCCAGAGGAACACTTTACCCCAAGGTTGGAATTTGCATCCCATTCTATTGTATATAAACCCGTGGAATGGTCTTTATTTATCAGTGTTCTAACCAGATTTCCATTTAAGCCGAAGATACTCATATTTACTGAGCCCGGATGCGTCAGATAATACTCAATTTTAGCAGAAGCATTAAATGGATTAGGACAAAAATCACCCAATATGAAATCCTGAGGGAGGATTCTTTCAGACACCCCAGAGGGACTATAGGAAAAGGATACAAGAAGGGAAGTCATACTTTCCGGGATGTTGACCAGGGTTTCAGCATCAGAAGGGACATAACCAGGGATATAAGGCGCCTGGAATCGCCACTCACCATCACAAATGCCAAATTCAAGGGCAGTTTCACCCGGAGCAAAATTCTCTTTTACAAAGTAACAATCGGGATAAAAGCCATCTCCTTCAGCAAGCAGATAAGCATCCCGTATTGAATCAGGGGAAACTCCAACCAGATTAATATTGCACCTGCAATGCTTGTAGTTACAATAAAGATCCATATTGACTGTATCCCATGAAGCTAAGGATAGAGTATTAAAACCGGAAGGTTTCACCAGGCAGGCTTCTTCAGGGTTATAAGGTCGGGGTACAATCTCTCCATAATAAGATCCGGGAGTTAAGTTGCAATAATAAAAAGAGTTATAAAGAGGGGTCATAAGAGTAACCAGTGAGCTATCTTCTGCATCATAAAGCTTCATTCTATACATGTACCATTCAGAGGGAGAAGGATAGTCAGGATCCGCGGTCATCATACCGGAAATTGTCCCATATTCGGAAATCAAGTTAAAATGCAGATGAGAACCAACCGGTTGGTCCCATTGATAATTTGTACCCTCTACAACATACCCAGAAGGAAGAGGGGTGATCTCGGTTCCAACACGTACCCGGTATGGACTGCTATCCCCCACAGCTACGCTCAAGGTAAAATTACCTGTTTCATCACATCGGTCCTTTGTAAATCCCATTTCATAATTAAAAGCGAACATATAGAATGTACTGGTCAAGGGACCTCCATTCATAGTAATATTGCCAGTAATTATGGTATCGGAAGGGTAGCAGGTAAGGTCTCTTCGAAGGGAATCACCGGAAACCAATGAAAAGCTAAAGTAGGGATCATCCCAATAAAGTTCGGTAAGGTAATCCGGGATAAGATCAGCGGTTGTAACGTCAAGCTTATAATTTCCCGGTTCTACTCCGGAAAATATATATGTACCACCGCTGCCCAGCACTTCTGTGCGAACCCCGCTTGACTGGTTGATCAGGTAAATATGTACTTCCCGGGTTATTGGAATACCGTCAATATCTTTGATGTAGCCATAAACTGAAGCCATTGTATGAGGGCTTTTAGGCATCAAACTCTTAGCGTCTGATTGTTTATAATACAATCCTATCAGAGAAAAGTCTGATAAAACTATTATTACTGTTAAAATAATACAGTATAATTTCCTTTCCATGATCACTCCATAAAGTCTAATTTTAAGGTTCATATGCAATTTAGTTGCATGGTATTATTTGAAATTTACCATAACTGCCACTGGATGAATGGATGGTTGCCTCTCCTGTATTGTTGAGTGATGATTGTTCTTGTAAAATTTAGTGAGTTTATCATTCATCATATTTCCATAACATCAACCTACATATTTATTATAGATTTCATTCAGTAATCATGATATCTATTTTTATTGATCAAGGTTTTTACAAGATTTTAGTGACGTTTTTCCATTCATCCAATCATCCATTTGTCTAATTTACTTGAAATAATATCCTTAGTACTTTATTTTTGCAACTAATTTGTACATGAACCAATTTTAAGTATAGGGTAGATTATTGATTTTTGGGGTTCAAAAAGCTTGAATTCATTTAAATGTAGTTATTTGATCAATAGCATTTTATCAATTTTCACTCTATTTAAATGTACCAGGCGAATAAGGTAAACACTTGATCCGCATTCCTGGTTTTTTTGGTCCTTTCCGTTCCATTTAATTGAATATGATCCCGGTTTCAACTTTTGCTCTAAAAGGGTATTGACGAGCGCTCCCGAAAGATCAAATATCTGGATGGTAACCATGCCGGGGTTGTCAAGCGAATATTCAATAGTGGTGCTGGTATTGAAGGGATCAGGGTAATTTGCCCTCAAACTAAAACGAAAAGGTGTTTTTTGTTCAGCTGAAATCCCTGTAAAAGAATAGTGGAAATTGACCAGTACACGGAAAGTCTCCTCCTCTATCAGGATGGTTGTTTCGGTTGGCTCAGGGGTATAGTGTCTGATATGGGGGGCATGTAAGGTCCAAACTGCATCACAGATACTAATGCCAAAATTTGTGGTTCCCGGAGGCAGGGTCTTTTCTATGATGTACCCATGTGGGAAGAGAGAATCTCCGGATCCCTTGAATACATACAAAGGAATGCTATCTGGAGGGATCCCGCTTAATTCCACCAGCAAGCTACAGCTTCTCAGGTTAAATGTGAAATTATTATTGGTATTATGCGTATAAAATATTACTAGACTATCGATGTAAAAGGGTTTGAACATAAATTGTTCATTGGGTAGGGATTGGATCCTATACAGACCAGTGGGAACAGATGAGTAATATGAGCCATCAGACCGGGTCATCACGGTATCGAAAATTGAAAGATCTGATAGGTCAATTGAGAGCAATTGAAAGATAGGTTGTTCGGAAATGTAATCTCCAAGATCACGGGTTACAATCCCAGAAATGTAATATTCATAAGGAGTTATATGAAGAAAGATAGTATCTCCGGGGAAGGCATTCCACCTGGCTTCTCCCTCTGTAAAAAGACCTTCGGGAAGGGGAGTATCCTCTTCTGCCAAATAAACGTTATAAGGTTGTTCAAAGTCATCAGCTACCGGAAGATAGACCCAATTGGAGGAAGTACTGCAATGTCGGATCATAGTGCCCATGATAAAATGGGACGCTCTGAATTTATAACGTTGCGAGGGGTACCCACCGTCCTGATCAATCCAAAGAAAAATAGTATCGTTAGTCAAAAAGCAAGGGAAATCGAAATTAGTGCTATCCGCCAATCCCAGGTTAATTTCAAAAAATGGACTAAAGTAATTCGGGTAAAGATACGGAGGATCGTAATCGACCATATCATAAGAAGAGGAAAGTCGATATTTACCCGGTAGAAGAGAAAAATGATAATACCCACTGGAGGTAGTGTCGATAAAGCTGCTACCGGTATAATAATTACCTAAATAGATAGTTAAATCGCCTGGCAGAATAGCGGAGTATTGATCCGTAATTCTTCCGGTCAGTGTAGCCAGGGCTTCCTCATAAGAAACCATTCTAAAGAAAACAGTATCACCCGGGGCAGTTTTTTGTAATTGGGGATATACAATGTAGTCTTCTGGTGGAGGAAATGACCTTCCTGTTAGGGTATCATAAAATACCCAGTAAGAATCAGCTAACTCGCTGTTCACCGGGAATCTTATCTCCCCGGTCAGAACATTGCTGATGACGCTGGCGTAGTAATTTCCGGCCTGCGCTTTAAAATAATAACCCCTGGAATAAAATGAATCCGGGATTTCCAAAAAACCATAAATGAGCTCATTAGGAGTAAATACAGTTATATCCCTATACAGGGAATGGATTCCGTCAAACTCCAGAGTATCGTGGTAGAGAAAGGGGAAAAGTAAACCAGCATTGGTTTCTTCATCAAATTGCAGCAGATAAGGAGTGCTTTCCAATGCTCCATATAACCTTTCATATCCCATATAACTGCGATGCACATCTTCCCATTCTAAGTTACAAAGTTCTAATATTACGGGGTATTCTAAAGGTTCCCCATATTGATCTGCGACCAAAACTTCTATGGAGGCATCGGGTAAAGTCATAGGAATACTCATTCCATAGAGGCTGCTTTCCGGGAGCGTATATACAAAATCTCCGGGCGGGATCAGATAGTTTTTTTGATCTCTAACCTCAAAAGTAACTTCAAAGCCCCCATAAGGGATATTCATGGACCACTGCCCAAACGTATCGGAGGTAGCCGACGAAAGGATCTGGGGTGCGATAATGAATACCTCAGCCAACAAAGGATTGGGAGGGGTTAATCCTTCAACACTTATAATCCCACTTATGGTGATTGGGGGATCCGGATGGGACAAAATATCTATCCAATCGGAGGATTGGGAAAGATCCTGGTCGGTAACCGTTATCAGGATTCGCCCCGGAGCAATCCAGATCATAGGTATTTGAAAAAGTATCTGACCATCGGGTCCGGAAATGCTATCTATAAAGAATTCTTCGGAAAGGGTATCACCATCCAATACCAGGGTATTTCCCAGGACATGGTCACCCTCGTTTAAAGTAAGAGAAGAGTCCCTGTCAGATATGAAATACAATAAACAGCTGCTACCAACAATACAATCCGCCTTAACAGTAATAGCTGTACCCTGTGAACAATAAGTTAAGGAAGTATCGCCTTCGACGATGATCTGACAGTAGCTGGTAGGGCTGGCCCTGAAAGCAATAATAATAACTAACAATATGGATATAAAAAAACTTTTCAGAATATTCATTCATGACCTTTCTGTTATGAATTCATGATACAATTTCCAATCTTTGATGTCAAGTTTATTTTACGAGGATAAATTTTCCGGTTCTATGGCCAATAGATGAATTCACGCTATAAAAATAAACTCCTTGCGGTAGATAGTAAAGGTCTATCGGCTCTTCCCAGTTACCCGGTCTGAAGGTCTTGGTTTGGGAATATACCTGCTGTCCCATCAAATCATAAATGCGAATATCCAGATCGGCATCAACCGAAAGACCAAACTGAAAGTTCCCTTGTGCAGAATTTAGTTTAAAGGAAACTTCAAAGCCCTCGGGGTAGTTATTATTATCAGGAGTATCAATGGTTTTTCCCAGGCATTCTTCGATATCAGAGTCGGTTTTAACTCTCATAGGATATAGTTGCATTCTGTCTCCACTAGAGCCCAAGGGTCGCAACCAGGCTCCAGTTGTAGCTCTTACCCATCCGGTAACTCTTAAATAGGTGTGGTAAGCAATATCATAATAAGTATTTCCATTCATATACATATATCTGATATAGCTCTGGTTATCACCATTGTCATAGTCATAGAGGTATCCAGGATCAGACCTGCCTCCATAGGCATAACCCATGTAAAGATAACCCCCGGTTTGGCGAAAATAACCATTTCCATAACCATAGTTCCAGGGGGAAACCGTGCATCCGGAAGTAAACATATTCCTTTCCACATAAAGATTACCATTGGACATGTTGTATTGAGCGTAAGAAGCTCCCGACACCCAAAGCGCCCCATTATTGGAATCATAGCCAGTATAGATCGAGCCATTGGTATGACTTACGTAACCATGCACAATCAGGTCATCATCTATATAGCAAGTTCCCCCCCACATATCGAAATATCCATTTACTGTAAAACAACTGCCGATATCTGGTGTGCCATGAGTCCCGGTACCGGTAGCAGTGTTGTAGTTATATAGTTCTATGCCATCGGTTTCAAGCCGTATACGGCTGCTGGCACTACAGTGTAAAGAGTAGTCCCAATTTGCATCCCCTGAATTACCAATATATAACCATTTACTGTTGTAAATTCTAAGATACCTTGAATCCAGTACTTCTACCTGTAATACTCGAGCAGTATTATAATAATAAACATAACAATCCCTGTAATATCCAGTATAGTTGGATATTTGAACATAATCTCCTGTAGAAGGTTCATAGGTATACCAAGATCCATAGTAATATGCATTCCAATTGTAATAGTAGTACCAATAATTAGTAGAGTAACCATCCCAATATTCATACCATCCACTAAAACTTGTAGTGGATTTTGCATTAACCTTTCTTGAATAGATTTGTTCGGGTGAAGCGCTTAAATATTCATCTGGGGGTTCTTCAAGATTATTTAAATAATCATACAACTCTTTTGCTTGAGGAGCCATAGTCCGATATACACTTTCAGACACTTGGGGAGGCCGAAAATAAAGCATTTCATCATAATATTGGCGAATATAATCGCCGGTACTCTCAAATCCTTGTTCGATCATGAACTGATATTGCACTTTATAAACTTCAAGCACCCTATCCAACGTGATTCCGGTTTTACATTTTCCGATCTGTTTTTCATGTAACCTGTCAAACGGTACTTTTTCCAAGGGTTCGTGATACAAACCAATATTGCAGGGTACAGGGATTAACGATGTTCTCCCCGGATAATCTTTGGTCCCTAACAATGCGGGGTTTTCCAATAGCCTTTCCAGCCAAATGATCTTTTCTTTTAGCTCCTTGATGGTGAGATTAGGAGGCACGGTAAATTCCAGGGGCTCAATACTGGTATAAGGAATTGGATCATTTTCCTGATTCATACTCATCAGTTCAATTCGTTCCCTGGAATCATATACAGCTTCAGGAGGTATATCACCCTTTAAAACAGACTCTTTTAACTCATTCTCGGTGGCAATATTGTCCGTTGGCACGATTGTGGATTGAGAGAAAGAGCGCAGGGGAAAAACCAATAAAATAAAAGTTAAACACAATGAAGTGTGTTTTAAAAAGTACAGTTCTACTTTGCTCATGATATATTCTCCGGTCTTAAGTTTTTTTAAGTTAATTATATAATTGTCTTAATCTTCTTCCGGAATGTCCTCAGTATCCTGTTTTGGGATACTTCTCAGTTCAGCTTTCCCTTCATTGGTAATCTCGATGAACATTGTAGGTGGTTCAGGATCCCGCCAGGAGTTCATGTACTTTTCGGATTGGTCCGCTTTATCTAACCGGGTGCCGGTAAGCCGGATGGTGAATTCACATTCCGGATCCCCTTCATAAGCTTCCACAATGATCTTGCTGCCTTCCTGGTAAGCATAAAGATATGCCGGCCCGTTCGCTGTGACCATGATCTTTAAGCTATTCAGATCGACTGCTTTCTGGAATAGCCAGAGGTCAGTCCCTTTTTCCTGCTGATAAAGGTCGATCTCTGCCCTACCGGCAGTCAATTTCCCTTCGTCCAGAACATCGATGCGGTGACCTATAATCTCTCCGCCGTAGATAGAGTAATATTCTTCCCCTATCTTATAAGCGGGATCGATTTCGTAAACATTGATCTTATACATGGTGCTGGTACTTGCAAAATTACCATAATAAGAAGTATTGTTGCTATCATAAAATATTGGGGCTCTTATATTACTGGTGGCATCGATACGACCGGTACCATTAGCCAAAATATCGTAAGAACCATAAGCACAATAGACGCGTGCTGATGCATCAGTATCTTCAAATCTGCCTCCCATCGTTGATCCAAAAGCATAAATACCGTAGGCCGCACCTGTTGCATAGATTCGATAGGAAGTATTTGAAGCAACTCCCACACCCAGATAATTAAGTTGGGCAGTATTCAGTCTTGAGTTGCTTGCCGGATCCAAATAATATCCGGTGTTATTATGATCATAGAATATAGGAGCCCTGATCAAGCTTTTAACCGTTAGCTTGCCATCGGTAGTCAGAGCCATCGCTCCATCGGTTGCGGCATCAGCTTCATCCCTCCATAAGAATCCCCGGTCGGTTTCGTTATTGAAAGTAAAAGTCATAGCCCAGTCATTGAGGTAACCACCAAAACTTTGTCCGGAGGCCATCCCAATTGTATAGCTGGAGGATGGGTAAACCCGGATCTTATCATAGCTGCTATTACTCTGGCATTCAATCTGGGATGCATTATAAACCCTGTGGCCGTTCATATTAATATCATAACTACCGGCGCTATTTCCCCTACTAAGGACACTATTAAGATCCTGTAACTCATTCGTATTGCTCTGATCAAAGGAGGAAGCATGGAGACCGTCCAGCATATCGGCGTTAAGATTGGTAACCATGGTCGTGTTATCCACCTGTACCAATCGATTGAGTCGAGTGTTCCCATTAGGATCAACATAGTAGGAACTGTTATTCCGATCGTAGATTATGTTCGGTCTTAGATCCGTAGCCCAGGTTTGCCCCCCTCCAGGATTAAGATAAAGGTCACCTACTATATTCATGGAAAAATTACCGGTATTATTTCTTAATTCCATATTATTAGCATCAATATCTATCCAGTTATCACTATCAAAATCGCGTATTATTAAACCATAAGTACTATTAGCGCTTTTTACTTCTACATAACTGCCATCGGCCAATAGCAGGAATGGAGCTGTTCCTGCAGAGGTGTTTCCCGTAATACCTTCACAGTCTATTATCCAGTTATCACCCATGCCCAATTGACCGGTCATATTATCGCCGGTTTCGTTCACCCACTGGTCTTCTGTTCCACTCATATACCGGGTGTCGGCCTGGTTACGGGTTAAAAGGTCGGTCCCGGCATCATTATTCAAATAACCTTCTGCTGTAAGATCTGAATAAGCAGAGAAAGAATTATTATTCACGGAACCGCCACTGATAGTCAGGTTATCGGCAACTTCGTTATCAGCCCAGGGATTGGCGGTATTCACCCAGTTGCCGGCGATGGTTTCGTTCTGATTAAGGTTGCCATAAGAAGGTTCTGCAGCAATCCATACCGGGTCTGTTTCCGACCAGGTGGTAATATAACCGGCATCGTTATTTAATAAGGAAATGTTTTCCCCTTCCACCATCACGGAACTGACGATCTCATCCGTTCCCCAGGGATTGGCGGTATTCACCCAGTTGCCGGCGATGGTCTCGTTCTGGGATAACCGCCCAAAAGCGCTTTCATGTAAGCCATCCAACCGATCAGCGTTTAAATTGGTGACCACTGTATTAGAAGCCACTACAAAGGGAGCGGTCCCCGAAGCTACCGTGGATTGTATTTGATCTGCCACAGTGATAGCATAACCGGTAGCCACATCTATATTCAAAGTACCGGTCATATTATCACCGGTTTCGTCCACCCACTGGTCTTCTGTTCCACTCATATATCGTGCATCTGCCTGGTCACGGGTTAAAAGGTCGGTCCCGGCATCATTATTCAAATAACCTTCCGCTCCCAGGTCGGAGTAGGCGGAAAAATAACCATTTCCCAAAGTGCCTGCGTTTATGTTGCCGGCATTCTGGTAAAAGCTGCCGTGCTGACCATCCAGCAGGTCGGCATTCAGAGTGGACTGTAATGTCCCGTTATTCAAGGCCAGGTCTCCTGCAGCATTGCCCAGATACCCTTCCGCCCCCAGATCAGAGTAGGCCGAGTAATTGCCGGTATTCAATTGTCCCGACAGGCTGGTGTTGGTCCCGGTAAGATCCAATGCCCCCCAATCGGGTGCCGCTGAACTTCCGTTTGAATGCAGAACCTGATTGGCCGTTCCCCGATCCATCCCCTGAACGGTGGTGCCCGTAGCTGGATAATAAGCAAGGGCATACTGGTTCCCGGAGCCCACAACACCGGTGCCGAAACCGTCCGAAAGACGAAAGTCGCCAGATACATCCGAGAA
>JAFGGQ010000083.1 GCA_016930435.1 bacterium
AGACCCGGGTAGCTCCAACTGCCAAAATACCGCCTTCATCCTCAAGAAGTACAGCCTCCGCAAGACCTTGATCAAAATAAATCTGGGTAGGCATGATCTCCTTATCAAAACATCCATTCAGGCAGTTCATAAAGAGGTAAACCGGAAGAAATTCCTTATAACCGGATCCGACCAGATTATCCACGGTAAAACTGGGCCAGGTATCGTAGGCATAGGTATTCCCGCCCCCATGGCCCACAAAAAGCATAAACCCGTAATCATCACTGCGCAGACGCATAAGGGTATGGTCCAGGTCAAAATTGCCCAAGGTGGCATATTGCCGGTCCACGGTAAAATTATCAAACCAGTTTTTATTAAAGCCATAACTGATAGTGAGTTCACCATCGTGTTTATTATTATTGAATGTATCTCCTCCCAAAGCCAGTGCGTTTAAAAACCAGGAGCCTGAAGCATTGCTGTTGAACCTGTTGATCTTGGCGAGCACCTGTTCGGCTTCTTCAGCATTGGAAACGGGCAAGCGGCCCACAGCAAGGTTCATTATCAAATCCTGGTCCGGAGATGAATAATAAAAATCGGAGGGATGCCAGGCCCAGAAATCAACACTTATATAGTAAGCATCCATATAGTAATAAAAGGAGGGAGGAACGATATCTGCATCTCCAAAGATGGTTACCGAGATCAAATTAGGATAGACAAACAGGGCTTCCCTCAAATACGTGATGATCCGGGCTGCAAGGTCGCCATCATAATTGAATTCAAATTCGGGTAAGGTATCCATCATTCCAGGAATATCCGGATAAGCGACGGGAGCGTAATGGCTGTCAATATATTCGGTTGTTACCAGTTCGGTCAATATCCCATAGGCTTCATGAAGGGAATCAAGTCTATCAGCATATTCAATTAGCGATTCAGAAGTGATGATAATATTCTGGGTAAAATAATCTTCGGTATCCGAGGTCTGGTAATAATTCTGTTTATAGCGAAGTATGATTTCCCCTTCGGTGATCAGAAAAAGTTCACCGGTTAAGGGATTGACAATGGTAGGGGACAGATAAACCCGGCCTGTGGTCCCCTGATACCCGCTTCCCGAAAAAATATTCAAAGGGCACTGAGGATAGGGATAATCCTGCAGGTATATAAAGGGATCTGGTTGAATCCGGGGCTGGTAACCCGGAAGGAGTGGAACCGGATCGCTGGATGGAATTATATTATATACCCCATCAAATTTCACTGCCCTGGCATTTTGAAGTTCAGCAGAAACTACTTCCGAATGTTTGGGCAATTCAAACCTAAATACCCTTAGGGGTAACTCGGGAGCTCCGGTTTTACCCTGACTGGCATAAGGCTGCAATAGGACTGCATCAAAATTTTCATAGACATCTTCTAAAATAATCAAATTATCAGGATCGATTTGAAATTGCTGGATTTGGGTAAAAGCCCCTCCTGATCCACCGGTATATTGTGAAACGCCCGGAATCTCTGACAGTGGAAAATTTTCGGAATAATTTCCAGCGCTAAGAACGGTTAGCATTAACGCCAGAAAAAAAAGGGGTGTTATATTGAATTTCATTTTAAATATCCTTCGAATATAATTATAAATATCTAAAATACCCTTTAAATATATGATAATATATTGATTAGTCAAATGGTTAATCCGGGGATTTTGCTTAAATCTTTTTTTGTATCCACTTATTATCCCCGAGGAACCATAGGGTAATCAATATTCCCTTAAGCAATGAGGTTGCAAATCCTGCACCCATGATACCCATAGGGGGGATAGGGCTCCATCCGTAAATAAAGACCGGGTCTAAAAGCGCATTCGGTAAACTGGAAACGATCAAAACTATAGTGAGCGGCAGTTTATCGCCAGCAGCTTGGAAAATGGCATTTAACTCAAAAAGCATAAAAGTGGTTGGCAAACCTATGATAAGCATGACCATATATGGTTGTCCCTGAAAAGAAACCGCTTCGGTATCCCCCATAAAAATGAAGATTTTCTTCTTCAGTCAAGCCAAAGTAACTTTGTATTTGTAACGGAAACGAAATATCACTGCTAACAGAAATCTATTGACATTGGCTTATTGGATGGTATTATATTGCTTGACCGATTAATTGCGGAACTATGCTTATTAACTCAATTCGGAAAGGAATTCTTATGTCAAACCATTATCCAGAATGCTTAAAATGTAAAGAAGGATTGATGCTCCCGTTGTCCGATTACGGCAAGGATGGAGCTTCAATAAGATATAAAGCCTGGGTCTGTTCAAATCCACTCTGCGGATTTACAATTAGAATAGATAATGGGGAGGTCAGCTACGGCCGGCCGGTCAATTCCTCAAATAAATAAACAGTTTTTTTGATTGCACTAATGGAATTAACGTTTTGTAACCTGCAAGACTAAGTTTAAAAAAAGGATCATGTACAAATTAGTTGCAAAAATAAAGTGCTAAGGATATTATTTCAAATAATACCATGCAACTAAATTGCATATGAACCAAAAAAAATAAAATGCTTAAGAAGATTTTTGGTAATTTACCTGCAAAATTGGTCTCCTTATTGATCGCAATATTGATCTGGTTTCATGTGGTCACTGAACAGTCGTATGAGTACAGCATCGACTGCTTTTTGACGCTGGTTAATATACCTCAGGAATATATCCTGCTTTCACCGCTTCCTGAAAAGGTAACCGTAAGATTTTTCGGCAGAGGGAAGGAGCTTATCAAGATGCTGTTCAGAGAACCGAGTGTCTTCATTGATGCCGGCGGATTTCGTTACGGTACGAGGAATTATGAGATATTACCCCGGGATGTACAGCTTGGAGAAAGAGAGTTGTCAGTGAGGGAAATCATCTACCCCAAGATCATTTCTGTGGATCTGGATAAGTACGGGACAGTTAGAATACCAATAGTATCCAATCTGGAAATTATAGCATCCCCCGGTTATATATTGAGCAAACCACCGGTTTTTGACCCTGGTGAGGTAATCCTGCAAGGTCCGCTTCAGCATATCACCCATGTGGAATACATCAGTACGGTGGCGGAAACCCTGCGAAATTTGAACAAGTCAATTACAAGGCTGGTTGAGTTTGACATTGATGATACCCTGTTGTCCGTGATACCCGCAAAAACTACGGTGATTGTGGAGGTAGAACCATCCTTTTCAAAAAAGTTCGAAGGTCTGCCGGTGAAATTGATTAATGTACCAAAGGGGATTAAAGCAAAGTTGCTGATTAAGGAGATTGATGTAGAGGTAACCGGTACTCAGGGCGCAATCGATTCACTGGTTTCATCGCAAATCGAGGTATATGTTGATTTTAACCAGGTTCCCGAACTGGGACCTGAACGCTTGCCACCGCTGATTGAGACCCTTCCCGGTTTGATTCCCAAACCTTTAAAACCGCAATATTTTGAAGTGAAGATCGGATCATGATTGGCTTGGGTATTGAAACCTCCTGCGATGAAACATCGGTCGCCGTCATCGACCAGGATAATATCCTGTCCAATGTGATCTATACCCAGGAAATCCATACCCGGTATGGGGGAGTAGTGCCGGAACTTGCATCCCGCGAACACCTCCGCAAAATTGTACCGACCTACCGCGAAGCCCTTCAGCTTGCGGGTATTGGTATTGAAAAGGTCAATTGCGTTTCGGTGACCGTTGGACCAGGATTGCTGGGTTCCCTGCTTGTTGGGATTTCGTTTGCACAGGGACTTTGTTATGCTAACGATATACCATTAATAGGAGTAAATCACCTGGAAGGCCATTTTTTCTCTAATTATTTTTCCGGTAAAGAACTCGTCCCCAGCTTGTTCTTGATCGTGTCGGGGGGACATACTCATCTTTATTCAGTGCCCGAATGGGGTGAATATCATCTATTGGGCCGTACAAGGGATGATGCTGCCGGTGAAGCTTATGATAAGGTAGCAAAAGCTCTGGACCTTCCTTATCCCGGCGGACCAGTAGTTGATGATCTTGCAAAGAATGGTAACCCCGGTTTTATTAAATTCCCCCGGGCAATGCTTCAGCAGGATAATTATGACTTCAGCTTCTCTGGAATCAAAACCGCAGTGGTCTATTACCTCAATGAACATTCAAGAGAGGAAATCCAGGATAATCTCGCTCATATCTTGAGCTCTTTCCAGGAAGCAGTTGTTGATTCATTATTAGGGAAGTTAGCCCAGGCAGTCAGTGAAACAGCTATTCACCGGGTGGTTTTGGCAGGGGGAGTGAGCGCTAATTCAAGGCTTCGTCATAAATTATCGGAATATGGCCAAGAAAACCAGGTCGAGATCATATTCCCTCCTCCGATACTGTGTACTGATAATGCCGCAATGACAGCCGCCGCGGGACTTTTTAGGTTCCGCAAAAATAAAGAAGGGGATATTTCGGTAAACGCTAATCCCAGATTAAAACTAATGTAAATTAAGCGTATTTTATTATAATTAACTTTAAATAAGGAGTATAACTTATTATGAAGAAATTTGTTATGG
>JAFGGQ010000084.1 GCA_016930435.1 bacterium
ATGGGCGATTAGCTCAGATGGTTAGAGTGCTTGCTTGACATGCAAGAGGTCACAGGTTCAATTCCTGTATCGCCCATATTTTTTTATTTTATTTATAGAAAAGTACTAATATGGAAAAGCAGATTAATATTATCTTTCCGGACGGCAGTAAAAAGGAATTTCCGTCAGGGGTCACCCCATTGGAGATAGCCCGTAGTATCGGTCCGCGTTTGGCAAAGGATGCCCTGGCAGCAAGAGTAGAGGGCAAGCTGGTGGATCTCTCTACCCCCATCAATGATGATTCCGAAATTGCAATTGTCACTTTCGACCTTGAAGAGGGAAAGAAGGTTTACTGGCACAGTACTGCTCATATCATGGCAGAAGCGGTTCGTAAATTGTTCCCTGGGGTTAAGGTTGGGATCGGACCCGCCATAGATGAGGGCTTTTATTACGACTTCGGCAAGGAAACACCTTTTACCCCTGAGGATTTAATATCCATTGAAAGGGAAATGACAAAGATCATTCAGGCCGATTATCAGTTTATTCGCCGGGAATTACCCAAACGGGATATCCTGGATCTCTTTCAGAAAAGCAATGAGAACTTCAAGGTTGAGTTAGCGGGTGAGTTGGATGACCAGGTACTCAGCTTATATGAAATGGGTGATTTCGTGGATCTCTGTCGGGGGCCCCATATACCTTCCACCGGCATAATCGGCGCATTCAAGCTGGTTTCAATTGCCGGAGCATACTGGCGGGGAAATGAGAACAACCCCATGCTGCAGAGAATTTACGGGGTATCATTTCCCAAAAAATCCATGCTGGATGATTTTCTCAAGAGAATGGAAGAGGCAAAACTGCGGGACCACCGAAAGCTGGGACCACAACTGGACCTCTTCAGCATCGATGAGAGCGTGGGTGCAGGGCTGGTGCTCTGGCATCCTAAAGGCTCCATTATCCGTAATATAATCGAAAATTTCTGGAAAGAGGCACATAGTAAATTCAACTACGAACTAGTCTATACTCCACATATCGCCCGGCTGACACTATGGGATACCAGCGGGCATACCCAGTTTTACTCCGAAAATATGTATAATCCCATCAATATAGACGACGTCAATTACCAGTTGAAGCCGATGAATTGCCCTTTTCACATGGCAATCTATAATTCCAGGAGAAGAAGTTACAGGGAACTTCCCATTCGCTGGGCAGAACTTGGAACTGTATATCGTTATGAGCGATCCGGAGTATTGCACGGATTGATGAGGGTACGGGGATTTACCCAGGATGATGCCCATATTTTCTGTACACCCGAACAGCTTCTTTCGGAGATCCAGGGGGTAATCGATATCACCCTTTATCTCTTTAACGCCTTTGGATTCAACGATTTTGATATTTATATTTCCACACGTCCCGAAAAGTACGTCGGGCCCAAAGACGGATGGGAACAGGCTACTGCCGCCCTTAAAAAAGCCCTGGAACAAAAGAATATGTCCTATAGGATCGATCCCGGAGAGGGTGTATTTTATGGCCCTAAGATCGACATCAAGATCAAGGATGCCCTGGGCCGCTCCTGGCAATGCACTACTATCCAGGTGGATTTCAACCTCGCAGAGCGATTTGACCTGAAGTACATGGGGCAGGATGGTCAACTCCATCGTCCTTTTATGATACATCGCGCCCTGCTAGGTTCTCTGGAAAGATTCTTTGGGATCCTGATAGAGCATTATGGAGGCAATTTTCCGCTCTGGCTGGCTCCTGTACAGGCCATCATCCTCCCTATTACCGAAAACCAACTGGAATACGCCCAGGATATACACCGGAAGCTTCTGGAAAAAGGGATACGGGCGGAACTGGACGGCCGCAGTGAAAAGGTCAATTACAAGATCCGTGAAGCGGAAACAAACAAGATCCCTTATATGCTCATTATTGGGCCCCGGGAAGCCGAAGATAAGAAGGTTTCAGTCAGAAAGCATACCGTTGGAGATCAGGGCAGCCAGGAACTCCGCGAATGGCTGCAAGCTGTTGAAGAAGAAATAACTAACAAAGGAGGTTAGATCATCGCACAAAAAGACGATTCCAGGGGTTTAAGCCGGGTAAACGAACAGATTCGTGCTCAATCCGTCAGGTTGAT
This sequence comes from bacterium, assembly GCA_016930435.1. GTDB lineage: Bacteria > UBP14 > UBA6098 > JAFGQG01 > JAFGQG01 > JAFGGQ01. The sequence goes on from JAFGGQ010000084.1 coordinate 2,111, forward strand.
TAGTGATGAGGGTGTTCAAGTCGGAATTGTAGGGATTGAAGAAGCCCTGCAAATGGCAAAAGAGCGCGAACTGGACTTGGTTGAGATTTCGCCCAATGCGAATCCCCCTGTATGTAAGGTAATGAATTACGGTAAGTATTTGTATAAACTGCAAAAACGTGAAAAAGAAGCTAAGAAAAAACAACTGGGTACACAGTTAAAAGAAATCAGGTTTTCAGCCAAGATCGAGGAGCATGATTATCAGCATAAGTTGAAACGCATTATTGCCTTTCTGCAAAAAGGGCATAAGGTCAAATTATCCCTCTTTTTCCGGGGCCGGGAAATTACCCATAAGGATTTTGGTATTGAGCTAATGGCCCGTGTGGAAGAAGATGTAAAAGGTATTGGTGCGGTACATCAAGCTACCAAGATGGAAGGTCGTAAACTGTTCTTAATACTGCGTCCTAATTAATAATAAACAATCCTGTAACCATTATCAGGAGAAAGGTGAATTTAAGATATGCCAAAGGTCAAAACCCGAAAATCCATGTCAAAAAGGATCAAGGTAACAGGCAGCGGGAAATTGATGAGGAACCGTGCTGGAGGCGCCCATCTGCAGCGTAAGAAAAGCGCCAGCCGGAAGATAAAACTCCGGCAGACCACGCTGGTGAGTCCTTCCGAAGTTAAGAAAGTGAAACAGATGCTTCCCGGCACTAAAACCTAATAGCCTGATTTTTCGGCTGTTACCGTTGTAAAGAACGCAATTTTTTTGAACAAAATACTATCAATAATTTCAGGAGGCTTAAATGGCGAGAGTTAACAAGCAAGTCGCTAAGCATAGAAGGCATAAAAAATACCTCCAGGCTGCCAGAGGTTTTTATAGCAAGCGCAGTTCCTGCTACCGCATTGCCCGGGAAGCCGTGGAAAAAGCCTGGCAATATGCCTATGTTGGCCGAAAACTGCGGAAACGGGACTTCCGGAGATTATGGATCGCCCGGATAAATGCGGCCACCAGGTTGCACGGCTTATCATATTCCCGATTCATTAACGGATTGAAAAATGCCAACATCGAACTGGACCGCAAGATACTGGCGGATATGGCCGTTTATTCAGCCAGCGATTTCGAAAAACTGGTGGAGTTAGCAAAAGAAAACCAGGGCAATGCATAATGAAGTCGAAATCACCCTAAAAGAAGCTCTGGAATTACTGGAAAACGCCTCTTCCGAAAGTGATATTCTCCGGATCAAGGGGGTTTATGTTGGCAAAAACGGGAAGATCACGCAGTTATTGAAGCTTATCCCTACACTCAATGCGGATGAAAAACCGGTCTTTGGCCAGCAGGTCAATAAAGCCAAGGAAAAGATAGTAGAAAAGGTCGAATCCTGCCTGGAGCAGATCAAGGTAAAAAGAACAGGATCAGTCCCGGATCAGACCTTGCCCGGCCGGCGGAACTGGCTGGGAAGCCGCCATCCTATCAGCGCAATGGTTAACCAGATCGTGGAAGTGTTCTACGGTATGGGCTTTGAACTGGCCGGCGGCCCGGATATCGAAACAGAATATTATAATTTCGACGCCCTTAATACCCCCGCCGACCACCCATCAAGGGACCTCAACGATACATTCTACACCAAAAACGGAATGCTCCTGCGCACACAGACCTCACCGGTCCAGATCAGGGTGATGAAACAGCAAGAACCTCCGGTTAGGATCATCGCACCCGGAAGATGCTACCGGCGTGATACTATCGACGCATCACACCACATCCTGTTTACCCAGGTAGAAGGTTTATTCATCGACCGGGAGGTTACTCTGGCGGACCTAAAGGGGGTACTGACCACTTTTGCCCATCGTATCCTTGGACCAGGGGTGAAGATCCGCTTCAGACCGCATTTTTTCCCGTTTACAGAACCCTCTGTGGAATACGATTTCTCCTGCCTTATCTGCCAGATGAAAGGTTGCCCGGTTTGCAAAGGCACCGGATGGGTTGAAATATCCGGGGCGGGAATGGTGGACCCCGCCGTCCTCAAGGAAGTAGGATATGATCCGGAAAAATGGCAGGGTTATGCCTTCGGAATGGGCCTGGAAAGAATTGCTATGCTTAAATACGGCATTAACGATATCCGCTTGTTCCTGGAAAACGATTTGCGCTTCCTTAAACAATTCAATTTTTAATTATTATGAAAATCAGCTATAACCTGCTTAAAAGCTTAATAGACTTTGACCTTACACCGGATGAACTCGCTTTCAAACTGACCATGTCCGGTTCAGAAGTGGAAAACATTTCCGTCTTCGGCCCATTTGATCCCATGATCAAAATAGGATTGATACAAGAAGTAAAAAACCTGCCCGATTATGAGAACCTGAAGCTTTGCCAGGTCGATACGGGCGGTAATAAACTTCAGCTATTGAGCACTGCACCCAATATTTTCGAGGGCCAAAAGGTTATTGTAGCCCCCGCAGGCGCCGTGATCAACGGCATAACCGTGGAGGTCAAAGAGTTCGGTGGTTACCGTTCCCAGGGTATGCTGGTTTCCAAACAGGAATTAGGTTATGAAGAAAAATCAGCCACCATCTGGGAGGTGGGCCCAAATGAGGTACCCGGTAGTCAGGTCAATGATCTTCTTGGTACGGACTATGTTCTGGAATTAGAGATCACTCCTAATCGCCCCGACTGTCTCTGTCACTTAGGGATTGCGCGTGAGGTAGGAGCACTTCTGGGGAAAAAACTGGAAATTCCCCAGGTACAGCTAGTTGAAACAAACGAATCAGCCTGTGAACTTTACAGGGTGGAGATCCAGGATCCCGCGGATTGCCCTCGTTATGCCTGCCGGATTATAAAAGGGCTCAAAGTTCACCCATCCTCGCTGTACCTGCAATCTTTGCTGCAATCGTTGGGTACCCGGTCTATCAATAATGTTGTTGACGCAACCAATTATTCAAATCTCCTTCTTAATCAACCAATGCATGCTTTTGACCTTGAAAAGTTGAATTCCCGAAAAATCATAGTCAGGAGAGCAAGTGCTGGTGAAAAAATAAACACCCTGGACGAGGTTGAAAGGGAACTTAGCGGGGAAGTGTTGTTAATTAGCACCCCCGAACGGCCGGTTGCGATTGCCGGGATAATGGGCGGAACAGAGACCGAGGTAGATAGCAATACCACCTCTATACTACTGGAATCCGCATATTTCGATCCGGTTCGTGTAAGGAAAGGAAGCAAATTTCTGAGCCTTTCATCAGAATCTTCACAGCGATTCGAAAGGGGAATCGATCCTAATAAAGTAGCATGGGCTGCTGATTTTTGCGCAGATTATCTTGTTTCTGTCGCCGGGGGACATGTTCTCAAGGGCATCGTTGACCATTACCCACGCAAAATTGAACCCATTAGCATTAAGCTGCGCCAAAGCAAACTCCATTCCCTGCTGGGCCTCTATATTCCCCCGAACAGGACTATTCAAATACTGGAGAGTTTGGGATTCGGAGGAGTTCAGGCCCTCGGAGCTTCGATGGATATCATCCGCTGCGAGGCTCCCACTTTCAGACCAGATGTTACCAGAGAAACTGATTTGATCGAAGAGGTTGGTCGAATCTATGGTTACCATGAGATTGAGCCCTGTTTCCGGCCTGGAGGGAAGCTATCAGCAGAACTGCCGGAGATCTTTAAATTTTCTAACCGCGCTGCAGAATACTTGACAAATAATGGATACTATGAAATTACAACTGTTGCAATGGGAACTCACGAAGACCTCCAGCCATTCAACCCCTATGAGTCTTTAATCTCCCTGGCTAATCCCACCTCTGCTGATTTTGAATGTCTCCGGCCATCCCTGAAACCCCTGATGCTGCAAACGGTACTCTATAATCTTAAACAGAAAATCGAGGATATTCGGCTTTTCGAGATAGGCAATGTTTATCATGATCCCGGCGGCAAAGGTTATAATGAACCCCTTATGCTTTGCATCGGTATCTGCGGTCGCCGAAAGCCACTTGGTTGGACTGCTGATCAGGAAGAAACGGACCTCTTCGACTTGAAGGGAGATTTAGAAAACTTGTGGCCCAAACTCAACACTCAAAAGGTGATCTTCAAGCCCAAACAATTTCCCTTTTTTAACCCGGATTTTTCGCTTGAGATCCTGGCCGAGGATGAGACAGTTGGCGAGATCGGACTGCTTTCTGATAGCATTAAAAAGCACTTTGATATCGATAAAAAACTCTTTCTGGCAGAGATCAATCTGGATAAGCTTCTCAAACACTCCTTGAAATCGATTTCCTTTAAGGAAATAAACCGGATGCCGGTTACTCGCAGGGACCTGGTCATTATAGTTGACGAAAATCTACCATGTAGTAAAATTCTGGAGGCCATTCAGGGGTTCAGAGGAGATATCTTTGAGAGTGTTGAATTATTCGATTTTTATATGGGTAAAAACGTCCCTTCCGGCAAGAAAAGCCTGGGATTTACCCTGACCTACTCAAACCCCCGGCGAACCCTTACCACTGAAGAGGTGAACGATTTTCATAATAAACTTTCGGATTCCGTTCTGGAAAGTTTCGGGGGAATATTACCCACAAAAAAAGAGACTATGTAAACTTTTTTATTGCAATAATATCGATATATGTTAAATTATAGAATAATGAACCTTTAATATATATACAGGAGGTCTGAATGGACACGGAAAAGTTACAGATATTAAATGAAAAAGTAAATCAAGCCATCGATTTAATATCCAGACTCAGGGAAGAAAATAAGAGATTGCTGGAAGCTAATGGCAATCTTGAAGAAAAAATACAGATGCTTAATGAGGAAGTTAACAATTATAAATTGGAAAATTCTGATTTAAAGGATAAAGTTGAGGGCTTTTCCTCGACTCAGGAAAAAGATGAAATTATCAAGGATAAGGTTGAAGACCTATTAGACAAACTATCCAGCACCCTTGATAGTTAGGGTAAATTTTTATTTCGCACTATGAAGTTATAATGGATGAAAAAGCCAAAAAAGTTTATAAAGTTATCATACATGGGAGAGAGTATCCCATCAGATCCGACGAAAAAGAGGAATATGTGCTGAAGGTCGCCAATTATGTGGATTCCAAGATGAAAGATATATCCGATAGTAGCCGGCCTTTTCCATCCCCTACTGGAATCGCTGTATTAGCAGCTTTGAATATTGCCGATGAATTATTTAAGATAAAGTTTGACCAGCAGGATGTTTCATCAGATTTGCTGGAGCACATAAGCTTTCTTTCTCAAAAATTAGGGCAGGTATTAACTGGTTCTTCTCCATCTTCCGGGAGTACCCTTTCGGAGGCAAAATCGGATCCTTTAGATGAAGCCCCGGAGCCCATGGAAAAAGCCGGGGAAGCTTCTCTTCCCGATATAGAAAACTAACCCGGTTGCCTGTCCCCATACTGTAAGTTTAGATCCCATTATAACTGGTAAGAGTGCGCCATAATGGAGAGCCAGTTTAATGGGATTTATTTAATATAAAATATTGTTAAGGAGGTTGAAATGCCAGTTATAATTTCAATAATAGTGATGGTTGTGATCGGATGCCTGGGTTTCGGGATTGGCTGGTTAATTAGCAGGAATATCGGACGCAATAAGATAAAGGGGGCCGAGACAAAAGCCCAACAGATCATCGATGATGCTCAAAAGGAAATTGAGATAATGAACCGTGAGGCTAAGTTACAGGCCAAAGCGGAATGGTTAAATCAGAAGGCGGAATTTGAAAGGCAAACGCAGAACCGCAGGGCGGAACTTCGCCGCGTTGAAAAAAAGATAGAATCACAGGAAGAAAGCCTTGAGCGGAAGGCAAATCTAATCAATCGGCGTGAGCAAAATATTAACAATAAAGAGAAGAATCTGGGTGCCAAGGAAAAGGCAATTGTCCGTAAGGAAAGCGATCTGGACCAACTGATCAACGAGCAGAACAAGCTTTTGGAGAGGATCGCCGGGATGAGCGCTGAGGAAGCCAAGCAGATATTGATGAAGAACCTGGAAAGTCAGGCTCGTCAGGAAGCGGTTCAGATTGTTAAGAGGATCAAGGAAAAAGCGGAGCGGGATGCCGAGAAAGAGGCACGGGAGATCATTATAGGCGCCATACAGCGATGCGCAGCGGACACCGTAGTTGAGTCCACAGTTTCGGTGGTATCGTTGCCATCCGATGAGTTGAAAGGGCGGATCATTGGCCGTGAAGGACGTAATATCAGGGCCTTTGAGATTGCTACCGGAATAGACGTTATCGTTGATGATACCCCGGAAGCTGTCATCCTGTCCGGCTACGACCCCATTCGCCGTGAGATCGCCAAGATCGCCCTGGAAAAATTGATACTGGACGGGAGAATTCATCCCTCCCGTATCGAAGAAGTAGTTGAAAAAGCCAAGCAGGAGATAGAAGTAATTATACGGGAAAATGGTGAACAGGCTTGTTTCGAGGTGGGTATCCTGAATATGCACCCGGAATTAGTGAACTATTTAGGCAAACTTACATACCGTACCAGTTACGGGCAGAACGTTCTGCAGCACAGTAAAGAGGTAGCCTTCATCTCCGGATTGATAGCCAATGAGCTGGATATGGATGTCACGCTTGCCAAGCGAGCGGGGCTCCTTCATGATATCGGCAAGGCTATCGATAAAGCGGTTGAGGGCACCCATACGCAACTTGGTTATGAACTGGCTAAAAAGTTCAACGAAAACGAGATCGTTCTGAACGCTATACTATCCCATCATGAGGATACTCCTCCAACTTCTTCTATTTCGGTAATAGTGCAGGCTGCTGATGCCATTTCCGGGGCGCGCCCAGGGGCACGAAGGGAAACCATTGAAAACTACGTCAAACGCCTGGAGCGTCTGGAAGAATTAGCGGATTCCTTCCCCGGAGTATCAAAAACATACGCCATTCAGGCGGGAAGAGAAGTCCGGGTTATCGTTGAACCGAACCGGATAAATGATTCCCAGGCCGCTATTATGTCAACCGAGATCGCCCAGAGGGTACAAAGCGAAATGGAATATCCCGGACAGGTCAAGATAACCGTTATCCGTGAAACCCGGTCGGTTGATTATGCTAAATAGTAAAGAACGATTGGATAACTAATGAACATATTATTTATTGCCGATATCTTTGCCAAAGCCGGGCGGAATGCCGTTTTACAATTACTTCCTGGCATCAAAGAGGAATACGATATCGAGTTCACCATCGCAAATGGGGAGAACGTCGCGGGTGGTTACGGCATCACCCCTAACCTGGGCCGGAAACTACTGCGCTACGGTATTGATGTCCTCACCAGTGGAAACCACATTTGGGATCGTAAGGACGATGTTCAGGACTGGCTGGATACCAGCTCCCAGATCCTTCGTCCCTTTAACTACCCGCCCAGCCTGCCCGGTTCCGGTAGTAACATATACACCACCGAGCGAGGAAACAAGATAGCCGTGCTTAATCTGCAGGGACGGGCTTTCATGGCCAGTATCGATTGCCCTTTCCGAACTGGAGAAATGGAAGTAAAAAACCTTAAAGCATCTACCCCAAATATAATCATTGATTTTCATGCCGAAACCACCGCTGAAAAAAAGGCCCTGGGCTATTATTTCGACGGTAAAGTTAGCGCGGTTATCGGGACACATACCCATATTCAAACCGCGGATGAATGTATACTCCCAAACGGAACCGCTTATATCACCGATGTAGGGATGACCGGCCCATTCGATTCGGTCATTGGCATGCGAAAAAAAGGTGCGATTGAGCGAATAATCACACAAACCAAGGTAAAATTCGCTCCCGCTGAAAAGGACGTGCATTTATCCGGGGCGGTGATCGAGATCAACAGCGCTAACGGCAAAGCCCTGAGTATTCAGCGGTTATGTTTGAAAATACCTGACCACACAAGTCTCGATCAGAAAGAGGACTAATGGACTACCAGTTGACCGATACCCAGGCAAAATTCCGCGAATTAGCCGGAGAAATAGCCGAAAAACATATTAAACCCCTTAGGGGCGAATACGATCACACCGGGGCATTCCCCCGGGAAATTGTAAAATATATGGCGGATGCTGACCTCTTCAGGCTTATAATTCCCAGGGAATACGAAGGACTGGGAGGCGGAGTTATGGATATGGTCGTTGTTGCTGAAGAGCTGTCCAGGGTTTGCGGAGGCATTTCCCTGGCTTACGCAGCAACTATGCTGGGAACATTTCCTATACTTCTTTACGCTTCTGAAGTCCAAAAATTAAAATATCTGCCCCAGATAGCCTCAGGAAAAAAGCTAGCCGCGTTTGCTCTGACCGAACCAAACGCCGGAAGTGACGTTTCAGCAGTCCGGACAAGGGCCGTCAAAAAGGGCAGCCACTATGTTCTGAATGGTACCAAACAATGGATCACCAACGGTAAAGAAGCCGATATCTATTCAGTAGTAACTTCAACCGATCCTTCCCGTGGCGCCCGGGGAATGTCCGCTTTCATCGTTGAGAAGGGCACCGAGGGATTTTCCTTTGGGAAGAAAGAGAATAAATTGGGGATTCGCGGCTCTACAACCATGGAATTGGTCTTTGATAACTGCTACGTCCCCCCCGATAACCTGATTGGGAGGGAGGGAGCTGGCTTCCTGGTAGCAATGAGGACTTTCGATATTTCCCGCCCCGGAGTGGCTGCACAAGCCCTGGGAATTGCTCAAGGTGTTCTGGAAACACTTATAGCCTTTACAAAAGAACATCATTTAGAGAACAGACCACTTATAAGCTCTCAGGGCGTTCAATGGCAGCTTGCGGATATTGCCACCGAAGTGGAAGCTGCAAGGGCACTGATTTATCAGGTTGCCCGAAACATCGACAGTGGTGAAAAGAACGTGGCTACAATATCCTCTATGGCAAAGGTTTACGCATCCGATATCGCCGTAAGAGCGGCTAATACAGCGACCCAGATTATGGGAGGGTATGGATTCCTGGAGGATTTTCATATTGAGAAAATGCTACGGGACGCCAAAATTACCCAAATCTATGAAGGAACAAACCAGATCCAGCGAAATATCATCGCCCTGGGATTGATCAAGGAATATGGCTCTCATAAAAATTAGACGTTCTGATGTTACCCGTTACCTTCTAAACCCCCTCCTATTTTTGACCTTGACAATTTCACCCTCGGATTTATATTTTTCTATTGAAAAGGGTATTATTTGGTTTCAATAAGGACTACCATTGTGGCCGTGAAAGGTTTAGCAGAGCGTTTTATATGCCACATTTGGGATGGCAATCATATTAAAAAGCGAAACCTTTATACCCAATCAGGGAAAAGGATTTCCATTAAATTTCCCGGCAACTGGAATACCTTTGCCGGTCCCGATTTCAGGAATGCGATTATCAAGCTCGACCATGAGGAGCTTTCCGGTGATGTAGAAGTCCATTTACACAGCAGCCATTGGTACAGTCATCAGCATCATCTGGATCCGAATTACAATAGGGTTATACTGCATGTGGTTATGTGGGGCAACGATACGCCCTATACAAATAAAGAAAACAATCAGCGGGTTGAGATCCTGGAATTGCATAAGATACTGGACCGTTCAATTGACAAGTTATTTACCGAATATAAATTGGAGGATATGAAGGTTCAAACAAAAAACTGTCCCTTTATCCCTAAGGAAAAGCGTCTTCTGGCGATTCTGGAGGAATGTGGTGAGATCCGCTTTTTAGAAAAGGTAGAGCGATTTCGGAAATTGACACAAAATGTGTCTTATGAACAAGCTCTTTACCAGGGCATTCTGGAAGCCCTGGGTTACAGCAAGAACAGCATGCCCTTTTCCCTTCTGGCTGAGCGCTTGCCGGTTGAAGCAATTCGCTACCACATCGCTAATTATACTTTGAGAGAACGGATCTTCAGGACCCAGGCATTACTGCTGGGGATGGGGGGGCTACTGCCCTCCCAGAACATACAGACGGTCCTCGATCTTCCCCAAAAGGACATGACATTTATCTCTTCACTGGAAAAGACCTGGGCAAATATCGATCCACGGTACCAGCGAAAACATCTGAACCGTTCCGATTGGAAATTCTTCCGCATACGGCCCGATAACTTTCCTACAAGAAGGATTGCAGGGATCTCACATATCCTTGGCAAACACATAAATAAGGGCGTTTTAAATGCTTTGATCAATGCTTTTTTCCAATCCACACCAGAAAAAGACACCCTTGCTGAGTTTTTTATCAAGCTCTATTATGATGATTATTGGTGTTCGCATTATGATTTCTCAGGCAAAACCCAGCCTCCGCGAACAAACCTGATCGGTAACGACCGGGCCCGTACTATAGTGGTTAATATTGCTCTCCCGGTTATTTTTCTGTTTTTCGATTCCGAAAAGAATGTCAAAGAGGCCAATAATGTTCTTAAATACTATGTTTCCTACGCTCCCCTTCCAGATAACAACATTACCAGATTGCTTAAACAGCGCATTTTTTCTTCGGTTGCAGAAGGGAACAAATACATCGATTCGGTATCCCGGCAGCAAGGCTTACTCTATCTCTATAAAAAATACTGCTATTGCGGTGATTGCACAAATTGTGTGATCACAAGTTAAATAATTTTTTCTATATCCTTAAATTAAAATTGCGGAATTTTTATATTTATATAATTTTAGTTTTGACAATAAAGCCAATTACATAATATATTGAATGTTACTAAATCACTTGGTTAAAAAAATCTCTAAAATATTTAAGGAGGTCGTTGAATGATTGCAGTTATAGGCGGGATAGTAGCCCTGGTCGTTGGTTTTGTACTGCTGGTTGCAGCCTGGTGGGAATGGTTTGTTATCGTTCTTCTGGGTTGTATTCCAGTTTTTCTTATCCTGGGTGGAGTAATTGCTATCGCCGCAGGTATTGTCAGTATTAAGGATAGCATGGCCGCTAAAAAGATCGTTTCTGAAGAGAGCTTCGATGAAGAACCGGAGGTCAAGCAAAAAACCGGCGGCAGCGCTGAAGAAAAAGCTGAATAGCGTTAGTTTTCTTTTCAATCCCAGCGCATTATCCACATCTTAGCCACACTGAAGGCGTCGGTGATTACCGTTGCCTTTATATTTAATATTATCTAAATGCTTTGGAAACAACACTTACAGCCGAGAGCCTTAGTGGCTCTGTTAGGGTTTGTTTTATTGTTGGGGTCCACTCTTTTCGGCGAACCTGCCGTTCCTTCATTTCAAATCCAAAGCAATAACTCAGAGCTTGAACATAACCTTGAAAAAAGCGCTGCCAGTTCCTACAGGCAAATTATCCAATATTTTCCGGGTCTCCAGATCGGATCCCTGATTACCATTAGAATCATAGACAGCGACCGGGAATTCCAAGGCTCCCTGGGCGGCACCGCACCAGACTGGGGAGTGGGAATAGCAATTCCACGTCAAACCCTGATAATCATGAAATCCCCTGACCTTTACGATTATCCGCAGAAGTTTGAGGAGGTGCTAACCCATGAAATGGCTCATCTTTTACTCCATTACCGGTTAGACCATTCCCCCATACCCCGCTGGTTTGACGAGGGCTTTGCCCAGTTCGTTTCCGAAAGATGGTCATTCACCAAAGGTGTTACCCTGACTACCGCAGTGTGGTCCGGTAAAATCCCATCCCTCAACGATCTGGAAAGCCTGAACCAATTCGACCGAATAAAGGCGAATCTGGCCTATACCATAAGCTTCTCTGCTTTTTCCTATCTCTTCCAGAAAATAGGTACCGATGGCTTCGCGATTCTCCTTAATAACATAGCTTCTACCGGTGATTTTCACCGCGGATTTCAGCTTACTACCGGAGTAACCATAGAAACCTTTAACCAATACTGGCTATCCAGCCTGAAAAATAAATACAACTGGTCTTATATCATTAATGACCCCCGGCTGGTCTATTTTCTCTTCCTGATTTTACTTATAGCAGCTATGATATCTAAAATGATCCGAAGAAAAAAGATATTAAAACAATGGGAAGAAGAAGAAAAAGGTTATTTTGATCCACATTTCCCACAACAATAAATCAGTTTTTGGCCAATGGAAAAACCTGATGGAAAATATCCTTGTTATACAGACTGCGTTCAGTGGTGACCTTATCCTTACCACACCATTTGTAGCCCTGATTCGAAAATATATGCCTGATAGCCGTATTACTTTGCTTACCACTCCGGTTGGTGAGGAGATATTCAGGAACAATCCTAATTTAGATCAGATTCTGGTCTATGACAAACACCTTTCGCAAAAAACATTTGGGGCATTCACAAAACTGGCAAGGACGCTCAAAGTAGCCGGATTCAGCATGGCTCTGCTACCTCATCGTTCTTTTAGAAGCGGTTTGCTGAGTTGGCTGGCGCGTATTCCCCGAAGGATTGGGTTCCAAAAAGCACCAGGGGCAATTTTCTATTCTGAAAGGGTATTCAGGGACCCAGGTCAGATAGAGATCGTCAGGATATGCAGCCTGCTTAAAGCCATAGGACATGATCCACTGGCATTAGCGCCACAGCTGTTCCCTACCAAAGATGATTTGGAAAGGGCAAAGGATTTTTTTACCGCCCATAATCTTCTATCCGATACCCATATTATCGTTGGTATAGCCCCTGGCTCATTCTGGGGCACGAAGCGTTATCCCTGGCAAAACTACCGGAAACTTATCACCCTTCTGCTTCAGGATAGCGCAATCAGAATTGTCTTGATTGGAGGGAGGGATGACCATGAACTTGTCGAAGATATCCGTTTTGGTATGGGTGAGAGGGTGATCAACGCTACCGGATACGGTGGTATTCCTGCTACTGCAGCCTTGATCGGGAAGTTCAGATTACTTGTAGGTAACGATTCCACACCGGGTCATATCGCATCTGCAGTCGGCACGGCTGTTCTGACCATCTTCGGCCCGACAGTACCGGAATTCGGGTTTTCACCCTACGGGGAGGACAACCGGTTTCTGCAGGTACCTTTAAAGTGCCGGCCCTGCAGCACTCACGGCCCCCAAACCTGCCCCCGGAAACACCATCATTGCATGACCCTGATCGAACCGGAAAAAGTGTTCCAGACCGTCAAAACAATGCTCGAAAAGACACCCGATGTATAGACCTAAATTTATGCCGGGGGTTCTCCTCACTATCTTGATCTTTATGAATATCCATGCCATCGAGGTTTATTTCAATAAGCATTCAAACGGCCCTGGCGGGGATACCCGTCTGGACCAGAAATTCTGCAGCTTCATTAGCCAAGCTGAATATTCTATCGATATTTGCTTCTATAATATAACCCTTCCCCTGATCAGGGACAGCCTACTCAGCGCATACAGAAGGGGTGTATCCATCCGCATGATCACCGAGGCAGACAACCGTGACCATTTTGTCTTTGAAGACCTGTCCACTGCCGGGATCCCAATTATTGATGATAATTTCCCGGGCTCCGGGGGGTCCAATTATATGCACCATAAATTTGCCATCCGGGATGCCAGGGGGAACTCTGACCCTGACGATGACTGGATCTGGACCGGAAGCTGGAACGCCTCCTATTCCAATACTTTTCCGGATGCCAATAATGTGGTTATCATCCAGGATCAATGCCTTGCAGAACAATATTCCACTGAATTCAACGAGATGTGGGGCTCGGAATCGGAGATACCCCAGGCATCCAATTCACGATTCCACACCCGAAAAACCGACAATAACACCCATATCTGCCTTAATGATCATACCTTTAATATCTATTTCTCGCCTTCCGATGGATCCACTCAGGCTATCATTAATGCCCTGAATACCGCCAATTACGAGATATACTTTTGTATAATGGCATTTACCTTCGATACCCTGGCTCATTTTATGAGAGACAAGTATGAGGGCAGTTCCAACCTCATCCTAAAGGGGGTCTTCGATAGTGGGATGTGGGATAATACTTCCAGTATATCCATGGACATGAGGGGACTGGGCTCAGATCCATGGGCAATTCAACCACCTGTTTTCCCGGATTCCGTGGGCAAAGAGGAGGGAGAAGATGGAATCCTGCACCACAAATATATGATCATTGACCCTAATCACCCTCAAAGCGATCCAATAGTGATAACCGGCTCAATGAATTGGTCCAATAACGGTGAGTACCTTAATGATGAAAATACATTGATCATTCATAATGCTCAGGTCACGCGATTGTTTTTAAGTGAATTCGAAGCCAGGTTCACTGAAGCAGGGGGAATTTTAGTTCCTCCTAAAATACTGGTCCAGAATTACCCCAATCCATTTTATGATAACACCCATATTTACTTTCACAGGGATTCACTGCGACAGCGTTCCAGCCTCTATGATCAGGAAGGTTATATTCCCGTCTATCAGGAAGGTCTTATCCTTATTTATAACATACTGGGCAAACAGATCAGAACATTCATGCTGGATTCTGAACAAAATTCAATCACCTGGGATGGTACTGATCAAAATGGAATACCCCAGCCTTCCGGAATCTACTTCTATACCCTTAGTTACCATAATCACCAGATTTCCAAAAAAATGGTGTTTCTCAATCGGTACAAATGAACTCAAAACTGAAAACAGTCTCAATTATCCTCTTTATCCTGGTACTTTCTGCAGCCATTCTCCTGCTTATTTCCCAGGATAAAAACCTGCGGGTAAAATATACCATAGATGGCGACACTATTGTGCTTAATGACGGTCGCCATGTCCGTCTGATCGGCATTGATACGCCGGAAATGAATTATCGTTCCCCCACCCCACCGGAGCCCTTTGCACGGGAAGCCACACGCTTTACCGATTCCCTGGCTACCGGCAGGCTATGTTACCTGGTTTATAATTCCACCGGGGATAAGGTGGATCGCTATGGCCGTACCCTGGCGTTTGTTTATCTTCTTCCGGACTCCATGCTCCTTAACGGAGAGATAATTAAAAACGGTTATAGCCCTGTCTTCGACCGGTACCGTTTCGATCCGGAGTTTTTAGCCCTATTCCGAAAATTTGAGAAGCAAGCCCAATATCGGAAATTGGGAATGTGGCATAATAACACCAATTGAATATAAATTAAACATTGATAATTTTGTTGCTAATAGACAGAAGCGGTTTATATTTGTTTAATTTTAATTAATTAGCAGGAGGGTTCGATGATACAAAAAACAAGATTGGTGTTCACGGTTGTAATAATCGGCATACTATTAGCAATCTCTTTAGGCTGGGCTCAAATCCAACATAAAGATATTATTTATACCAAGGACGGAGAGGAATATTTTGGCGAACTCCAGAAAGTTGACCAAAATACGGTCTATTTTATTGACCGGCATGGAGAAGCCTTAACCTTTTCAGTTGATTCTGTTAAGAGCATCGATATGGGCAAAAAACGCCCCGGTGATGATTGGGAAAGCACTGAAGCCATCGATGATACACTTTTATTGAGAGTAATCGAGGGCTCCCCTTCCCCCCTTCAGGTAGCTCAATCCTACGTTGACGCCGGATACCTGGTTCTTTATGAAAAGGAAACCTGTAAGTACTTTGAAGATAATTCATCCCAGGTTACTACCCGGAAAATAATAAAGGTATTCAAGGACCGCGGAAAAGACCAGGCCAATCAGATGTTCTATTATTTCCAGGACAATCAGGAGATAAGCATTGACTTTGCCCGGAGTATCAGCAAGGAGGGGATGGTAATTTCCCTCAATGATAATGCAATCGAGGATGCATCTGCATACAGTTACCTACCTGAATACCAGCGATTACGCCGAATAAAATTCGCACTGAAAGACGTTACGCTAAGTTCTATAATCGATTTTCAGATCACACGCAAAACCCACGGCCATGACATCTTGGAGCCATTTTACAGGACATGGAACTTTCAAAGTTCAGAACCGGTACTCTATTCGGGTATCGAGGTAATCGTTCCTCAAAAAACCAAGGTAACCTATCATCCTTACAATTTTAAAGGAAAACCCAGGGAATCAAAGAACGGGAACTATAAACACTACCTCTGGGAAATGAGGGATCTAGAGCCCTATGTTTCGGAACAAACAATGCCTCCTACCTTCCTTGTCACCCCAAGTATTATTATAGCATTTGAAAGTGATTGGGCTGAAATTGGAGCTGCGTATTATAATAAAGCGCTGGAAGCCTTCCAGTCTCATAACGCGGTTGAAGCCAAGGTTGCCGAGTTAATCGCAGGGAATTCTCCCAATAAACTGGAAATCCTTTATAATTTTGTGGCGGAGAATATCGAGGATAAAGGCCTAAGCCTGAATTCATATTACCCATATCCAAAACCCCTGGACACCATTTTAAAAAATGGATTTGGCAGCCAGCAGGATGTTACCTTTCTGCTCTGGGGAATGCTGAAACTTGCCGGAATAGAGTGCGATCTTTGCCTTTTTCCTCATAAAACCGGCTATCAATACAGATTTGCGGATGATATCGAATCCATTTCCCCTTTCCAGATCGTCGCCATTAAGTGCGATGGTGCCAATCGAGTGGGTTATCTCTACCCCAATGAATATATTCGCTATGACCAGAGCCCGTCAAACCTGGCCGGTATAACCGGATTATTGATTACCGGAAAGGGAGGCAAGCTTATCAAGACTCCAGAATTACCCGCCTCCGTTAACGGGTCAATTAACAAGCTCGATGTTATCATGAAAACAGACGGGTCCGTTGAAGTTGAACAGCATATCTTACTGGATGGTACGGCTGAAAGCACTTACCGGGCTCTAAAGTACAACAAGACCGAAGAAAACGATAATTATTTTGAGGATAAGGTCAAGGAGATCGATGACAGGGCAGTGCTTATTGACTATACTTTAGAGGGATACAAAACACTTGCTGATAATATTAATCTGGTGTTGAGGTTCAGAATTCCTAATTTTGCGATTACTGCCGGTGAGGAAATCCTTGCTTTCAATTTCCCGTCTATCAAGTATTCCGCTTACGGCGTTGGAGCCCCCTCCCGAACATATCCCCTGTTTTACGGAACCCTGATGGATCTGGAAAACCACATCGAGATCCAATTACCACAAGGATATGAGGTTTATTATATAGCATCCAGCGTGTCCTACGGAGATGACCGGGTAGGTTATAACGCTGAGATATCCCGGGAAAACGGGACGGTCAAATTCAACGACCATTATTTCAGAACTGAATGCTGGTTGGAAGCGGAATACTATCCTCAGTTTAAGAGCCTGATTGAGAACAGGGCAAAGATATCCAAGGAATGGGTTGTGCTAAAAAAGCTGTGAGTCAACCCAATGGGATATTAACAATATATTTAGGTTTTTTCTTGACAGTTAGATAACAATTAATATATTTAATAATAAATTACCAGTTGGCATATTATGAAAATATCGGGATTACTTTTAACTTTATTACTTTTAGCCACCGCAATCGCTTCAACCATAATCGGTATTGGTGAAGAAGCTCCTGATTTCAATCTCCGTAACACAGATGGTTCCAGCGTTTCCCTGAGCCAGATGGAAGGCAGTATTATTGTATTAGCCTTTATGGATAACCGTCAGCCCGGTTGCCTTATCCTGGCCCGGCAATTAGAGGACCAGATATGGCAGCAGTACAATCCCCGGGAAGTTAAGGTTATTTCTATAATGGAGGGACTTACCTGGGAAGGACTGGGGAACTGGGAAAGGACAACAGGCGCTACCTATACCCTGCTTGCTGATCCCGATGGCGCGACCTGGGGGGACTACAAGGATTCCAACGATCTCCTGCCGGTTACCTATATAGTGGATCGGAATGGTATCGTCCGCCTAAAGGAAACCACCCTGGATCTTTCCCATATAACAACTGAGATAAATTCCCTGCTTACCGCCAGCATCCGACAAACTACCTGGTGGCGTATCAAACAACTGTTCAATAAAAGCAATTAATTTCCCCTTATGAAAATAGTATATACTCCCAATGCTCCTGAGCCGGTAGGGCCATATAGTCAAGCCATCAGAGCGGGTTCATTATTATTTCTCTCCGGCCAAATACCTATCAATCCAATGAACGGTGAAATTGTGGAGGGTGATATCGCAGCTCAAACCGAAATGGTGATTAAAAACCTTGCAAGCGTCCTAAAAGCTGCCGGTGCGACTTTAGCCGATATCGCAAAAACTACCGTTTATATGACCAACCTGGGCCAGTTCTCACAAATGAATGAGGTTTATAATCGTTACTTCAAGGATCACCCACCAGCCAGGGCGACCATTGAAGTCAGTAGTCTGCCCAAAGGAGTCCAGGTCGAGATTGAAGCTATCGCTTATATAGAAGAAAACCGGGAACGATAAACCATAAATTTTTTTTGCCCCTATATGTTATAAAAAAATAACTGGTGATTATCATGAATAAAACCATCATTGCCCTGCTTGCTATCCTGTTCCTTCTCCTGGCCTTTTCCGGAGGAGGCTGGAAGGCCTATCCCAAAGCTATCGGCGTGGTTGCCATCTGTGGATTGTTTATGCTCCATCTAAGCCGTTCAAAAACCCGGTTGGACTTTTCCCGGCCTTACCTTGCTGCCTGGCTGCTATTTCTGCTCTGGGCTCTATACTGTACCATAAGTTCTCATTCGCCGGATAAATCCGTTGAGGAGCTGATACTATATTGCTCTTATTTTATGATATTCCTGCTTGGACTGCGAATTAATCTTGATCCCCATATTTTAAAAAATTTTTTACGCTATTTTTTACTGGGCAGCATGGCCATCCTGCTCATTGGTTACTATTATTTCCTGCTTCCCAGGATATCAAGCATTGATACTACCAGTGATATGATCCAGTACTTTTTCGGTACTTTTTACTGGAAGAATCCTATGGGGGGTTACCTTATCATGATCCTCCCCCTAATACTGTCCATGATCGCACTTGAGAAAAAAGGCTGGCGGGTTTTCTTTATCTGCCTGTTCGCGCTGGGGGGACAAGCGCTGATACTGACACATTCCCGGGGTGCCTGGCTGTCATTTTTACCAGCATTCCTGATCTGGATCGCGCTGGCAGCGAAATTTATTACGCGTAAAGCATTGGTCTATATCCTCCTGGCTATATTTCTCTCACTTATCATTACCCCGCTCTTTTCACCTCCAAGGAACCTCTTCCGCAAAGTACAAACCATCAGCCAGATATCAGAGGATATAGAAAAACAGGAACAATCTTTTGGGGACCGCATAACCATGTATAAAGGGGCACTCCGGATAATACGGGACCATCCCTTCAGGGGCGTTGGACTTAATGCTTACAGCTCTGTCTATCCACAATACCTCCGAACCTCTACCTATCTTTCAAAATACCTTCATAATCAATACCTTCAGATCACCACCGAGATGGGAATACCTGGATTAATCCTATTCCTTTTTTTATTGGGTTCCCTGATTTTCACTCTTATCAAAAGGACATTACGGACGAAGGATGAAATACGGATACTCCTGGGTGGATCCTTAGCTGCCCTTTTGGCGGTTCTTTTTCATATCCTGGTCGATTTCGATTGGACATTTTGCGCTATCACCATGCCTTTCTGGTTCATCTCCGGACTGGCCATCAATCTTGGTGCCCCAAAAGAACATTTTAAACCCGGTAAGGGTATTCTCCAAAGAGCTTTCCTGATTATCCTGGCAATATTAACCGCTACCCTTATCCTGACCCGGTATTATGCTGAACATTACTATCAAACCGGCGTTATGCTCCTAAATGAAGGCTATTACGGGGAGGCTGAACTGAAGTTTAAAAGAGCTCATCAGCTCAATCCTTTATCCGGGGAATACTGCAATGCCCTGGCTCAAACTTATAAAACCACCAACCAACCCCTTGATTGGCTTGAATATTCCAGTAAAGCGATTAAATGGGAACCATATTCCGCAGATTACCATTATGAACTTGGCTCCTACTACCTTAACGCCGGACGGTCAAGTGAAGCTCTCAAGTACTTTTCCCGGTCAGTTGAGCTTGCTCCCTTAAGCCGGCCACAACATTATAATCAACTGGCAGAATTATTCCTTGAAAGGGGAAATTTCCAAAAAGCGCTGGAAACTTATGAAAAGGTTGCGGTTAAATTTTCCAATGACCCTAATGAATGGTACAACAGCAGTACTATTGCCCATCGCTATTTCGTGGCAGAAGCATACCTGCAGATCGCCCGGCTAAAAGAAACAATGGGCGTTCAGGATAATATTGAATATTACCGCAAGATCGCTAAAAGGTTATGGGAACCTCGTGAAGTGGACAAGATCGCAGAAATATTTGGCCATCATATCCAGGCCCCCGAGAAAGTGGTTTACGATTTCTGGAATGCACTTTCCCGGTTGGATTCTAACCTGGTCGTAGAATTGGTTTACGAAAATATAACCTTCTCCCCTCCAGATTGGAAAAAAGCATCCCTCTATCGTATCCTTGATATCAATTATGACTATATTCAGGGTTATTGCCAGCTTATATTCATCCTCGAACTTGAGGACTGGGAGGGTAACCAGTGGAAGGAAAAGAGGCGTATCAACCTCGAACTTACCGAACCGGGCTGGAGAATTCGCTTATTATAAGCCCGTTCCACTTAGCTTTATTTGAACTTAGCCAGAGCGAATTCTGATTGAGAGTATATTATTGGAATATATCTATAAATAGTAATTCTATATAATAATATGGCTGTGCTCTTCAATAAATTTACGGTAACAAGGGTTTTAGGGGAGGGTGGGACGGGCAAGGTTTTCCTTGTCCGGGATGTAGCTGGTACTCCCACTCAGTTAGCCCTAAAAGTGCTCTCCCCGGATATCAGGAACTCGCTGATGCTGGGTCATTTCAAACGGGAATTCTACCTGATGGCACAGCTTTCCCATCCACAAGTAGTTAAAGTACATGATTTCGGCGGGTCTGATAGCGATTATTATTTTACAATGGAATACCTTAAGGGCAAAGCACTTGCCGAAATTCACCGTGGTCAGGATTGGGGAACAGTAGCTGAATATCTTATAGAGATCTGCCAGGGTTTGGAGTTCATTCATTCCTGGGGTATCATACACCTGGATCTAAAACCCAGCAATATTTTCAAAGAACATAACCGGCTGGTGTTGCTGGATTTTGGCCTTGCATATCGGGGCGGCAGAAAGAGCCAAAAGCTTTCAGGAACACTTCCGTACTTATCACCCGAAAGGATCCGCAATGAACCCTTCGACCATCGGGCAGACCTTTACTCCCTGGGCATAATCGCTTATGAATACTGCTCCGGAGCTAATCCCTTCGGGGATAAGCAACCCCTGCAGATAATAAAAAAGCAACTGGAATTTCAACCCCCGCCACTTGAGCTGTTAAATCCTGATACAAACCCTCAATTCTCCGGGCTGATACAGTCCCTCCTGAACAAAAACCCTTATGACCGCATTAATAATGCCTACCAACTCAGGGTTCAATTGCTTAAACTGCTGAATAAACCACTTAAAGGAAAATCATGTAAGAACAAATACCTGCCCCAGGGCAAACTGACCGGAAGAACTGCCCAGATAAAACTATTGCAGAATACCCTCAATCAGTTAGGTGAGATAACAGCTATCGCCCTCACCGGAGAAGAAGGTCTGGGCAAAAAAAGGTTAATGCAGGAGTTCAAACCACTTGTACAATTGCAGGAAGGAACCTTTATCTGGGTTGAACCAAACAATTTGGACCTTTTTTATCAGATTGTTGAACCATTCCTGAAACCCGGCGTGGAACCTATCCTGACTAAATACCTGGTTGACTTTTTGCACTTTATACCCTCGATGAAGGAGCATCCATTTATACAAAAACAGGGTGTGCCCGATGGTAAAAGGAGTCTGGAAACCCGCAAAGTATTTTGGAATGCACTCATCCAATTCCTGTTCGAGGTATGCGCAAAAAAACCATGCGTGATATTCTGGCCTGACCATATTCAACATCCCTTTCTGAAAAGCCTTGTAGCAAGCAAGCCCAGGGAAAGCAAACTTTTGGTCGTTTATGCCATTGACGACCAATCCAAGGCGGAGACAGATTATTTGGTCAGAAACTCTGATTTCCAGATAGAATTGAAAAATTTTTCATCTTCTGAAATTGCCGAATATTTACTATCATTATTTAATCCACTTAAGGGTAAAGATGACCTGGTTAGTTTTCTTTACCATCAAACCAAAGGACACCCTGGCAAAATCAGGCAAATACTTGTACAACTATTAGCTTGTGATAAATTACTGCAAACACTATCCGGATGGGAATATCGAGCCGGTAAAACCATTCAGGATAAATTGACAAATAAACAATCTATTGCTAATACACTACAAAAACTATCAGATCAGCAAAGAGAATTACTAATAGCCTTTACATTGGTCAGAAGAACTCTTCCCTATAGCTTTCTTGAATTAATACTACCCTCCCCTCACCAACTGGCGGATGCCCTTTCCGTACTGCTTTCAGTTAATCTGGTCAAGGAAGACACGGAAACTGAAGGCAATTATTCGCTCGCCTCCTTCGGGCTTCTGAAACCTGTACGCTCAAGCTGGAAAAAAAGGGAGCTGGAATCTTATTGTCTGAGATTGGCCGGGGCTGTTTCCGAATGGGAACAATGTCAGGATTGGTTGGCCGAACTCGCCCTTATCTTTTACCAGGCTAACGATATTCAAAATGCCCTAAAATACGCCGAATTAGCTGCTGAAAAAGCAAGGAAAGAATACAACTACGAATTGGTTATAAGTAATTATGAGCTTTATATTAAAATTCAGAACGAACAGGGAGAGCGGGAACATACAATTAAACCCTTGAAGATCATAGGTCTGATGCAAAAGGATATCGGCAATTACCATGCCGCCCGAGAGAGTTACCAGAAAGCTGCTGAAATCGCAAAAGAGTATAACCTCCCTGATCAACTTGCTGATATTTACAATGATTTGGGAGTAACCTACTTCGAGGAGGGGATCCCGGAAAAGTGCCTGACATACTACCGGGAAGCCTTGAAACTAGAAGATGAGCAACAATATACCAAGGGTATTATGCGGACGCTTAACAACCTGGGAAGCGTCCTTTTACGTTTGAACAATCTACCGGAAGCTCGCGAACACTTTGAGAAATCCCTAAGATTAGCTCAAGAGACAGACCATATCAAGATGCAGGCGACCCTGATGCTCAATCTGGGCGAGGTTAATCTTATATTGGACAATCTGGAAATTGCCCATGAATTTTTCCAGCATTCCGCTAGTATATCGAGAAAACATAATGCTTTCCCTTATCTCTTTACGAATTTGATCAACCTGACGGAGCTCTATCTTAGGCAAGGAAAGTTGGCTTTCGTTCAAAAGGCTATGGAAGAAGCAGAACAACTCCTTAAAAAAATTAAAACCACCAAATACCATTTTATTTATACTCTTCAGCAGGCCAAATGGTTACTCCAAACTGGAGATTTCCCCAAGGCAAATAAGGTTTTGGATGATTTCATTAAAGAGGAAGTGTTGATAACTGAGTCTCAGAAACAAAAAATACTGCTCCAGAAATGTATTATTGCAGTTTATTCGGAGGACCCTCAAATTCTTAGGAGTTTGACAAGCCAATTAAAAAACCATCCGGACATCCCGGAAATAGAGGCTTATCATTTACTTTTCCAGGGAGTAATCAGATACATTCTTGATGAAAAGCAGGGGGCATATCCCTATTTCAACGAGGCAATAGGCAAGTTCCGGGAGATTCAATCACCTGAAGGAATTGCACTAACGCTGTTTTATCAGACCCAGCTCTTTTTGGATCTTGGTGAATTCGAAAATGCCACCGGGAACATCGAGGACTTCCGGATTCGGAACAAACAGTACTTCTATTTTCGTGCTGCCGGTTATTTTCTGGCGGCAAGGCAAGCCCTGTTACAAAATAGGGATAAAGACTTTATTAGCTTTTATGAGGAAGCCAGGGAATCCTTCCTGATACTTAATCATAAACCCTGGCTGGAAAAGCTAAAAACCCTTAAAGAGAATACACTAAATAAGAGAGATTCAACCATGAATGCCAAAACCGATAGACTATTTGAGGTTATCAAAGCACTCAATTCCACCTTAAAACCAGATGCCCTTTTGAATTTGATAGTAGAGAAGTTCCTGGAGGTTAGCCAGACTGAACGAGGCTTTTTGTTGTTGGACGAAGAGGGTGATCTGAAGTTGAAGGTAGCCCTGGATTCACATGGCCAAACCCTGAGTGGTGATAGGGCAAGGTTTTCCCATACCATCGTAAATGAGGTATTTATAGGAGGTAAATCCCGCATTGCCGAAAGTATATCCGACGAGGATACCCTGTCAATTCAAAAGAGCATTATTGATCTGGATTTAAAAACAGTTCTCTGCGTTCCCATACGCGTAAGGGATAAAATAGAGGGAGTTATTTATACGGACGCCTCCTATGGATCAGCTCAGTTTTCGGAAGAAGACCTGAAGATACTCTCCGCTTTGGCTGATCAAGCTGGTATCGCCCTGGAAAATGCCCGGACTTATTACCAGCTTAAAGAGCGTAACTTTTTTCTCCGCCAGGAGCTGGAGGGCCGTTTCAGTTCCGATAATATTATCGGGGAATCCCCCCCTATGCAGGCTCTGTACCACAAACTGCAGGTTATTTGTAATCAGGATGTTACCGTTTTGATACTGGGTGAAACTGGGGTCGGTAAGGATCTTATAGCTAAGGCAATCCATTATAACAGCGACCGTCGGGAAAATCCTTTTGTAGCTTTGAACTGTGCAGCAGTACCCGAAACGCTTCTGGAAAGTGAGTTATTCGGTTATAACAAAGGAGCCTTTACAGGAGCAGTTAAAGACAAACCCGGTAAATTTGAAGTGGCACAGGGTGGCACCATCTTCCTTGATGAGATCGGCGATCTCAGTCCTGCACTCCAGGCTAAGCTGCTCCGTGTAATCGAGGACCACTGCTTTCAGAGAGTAGGTGGATTACAGGATATTTCGGTGGATGTACGTATTCTATCCGCTACTAATAAGAATCTCCAGTTACTGATGAAAAACGGCCAGTTCCGGGAAGACCTCTACTACCGTCTGGCAGCTATCCGATTAGAGATTCCACCCCTCCGTGAACGTTTTGAAGATATCCCACTGCTATCCGAGTACTTCATCAAAAAAGCAGGGGACAAATTCAATAAGAATATAAGGGGATTAAATCCTGAGGTTAATCGAATCCTTAAAGAATACCCATGGCCCGGAAATGTCCGTCAATTGGAAAATGCCGTGGAAGAAATGGTAATATTCTCAGAATCGGACATAATTACCCCCCAGCAACTGCCAAATTACCTCCAGGGCTCACCCGATCATCACGCAGAACCAGAGTCCTTCCATAAATATTCGAACCCCCGCAACCTGGAGGAGCTCAAAGAGATAAAAAGAAGTTTATCCGAGGAATACGAGAAAATGATAATTCAAAAATTACTCGCGGATTACCAGGGAAATATAACAATAGCTGCGGATAGATTCGGAATAAACCGCTGCAGACTGCACCACCTGATTAAAAAATACCACTTAAAGTAATGCTAATATAACAATGTTACAATTAAATAATAATAGTATATTTGCATATTTCATTTCATATCAATTGAATATAGCAATAATATACCAAAGTATAGTTATATTTATATAACAATTTTCAAGGGAGAAGGAGATACCCGGCATTCATCCAGCTATTATAACTTATTGTTATTCAATAGTATAGTAATGATACAGGTTTTTTGGCACAATAGTTGATACTTAAGATGGCAAAGCTTTAATTAAGGGCCAGGAAAATTAGAGAAAAAAACATAACCTCAAAAAAAATATAAACATGCCTCAATGATAATAAGGCAAGGAGGATTAAAATGGGACTAAGTAAGATCATCCCGAACAACTTTGTAAGGTTTATTTCGTTTTGTATTTTGATTATTTCAATTTTTGGGGCCATTGGATCAGTTTGTCCTATATTCGGGGCCGAACTGCTGGATACGAGTCCACCATATTTTCAGAACTGGAACCCCTCCCCCGGCGCAGTCAACATTCCGCCGAATACTGCAATCACTGTGGATATTCTGGACTGCCGGGGAGAAGATATCTCCGGAGTGAACCCCGAAACAATACACCTTTTAATAGTGTTTGGGGCAGATACCCTTCTGATACCCCACTCAAGCTTAGGATTAACTCCCATCGATTGCGCAGGTTATTCGATTTTCTATAACGATCCTCTGCACCCCTTCCCGGAATGCACCGAAATTAAAGTAGGCGTTTATGCCGAGGATTTTGCAGGACTAATCGCCGGCGATCACATCTCTTTCACTACCGGGGGATGCTCTATACCCCCTGATTCAGCGGGTCCTGTAGCTGAACTAATAACCCCTCTTAACTTTTCCTGGAGTGCCTGCCCTGACCAAAACATTGTGATCAGTATTGAGGATCCCGATGGAATCAACCCGGAGACTATTCTCCTCGACGTTAATGGATTTGAATATGGGGTCGATCATCCCGCTCTCACCTGGTATCACATGGATGCTATTCTGGTCTTCGACCAAGATCCCCCATGGCCTGATGGCATTACTGTTAATGTATCACTCTTAACCGCAGAAGATATGCGTGGAAATCCACTTACGGACGCACCCCTATCCTGGAACTTCGGAATTGATCTCGGTAACCCCTATTTCCAGGAACCATTACCAGGCCATTTGGAAACACTTACAGCTCATCCCGAATTCATATCCGTTGTCTGCCTCGATGATTACAGCGGTATCAATGTCGAAACTTTACAAATCCAGTTCAACGCCGGACTCTGGCATTCTTATTCCGAACCCCATGTTTTCTGGGACCCTTATACGAACCGTTTAACCTACAGCACCCTGGGCTATCCTCCCTACACTCCCGGTCCGGAAGGTTCCGTGCGAGTCTGTGTTAGAGCAGCAGATAATCCCGACTACTGCGATGAAAATTGGGGAAATTACTGCTGGACATTTTACGTAGTCCCCGAAGAAGAAGACTCTTGCCCACCACTTGCTATGGATTGGCATCCTGCCAGAAGCGATACCTGCTATCCGCCCGATATCAATATTCATTTTAATATAGTTGATCCCCAGGATCCCGGATCCGAATGCCCTGTCTGCTCCGGGATAAACCTGGATAGCCTCCGGGTAACCCTTTATAATTACGGGACCTTATATGAATTATACCCCGGCGAGGGTTTGATCATTGATCCCGCCGGACCTTGCAACTTGTTCGTAATGCTCGATTCCAGCTACTATTCTATCGAGGGCTCCCATGCTATGATAACCGTTTACATGATGGATAACGCAGGAAACTCTGCCGTAACCAATAAAAATATTTATTTTTGCGCCACCCTCGATGATATCTGGGCTCCATGCTTCAGTAACTGGTATCCAGCTGAAGGTTGTCTCGAACCGGGTGAAAGCCTTGGGGTTACTATCTGCGACGTTTGTGAGGGAGCTTTATATTCCAGCGGAGTCGATCTGGAGTCCATCGAAGCGGTCGCCATTCATGGAACCGACACATTGAACATATTAGATTACCTTACCTTCTACCCCAATGAATGCGGGGGATATTCGCTTTCATACACCGTCCCTCGCATTATCGTTTCACGGGAAGCCGTTGAAGTATGTATTTATGCCTCTGATTTCTCCGGTAACCGCAGCCATGATTGTCATATTTTTAACTATTGTGATTCCCTGCCGCCGGATTGTTCACCCCTATTATTAGGGGTTACTCCCCATGTTGGAGCCTGGGAGGTACCTGCCAATGCCGGTATAGCGATGGATTTCGGTCCCGCGGGGGATTTCTGCCCGGAAATGTGCTGGGATACTCTGAGTTTTTCCGGATGGCTGGAAATAATACATGATGGGTCTATTGATACGGTGGAACTGAACTACGACGATGTGGAATTCTGGTTCGGTTTTTACCCGGTTATCAATATCGAATACCACCATCCGGAACCCTGGCCTTCAGGGGCAACCGTGCATGGTATCTGGGAAATAGCCGATTGCGCAGAAAATTATGCTGATGGGATGGTCTATTTTCACGTTGAAGCATTGGATACTACAGATACCTGGCCACCCTGCTTTAGTGAATGGTTCCCGATACGCGAATGCCTTGAACCCGGCGATATTCTGGGCGTCAGTATCTGCGACGTTTGCGAGGGA